>NZ_JADMVY010000002.1:0-377953 GCF_015547905.1 Clostridium sp. J1101437_171009_A5
TTTTCACCAGTAACGGTGGTTATTTTGTATCTGTTACTGTCAAAAAATTGTCCTTGACATTGGAACCAGTTTAGACAACAGAAGGGAGATGATCGCTGTGAAAAACGATACTTGGACGCTGATTCTCCTGCTGGCGGCGGTGTTTGGAGCCCTGATGGCCATCGCCGGCTTCTCTAACCGGGGCAGTCTGGACAGCATCAAGAGCAAGGACGTGGGCGACGGCCAGCACGGCACCGCCCGCTGGGCTACACCGGCGGAGGTGCGGAAAACCTTCCGCTTCGTGCCCTTCCAGCCCGCGCTGTGGCGGAAGGGGGAGCAGCTTCCTGACGCGCAGGGGCTGGTGCTGGGCTGTGTGGGAAAGATCCCGGCCCCACCGGAGTTCTCTTTGCTTGGGAAGACCGTCCATCCGCTCATCCCAGAGAAGCTGTGGAAGCACGGTGGGATCCGGGCCCTGGTGGACTGTGACGACATCCATTGCCTCATGATCGGCGCCTCCGGCGTTGGCAAGACTGCCTACTTCCTATACCCCAATTTGGAATACGCCTGCGCCAGCGGCATGAGCTTCTTCGCCAGTGATACGAAGGGAGATCTGGCCCGAAACTACGGGGCCATCGCCCGGGACTGCTATGGCTATCAGGTGGCGGTGGTGGATCTTCGGAACCCCACCCGCTCAGATGGCTACAACCTGCTCACGCTCATCAACCACTACATGGATGTATGCCGGAGAGAGCCCGCCAATCTGGCAGCTCGGGCCAAATCGGAGAAGTATGCTAAGATTCTCTCAAAGATTATCATCAACCCAGACGGGGAGAACTTCGCACAAAATCAATATTTTTATGACGCGGCGGAGGGCGTGCTCACTGCCGTGATTCTGCTATTGGCGGAATATCTGCCGCCGAAAAGGATCCACGGAAAGCTGCAGGAGCGCCGGCACATTGTGTCCGTGTTCAAGCTGGTGCAGGAGCTGCTGGCTCCCAGCATTTTGCCAGGCAAGAACGAGTTCCAGCTCCTCATGGACCGCCTGCCGGAGGAGCACAAGGCCAAGTGGTTCTCCGGCTCCGCCCTCACCGCCGCCGAGCAGTCTATGGCCTCTGTCATGTCCACCGTCCTCTCCCGGCTCAACACCTTCCTGGACTCGGAGCTGGAGCAGGTGCTGTGCTTTGACAGCGCCATGGACGCCGAGAGCTTTGCCGCGAAGAAGTCCGCCATCTTCCTCATCCTCCCGGAGGAGGATACGACCAAGAACTTCATGGCGGGGCTGATGATCCAGACTCTGAGCCGGGAGTTGTTCTCCGTGGCGGATGAGCACGACGGGAAGCTGCCCAGCCGGGTGGTGTTTTTCTGTGACGAGCTAGGTACCATGCCCGCCTTCGACATCCTGCCCCTATTCTCCGCCGGCCGCTCCCGGCGGCTGACCCTGGTGCCCATCATCCAGAGCCTGGCCCAGTTGGAGAAGAACTACGGCAAGGAAGGGGCAGAGATTCTGACGGATAACTGCCAGGACACCATCTTCGGCGGCTTCGCACCCAACAGCCAGACCGCCGAGGTGCTGTCCAAGGCCCTGGGCAGCCGCACCGTGATGAGCGGTTCCATCTCCCGGGGAAAGAACGATAGCAGCCAGAGTCTCCAGATGATTGAGCGGCCTCTTATGACCCCGGATGAGCTCAAGTCCATCCCGAAGGGACACTTTATCGTCATGAAAACTGGCACTCATCCCATGCGGACCCGCCTGCGGCTGTTTCTGGAGTGGGGGATCACCTTCGGGGAGACCTACCAGGTACCCCAGCGGGCCGCCCGGAAGGTCTACTACGCCAACAAGGCGGAACTGACCAACGCCATCTACCAGGCGTTTCCCATCCGGACAGGGACAGTCAATTATCATATGGGGAAGGCGCAGAAATAGAAGTGAGCTATTTTAATGAGATCTACAATGACCCGGAGCTGAGTGCTAGGGCCAAACAGGTGCTGGTCTACCTACACGACCGAGCAAACAAAGACGGCGAGAGCTGGTACGCCATCAACACCATGGCAAAAGATCTAAGCCTTTCCCGCTCAACGATAAAACGGGCCCTGGCGGAGCTGACCCGCCAGGGCCGGGTGGAGAAACAGGCAAGATTCCGGGAGACCGGGGGATGTACTTCCAATCGTTATCGAATACAGTAAAGTGGCACTTATCGCTTCATACCCTTAGCTTCGCATAACTTGATTTGTTGTGCAACTTTTATTTTTCTAACAAGCCCTAAATGCACGTCTGCGAATATACACGCAAAAATCGGGGGATAAACTCCCAAGTTATATTGCTGAACGGTATGGAAACAGCAAAATGCTTCGGTATGTATAGGGACGGGCATGATACCGATAGGGTATCCCCAACAGGAAAGCAAAAAATGCTCTCCCTGTTGTTCACCCGTGAAAGGCATCCTCTGCGGAGGATCGCCTCACCCCCGGTACTGGATTGCCTCCGGTAAGCTCAAGGGGGCAGGGGCATCGACATCAACCGAATGCCCCAGAAATTTGAAATCACCTATCCGGTGAATATTTACAACCGGGTTGTTGAGCTGACGGCCAACAACACTTGGAAGGAACGCTGATTTCCGCTCTCCATCCAACACACGGGGGTACCCTGCACAGCGGGGTGCCCCACTATAAAAAGCGGGAAGACCGTTCTGAATAAAGCGTTGGACAACCAGTTTCGGGGCTGGAGAAGGAGCAGATTAATAATATGACAGTATTATGGAAACCTTTGATCAGCGCGACACTGATCTTTGCTCTTCTTTTGCGCAGGCAGATTACCCAATGCAGCCATACACGGATACCTGTCTGGAAGAAATAGCCGATGAACTATATAAGATCCCCTCCCCAATCCTGGAAATGTTTACGGATCGGGAGTGGTCAATCTGCATCGATAGAGTTTAACTGGAGGAGTTGAGCTAATCATATGGATTCACCTGCGCGGCGACCAGCTATTCAGACAGGAAAATTCACCTGCGGGCGGAGAACATCGGCTCCCTGCCCCATGAATTCGGGCACTTCCTCCAATTTACCCTAGGCTTTCCGGAAGAGACAGAATCTCTGTACAACTTGGAAGCAGGGGGAATCAGTTTTCTCAGGCCCCACGCTATACGGAATTTCAGGGAATACTTCGCAAACGTCTTTGCTTTCTGAATTCGCAGGCAGGAAGAGAAAATAGAACTTCTCCGACAGAAGGCACCAGATACCTTTGCTTATTTTTTCGAATTGGATGAGAACGGCTGGAACCTCTAGATGGAGGCCGATGAGGAAGGTGTCTGATATCAAATAACAGAAGGGCTTCCGGCTGCGGCCGGAGCTCCACAGCAAGAAAGGTGGACAACACTGTGCAGATGAGCATCAATATGGACGCCATAAAGGCATTTGAGGACTATTTAACCGACAGCGAAAAAGCGAGGGCTACGATAAAGAAATATGTATATGCAGCGGAACAGCTCTCCTGGTTTCTGGGAGACCAGGAGTTGTGCAAAGCGCGGATTTTGGAATATCGGGAGCAGTTGCTGAAGAGTCGCAAGGCGCAGACGGTAAACACAGCCCTGTCCGCCATAAACGCCTTTCTCGAGTTTTATGGGCGGACGGAATGTAAAGTGAAACTTCTCCGGATCCAGAGGCAGGCATTTCTGGATGAACGAAGGGAATTATCTCACGAAGAATACAGCCGTCTTCTGGCCGCGGCGAAAGGCCGCAGAAACGAACGCCTCTACCTGACGATACTGACGCTGTGCGGAACCGGGATCCGGATCGGAGAACTTCAATTCATCACGGTGGAGTCTGCGCGCACCGGCAGGGCGGAAATCTGGCTGAAAGGAAAAAGCAGAACTATTGTCCTGCAAAAAGAACTGTGCCGACGGCTGCTCAAATACGCAAAAGCCAACGGAATTGAGCGCGGCCATATTTTCCGTACCAGAAGCGGCCGGCCTTTGGACCGTTCCAATGTCTGCCACGATATGAAGAAGTTATGCCGGAAGGCGGGCGTGGACAGTCGAAAGGTTTTTCCGCACAGCCTGCGGCACCTGTTCGCTAGGTCGTTCATCGCTGTGGAGAAGAACTTGGCCCACCTAGCTGACATTCTGGGCCACAGCCGGATTGAGACGACTCGAATTTATGTAGCGGTGAGTGCCGCTTCCCATGAGCGGATCCTCCAGCGGATGAACCTCATATTATAAAAAGTACCACAGAATATTTCTTCTGTGGTGGAATGTTGGAGACACGGCCTTCAGCTACATAATTTTACTACCTATATCTTACATAAAGTCCGATAAAATTTCAAGGCCTTCCCAGAAATTTTATCAAGTTTTGTCATTCACCATCACATATTCGCGATTTGAGGCGCAAAAATCAAGGCCTGCCCTGTTCTTTGAGCATGCAGGCATTCATTTTCACGCCCATTTTTAGGTTCTAAACTTCACTCTCAGACGCTCCGTCTTCAAAGATTACCACAGAAGAAATATTCCTTGGTATGTGCTTTGAGCCGAAGTGATCTCTTAGTTTTCAAACCAGAAGGGAGCCTCTCCAAATTATGCGCCACTCGCAAGAACGCCCGTTCCGGCTGGGAATGGTATATATAGTCATGCTCATCCTTTATGCCCTGTTGGTGATTTCTTTCTACTTTTTAGCGGGGAAAGAACTGCATATCCGGGACTCCAGAGGAGATCTGGATTTGCCTGTAGCGGAAACCGCTGCTGGAGAACTGGCACAGGGCGTTGTGATTGAGCAGGTATTTCAAGCGGATATCCAACGGTTCCAAACGGTATCTGTCCAGTGGACTACATATATGCGTGCCAATGCAGGGATTGTGACGGTGGAGCTTTATGATCTGCGGAATCAATCTCTGTTGGCCAGTCAGACGTTGGATGCAGCCGCAATGACTGAGGGTATGGTGACCACTCTCTCCATTGATCCGCCATCGGAAACGTTGTATGGTGCACCGTTGCTTTTACGGCTTTCCGCCGATTCTGTGTCCGGCAGTGCAGTGTCTCCTCTGATGTCATCCAGTGCTGACGAAGACGGATGCACACTTTATATCAATGGGGCTGAAACCTTTGGAAGCTTGTGCTTTTCCGCCACAGGGGAGGACTATATCTGGACGGGACTTCACTATTGGGAATTTGCCGCGGGCTTTGGAGCGGTTCTTCTGGCCGGCCTTGCCTGGTCCTACTGGAGATGGCGGACAGGGCGGCACAGCTTCCTGGCAAATGCGTTTCTGGTTGTGAGAAAATACCGCTTCCTGATCAAGCAGTTAGTATCAAGGGATTTCAAAACAAAATACAAGCGGTCTATTCTTGGGGTATTCTGGAGTTTCCTGAATCCCTTGCTGACCATGTGCGTACAGTATTTTGTATTTTCCACCATTTTCAAAAATGATATTGAGAATTTTGCGGTATATCTGCTTATCGGTGTTGTGCTGTTCAATTTTTTCTCAGAAGCCTGCGGCATGGCACTAACATCTATTCTGGGCAATGCTGGATTGATCACCAAGGTCTATGTGCCGAAATACATCTATCCGCTGACCCGGGTCATGTCCTCTATGGTAAATTTGGCGATATCCCTGATTCCACTGCTCATCGTCTGCTTGGTTACAGGGGTGCAATTTCATAAATCAGCGGTTCTCGCGCTATACTTTATAGTCTGCCTGGTCATCTTCTGCTTGGGATTAGGACTACTGCTGGCCACATCTATGGTGTTTTTCCGGGATACCCAGTTCCTATGGGGAGTCCTGACTATGGTATGGATGTATGCCACACCGATTTTTTACCCAGAAACTATTTTGCCGCAGGAGTTCAGATTCGTCCTGAACATCAACCCGCTGTATCACTTTCTGAGAAGTATGCGGATGTGCATTCTGGACGGGATATCTCCAGAGCCATTTGTATACGTTCAGTGCTTTGGTATCGCGCTGGCCATGCTGTTGATTGGGGCACTGATATTCAAAATAAAGCAGGACCGTTTCGTGCTGTATTTATAAGGTGTTGGTACGATGAGCAAGAAAACTATGATAGAGGTCTCAGACGTGACCATGCAGTTCCGCTTGAACAACGACAAGATCCTGTCCTTAAAGGAATTTGTGACAACGGCACTGCGTGGAAAACTTCAGTACAACAAGTTTACCGCTCTGGAGCATATTTCTTTTGAACTGAAGCGAGGACAGACCCTGGGGCTGATTGGGCGGAATGGCGCGGGGAAAAGCACACTTTTAAAGATCATCTCCGGTATTTTGAAACCGACGGAAGGCCGAGTAAGCTGCTATGGGAATGTAGTACCTATGCTGGAGTTGGGCAGCGGCTTTGACTTCGATTTGACGGGCCGGGAAAATGTCTTCCTCAACGGCGCCATCCTGGGGTACAGCGAGGAGTTTCTCAAGGGAAAGTATGATGAGATTGTGGAGTTCTCCGAATTGGGACAGTTTATTGAAGTTCCGATTCGGAATTATTCCTCTGGCATGCTTGCCCGTTTGGCTTTTTCTATTGCAACAGTAGTTAACCCCGATATTCTGATCGTGGATGAAATTTTATCTGTGGGTGACGTTGCGTTTCAGGAAAAGAGCAAAAAAAGGATGCTCCACCTGATGGGCGGCGGCACCACAGTCCTATTCGTTTCCCACAGCATTGAACAGATCCGGGAGATGTGTGACCGGGCCATCTGGCTGGAAAATGGTTCAGTTAAGCTGATGGGCGGCGCTGAGAAAGTGTGTGATGCGTATGAAAGCAAATGAGGGCTTTCCCCAAAGCCGAGTTTGTATTTTTTCTCAGACATGGAGTTCTGGTGGGATTGAATCCTTTTTCAACAACCTACTGCACTATATGGATCTATCACATTTCGAAGTTGATATAGTGGTCGAAAAATTAGAGGAAAGCATTTTTAGGGGGCCCCTTGAAGAACTTGGTGTTTCATTTTATGAATTATCTGGCTCGTCACACCGCATTCTAGAGAACTACAAAGAATTTGCAAGGCTGATTAAGAGAAAAAAGTATGATGTTCTCCACTTAAATGTATTCCAAGCCCAGGCCATGATGTATCTGCGGTTGGCAAAAAATCAAGGAATCCCAATCCGTATTGCACACAGTCACAACACAGAACTGAGGCGAAGTAGAACCAAGTGGCTTAAAATGCTGGTACATGAAGGAGGAAAACGACTTTTTTCACTATATGCAACTGATTTTTGGGCATGCTCGCAATTAGCGGCAAGATTCATGTTTCCTAAAAACGTGGTAAAAAAGGAACAGTATTGCTTTATTCCAAATGGAATTAATTTGGAAAAGTTTCAGTTTAATATTTCTACTCGTCGGGAGAAACGCAAGGAATTGCATTTGGAAAATACTTTTGTAATCGGCAACATAGGCCGCCTTTGTTATCAAAAAAACCAACGTTTCTTACTGAACGTTTTTTCTGACGTATATCAGAACATGCCCGAATCAAGGCTTCTCCTTGTCGGGGACGGTGACGACCGCAAAGAGCTGGAATTATATGCGGAATCTCTCGGACTCCTTGATAGTGTGATAATTTATGGCACGAGCAATCATGTTGAGGAGTTGCTGTGCGCCATGGACGTATTTGCATTCCCGAGTCTTTTTGAAGGACTCGGTATTGCAATGATTGAAGCGCAGGCATCCGGGCTTCCGGTAATTTGTTCAGACCAGATACCAAAGGAGTCGGTGGTATCTGATGATGTCTACCGTATTTCTGTCCATGACAGGGATGGTTGGGTCAAAGCACTGCTTAGAATGGATGGCGGAAGACAAAAATGTCTATTGGAAAACGAATTACTGTCCAATTATGATATTCGCCGATTAAGCCGCCAAATGGAAAAAATATATTGCAGGAAAAGAAAAAATGGTTGAAAAGCATGACTGCATGAAATATCTGAGGTGGATAAGGCACAGCCTTCTAAAAAGGATTTCGTTGTGCTACTACGGGTGGTGGCAATGGCGTCGCATCTGTAAAATCGAAGGAATGGGGCGCACGGCTGTAATTTTGGTTACGGGAGAAGATCGTGAAGTTAGCTTTTTTGCACTGACACATTTGGATCAGTTGTTGGAAAAACGGGCCTTTGATGATGCGGTCATTATATCCGCGGATCAAGTGGTTTTGAAAAGTGCCCCGTACTTTTCAAACAAATTACGTGCGGTTCATAAACTCTCCCCAAAACAGGTGGACAGTTTGTTACAGCTGGCTTGTTTATATCAATTTGATGACCGTTTTATATGCGCGTCCATTGAGCAGCCGACAGGAAGAAATGGCGGCAGATTAGTGGGCAAAAAAGGGATAACAAAAGAAGAAGTATTTTCCGTCGGAGTGTACGGACTCTATCCTTTCGAACCGGCCAACATTCCTGTCTATGACGGAGACGACCTTGAAATTTTAGCATTTATGAGGGGGATGTAAGTGGATGATTCCTGAATATGTTGTTGTGCAAGCAGGTGGCAGGGGGAGCCGGTTGGGCTATTTAACGGATAACAAGCCTAAATGTCTCGTGCCGGTCGAGAATTTACCAATGATTTTTCATCTATTTCGAAAATACCCGGATAGCAAATTCATAATAATCGGTGACTATCATTATGAAGTACTGAAACGCTACCTGACCAGTTTTGCGGATGTAGACTACCAATTGGTTTGTGCGACCGAAAAAAAGGGAACTTGCGCAGGTATGCGGGAAGCGTTCTCTATGATTCCCGAGGAGACGCCGTTTTTAGTCATTTGGTCAGACTTAATTATGCCTAAAGACTTAGAGCTTCCAGATGAAAAGGGAAATTATATTGGCTTGGCAAAAGATTTCCCGTGCCGCTGGAGGTATGAAAGCCAGAAATTCGAGGAGAAGAGGTCCTCCGAATATGGCGTGGCAGGTATGTTTGTGTTTGAGAATGCTGCTACAGTCCGAGATGTTCCAGAGGAAGGAGAGTTCGTTCGATGGCTGTCGCTATTGCCGACTACATATAAGACATTTCCGATTTATCACATGAAAGAGTACGGCTTACTGGAGGAGTACCAAAAAATTGAAAGCGCCAAGTGCCGCCCGTTCAACAGAATATACATTGAAAATGGCCGTTTTGTCAAGGAAGCGATTGATGAACAGGGACGGGTGCTGGCGATTCATGAAAGCAATTGGTACAGAAAGCTAGAGGGGCGACAATTAAAAAACATCCCTGCTGTTTTTGGCTATGCCCCTTTGAAAATGGAACTGGTCGATGGAAAATCAGTCTACGAGTATAAAGATCTGTCTCTTGATGACAAAAAGAAGATACTCGGATCGATTGTGGAATGTCTGAAAGATGTGCATAACCTCGGCTCTATTCCGGCTGAAATATTAAGCTATAGGGAAGCCTATGTTGATAAAACCTTCAAACGATTGGAAAAAGTATATGATTTGGTTCCTTTCGCGCACGACTCGTACATCAACATCAATGGGCACAATTGCCGGAATATCTTTTTCCATCGAGAAGAGGTGGAGCAGCTCCTTATGAAATTTATGCCGAGAGAATTTCACCTGATTCATGGAGATTGTACATTCTCGAACTTAATGTTGAGGAATTCAGATTACAGCCCTGTATTAATTGACCCACGCGGGTACTTTGGATTTACCGAGCTGTACGGTGATGTTGCTTATGATTGGGCGAAATTATACTATTCGGTGGTAGGAAACTATGACCAGTTTAACCGAAAACGCTTCCGGCTCACAATTCGGGAAGATAGCGTGCAACTGGATATAGCGAGCAATGGCTGGGAACCCCTTGAACAAGAGCTGTTTGGCCTGATTGGAGATGAGGTTGATCCGCGACAACTGCATATTCTCCACGCGATTATCTGGCTTTCGCTGACTACATATGCATGGGAAGATTATGACTCCATATGTGGAGCATTTTACAACGGGATTTATTATCTGGAGGAATCGCTGCATGAAAACATATTTTGAGGAACAAATGCAGGTAATTAATAACGCTGTCAAGTCTCTTGATACAGAGACCTTTACCCAATTGGTGACTGAATGTGAAGCTGTTCTTAGCGATGGTCATAAAATCATTTTAAGCGGGTTAGGGAAAAATGTCCCGGTGTGCGAAAAATTTGTTGGGACCATGAACTCTTTTGGCCTCGCTGCAGCATTTATGAATACGAATACAGCGGTTCATGGTGATATCGGAATGGTCCAGAATGGTGATTTGGTTATCATCCTTACTAAAAGCGGTGATACCTCCGAATCGGTTTATCTGACCTCTCTGCTCGAACAACGCAATGCTGACCTTTGGCTGCTATCCTTTCAGCGCAACAGCACACTGGCCGAGAGGATCCCAAAACATGTGATTCTCGATTTGGAACACGAAGGGGATGCGTGGGATATTACTCCCAACAACTCTACAACAGTCAATCTGATCATCTTACAAGGACTGGCTATTGCGCTTTCGGAACGTATGGGCGTCACCCTGGCTGATTTTAAGAAAAATCATCCTGGAGGGCACATAGGAAAGCAGTTGGAAAATGTCTAAGAACATTGTGGTATCTGCACTTGGTAAGACTTGGATCCTGGATATCGATGGAACGGTTTGCAAACACAACGGTTACAAGCTCGATGGACATGATACGTTGCTTCCCGGTGCAAAGCAATTTTTTGAGGGTATTGACGAAATAGACAAGGTGGTTTTCATCACATCCCGTTCACAAGCATACGCAGAAATGACAGAATCTTTCCTGAGAGAGAATGGAATAAGATGGAATGCGATTATCTATGACCTGCCTTATGGAGAGAGAATTCTGGTCAACGATAAAAAACCATCCGGGCTAAAAACCTCCATTGCTGTGAATACAGAAAGAGATGTGTTTATGGAAGAAATCTTTATTGTCGATGAGAGTTTATAGCCTATGGTAAACATGCTAAAACAGTTCGTCAAACGGAGACCTTTTCTCGCTATTCCCCTTACTATGATGACAAAGATACTTCCCGGATACAGACAATATCGGAAAATTGTGAGGCGGTATGGATCAACGGTATCCGTTCTTCGTACCGCATGGCACGGCACAGGAGACTACTACATTTGTGGAATGTATCTCCCGGCATTTTTAAAAGAAAACGGAATTTCTAATTATGTATTTCTTGTCAACAAAACTGGCAGCGAACGTAAAGTAACCAGACTCTTCGACGTATACCAAGGGCATACAGTTCAGCTCCATTCGGTAGAGCCTCTGAGCCGTTTCAGCGAATTCATGCGGCAGAAAGAGCCATTGTGCAGAAGTTTTGAAAAATCGGATCACTTGACATTCATTGGAGAGCAATTAAAGGGTTATCGTAGATTATCATTGGTAGATTTTTACCTATGGCAGGGATTCGGATTTAGCAATGAACCACAAAGAGCTATGCCATATTTTTCGAAAGACATTAATAAGATAAGACGAAAAATGGAAGCAAACAGACTTCCGCTTAAGAAAACTGTGTTGCTGTCTCCGTTTTCGACTTGCTCCAAGGAGTGCCTTCTACCTAACACCTTCTGGGAAAAAATTTCTGCTTATCTGGTGAGACGAGGCTATGTGGTAGCCACGAACTGCGGTGGAGGCGAGGAACCTATCTGTGGAACAATCCCTTTGACAGTTCCCTATGAAGAACTGGTTCCGTTCCTGGACATGTCTGGCAATTTTATTGGGGTTCGGAGCGGTCTATGCGATATTTTATCTCTATCTTCGTGTAATAAGATAATTATCCATCTTGAGCGTTCAGATTTTTGGCCAAACGGGCGCTCAAAAGAATTTGTGGGGATAAGACTTATGGGATTTGATAATGTGGCGACCGAAGTAGTATATGATGGAGAAATAGACGGCCTGATGCGAGATATAATCGGAGAGATCAGTACTTGGTGTTAGCGCCAGACGAAAACCTCTCCCGGTTAATTTCTCCCGACCGTAACATTGGCATGCTGAAGAGGATTAGAGATTCTTATGGTTAAGACTAAAACGCAGGAACTAAAAAATCTGGAATTAACAAGGTTACAACAAGCGTTTAATGGGTGGGCTGTTTGGCATAGCATTGTCAAAAAATATAAACTTAAATCAAAAACATACAATAAAACGGCAGTTGTCCTGCTGCCACAAGATGATTTGGAATGTTGCTATTTTGCTCTGTTATATGCTGAACGGATGCTTCGACTTAGGGGGCTGGATGGGGTTGTCTTTTTGACGCATAATAATGTGGTTGCTAAGGCCGCAGAAATTATGTGCCCCAGCCTATTGGGTACAGAATTACTGCCGGCGAGTCAAAATGCAGTTCTGACACAATACTACAATACTCGGCTTTTTGACCCTCGATTCATCCATGCGTCCTTAACAGAGCCCTTCGCAAGAAATGGACGTGCTTTAATTGGGGTAAAGGGCATCACCGTGGAAGAAGCTGTGGCGATTGGCATATATAAGATCATTCCCTATGTAAGAAAAATACGTCCGAAATACACAGGCGAGGATCAGGATATGAAAAATTTTTTTGCTATTGGAGAAGCATATACAGAACAGAGGACAACTGGAAAAATAAGATGATGGTGAGTGGTGTGTTTAAGGGAATTTGGCGCAAAACAAGGAGTATTCGGGAATGTATAAGAAGGAAATTATCTAATATAGGGCCACTTGGGATCCTCTGGTCATACAAAAAGACAATAGCAAATGGGAAAAAAGTCTACGTTCGTCTGATGAAACGATATGGTGCCAACACGAGAATTTATATCGAACACTATCCAGGTACGGGCGATGTTTATATCACATGTGCTCTATTAGAGAACTATCATAAAATGTATGGTCTTGGAGAAAATTACATTGTTACATTGGTTGGAAACAGTTCAAAGAAAATAGCAAGTTTATTAAATATACGAGATACAGAGGTTCTTACACAGCAAGAGTCGGATGACATGATTCGGTATTTGTGTTTCATGGGGGGGCATATCAAAAATACAACTATTTTGCATTATGGCCCTGGTGTTCTTTATACGCGAATTTTGGATGATCTAGCATCCTATAACGGATTGGATTTTATGACCATGTATATGAACACGGTTTTTAAAGATATGGATTGGACGAGAGATTCTATTCGTTTTGTTGAGGCACCTAATGCTGATGAGCTGGCGAGAGAATATCTCGATACACAAAACCTAAGATTAGGGCATACAGCAGTGCTGTTCCCCTATGCTAATACAATTGAACATCTTCCAATGGAGTTTTGGGAGGAATTCGCAAGACATTTGAGAGAAATTGGTTTCTCTGTATGTACAAATGTTGAACCAGGTGGCGTGGCAATACCGGGAACAACACCAGTTTTTGTTCCTTATAGTGTTCTGGCCAATTTTGTGGAGCTGGCGGGCACCGTTGTAGGATTAAGAAGTGGAGTGTTTGATATCCTGGCTCATGCAAATTGTAGAAAATATATTTTATACCCAACACCTAACTATTTTAAATTTGGAGTCGGTTCAATCATGGATTACTTCTCCCTGATTGATATGGGGATTGGAGAAAAAATTGATGAATATGAGTTTGAGCGTATTTATGTAAAAGAATGCTTCAAATGTGTTTTTTTCGATATTTGTAACAATTCCGGGGTGACAGTCCCGAATGGAATTTATGATCGTAATGGCGATTATTCACACCCAGAATTGTTTGTTTTTCATAAATATAGTACGAAGGAGATAGCAACCGATGGTTCAAGATAATCCCAAACAGGAAGAATTGCACGAAATGATTAAATTTATTGCCCAGAATAAACAAATATATATATATATGGGTGACATTATTTTGGCTAAAAACATAAGTAAATACTTATATTATGCAAGGATTCAATTTTGTGGGTTTATTAAGCCTGAAATTTATGATTGTGACAGAGATAGTGAACCGATGCCTATAATCAACTATGCCGAGTTGATGAAGTTATCCAAAAGTGAAAAGCGCAATACGGGTGTTATTATTGCGACTGCGAATGAACTATACAATCAAGTTATCGATACTCTTCATCAAATAGGAATTCATCATACATATTTGGTGAGTGATTGGAATAAATGGGCCCTTGTTAGAAAGATGGCACCAAGGAATATTGACGAGTTCTATCTGGAGGTAAATTTAGCGGATCATTGCAATCTTAATTGTCAGTGCTGTGACCATTTTTCACCAATTGCGAAAAAGACTTTTTTGGACTTTGAACAATATGTTAGAGATATTCATCGTATTTCTGAACTTTCAGGCGGGAAGATTGGATTAATGAAGTTGCAAGGTGGAGAACCACTTTTAAATCCACGTGTAACCGAGTATATGAAAGCAACGAGAGAAGTTTTCCCCGATTCCCCGATTTGTTTGTTTACGGACGGCCTGCTCCTGCCCAAAGTAGGGGAAAGAAACGATGATAACTTCTGGGATGCAGTGAGAAGGTATGAAATAGAAGTGCGTATGACAAGATATCCTATACCTTTGGATATTGAACGGATTACCCAACAAGCAGAAAGACATGGTGTGCCGGTAACCTTCGATCCACCTGTGTGTAAAGGTGGGGCTCGCCTTTGGATTTTTTCTGAAATTGGTGCACTTGACTATCATGGCATTAAACATTCCGTTAAGCATCCATTTGATTTGTCAGGTCTTCAAGAAAAGTGGAGGTGGGTGAGTTGCTACCAGTTTAATGAATCGCAGGTGTTACGGGATGGAAAAGTTTATACATGCCCTATGATTCCATATGCACATTTTTTTAATGAAAAATTTAACGTAAATCTCGAGGTTAAAGAAGACTGCTTTATTGATATTTATAAAGCAAAAACCATGGAGGAAATTACAGAGTTTTGTACACATAGAACATCTTTTTGTGATTATTGTGCAGTCCACCACCGATCTGTTTTGGAATGGAAGCAATCGAGCCACGATATTAGCGAGTGGACTCTATAAATTCAAGATAGAAGTGTTTTGCGGATATTATGAAACTATGACTTCTTTGCGATAGCCTACCGCTTTACAGACGAGTTTTATAAGTTCAACCTGTTCGCGGACCAGCACTTGATCGCGTTGTACGGGAACAGTCCGAGGCAGTAACCAGACGGTTGGATCGGGGACAGAGGAGGCGGTGGTATGAAGCGGGAGCGACTATGGGGAACACTGCGGCAGGTATGGCTCCGGGCCCGACCGTTCCTGGTCTCCGCCCTGGCGGTTGTGCTCATTGCCCTCCAGCAGATTTATTATCTGGATGACCCCGCTACCGTTGTTCTCAATATCATCCTGCTGGGTCTGAATCTGCTGCTGTTTGTGCCTCTGGTCCGAAACGCAGGAAAAGCCGCGGCGTATTCCGGAGATACTGTGGACAGAGTGCTGCAGTGGGTAGGGCTGGTCTTTGTCTCACTCCTCGGTTTCTTGTACAATATTTTCTTTTACGGGGTTCCTTCACCACTTTCGGATTTTCAACAGTTCTTCAACAGTATGTGCGGACTGTGGACGGTGGCGATTCTGATGGAATTCCTCCTGCTTGGAGGATTGGCCTGTGCCCGGCTGCTGCAGTTTTCGCGCCCGGGACGGACAATTGTAGTGCCCCCTTATCCCAGTGGACCGGAAGGGCCTGACACTCCCGGCGGGGAGGAACCAAAAGGGCCAGGAGGAACTGGCGGTACAGGAGGACCAGGAGGCACGGGAGGACCAGGCACGGGAATAGATGCAACCTTCGGCAAAAAGCTTCTCCTGCCGGAAAACGTAGGGTTCTGCGCATTCCTTATTTTGTACTTGTTCTGCTTTCTCTTTCTCCCGTTTTTAAACCTGACCCAATTCACATGGATTGATTCAGTCAAGGAATTCGTCAAGCTGTTATTGGGGGATAGCGAATTCCTGAACCACTCAAACATCATCGCCCTTGTGTTTTACGCTTTAGCCCTATTCGCTTTATTCTTTACAGCTATCGTTATTTTTGCCATTGCGCGATACGTGCTGAAGCGCTTTTCTGGAAATGGGGACAGGCCGAACTTTTTTGACGAGTACGGGACCTCGGTCGTTATCCTCATCATGATCGTGCCCTTCCTGCTCTCTGTCCAGCAGGCGGGTACGGATGGATATCAGCTGGTGGGCTTTGTCAGCAGCCTCTTCGGGTATGCGCTGGGCATCCTGGTCGGAATAATAGCGGTCATGGTGGCCTTTGAAGCGATCCGGCTGGTTCTGAAGCAGTGTCTGCAGCATGGCTCCCTGCTGAAAATCTCCATGCGTCTGATCTTCGTGCTCATTGTCCAGTACAGCATGGGGCTGCTGATGGGCGTCCTCCGTATGTTCGCGCTGCGCTCGGTGCTGGAGTCCCTCCTGCTCTTCTTCCTGCCGGACCTGGGGGATTCCCTGGAACCGGAGGTCACTCAGGTGATGAATGAGGCGCTGGAGAGGGAAATTGAAATGGCGTCCGGAGGTCTACAGCACCGGTACGGAGAACACCAGCCCCGAATCAGCCGAAAAGACAAGGTGGTGGTCCGCAGAATTGGAACGCGTTCGGAGCGAAAAAGGAGGGGATCCGGATGGATCAGACGGACAAGATGAGAAAAATCTCTGGCGGAAGCCCTCAGACCGGAGCCCTCTATATTCTCCGGATCGCCACGATTGTCTTGGCGGTGGTCTCCTGGTGGTCCACAGCCCAGGGCATGGCCGATTACGTGTTCCAGGAGAAAGTGGCAGGCATACCTGGCTTCTCTTGGGGTACAGGGAATTCTGCTGGGATTGAATTTCTACCTGCCGACGTTCTGGATGAACACGATGGGGTCTTGCTCCAAGCGAACCGTCCTGGCCAGCCTGAGTCTTGTTACCCTGTGCTGTTCTTCTGTTTTTACTTATATCTTCATATCCGGCTATGCATATGAGGGAGCCTGGCCCACAGAGAGCAGACTCCTGGTCCAATCTGGGTACCGGAGCGAGCTGTATGATGCAGGCGATTATGTCGATGAATATCAAGAACTGCTTCGGGACGAGCTGGGCGGACAGGTAAGCGATCTGTATACGCAGGCGGCGGCGCTGGAAACACAGGAGGCTTCGGTTGGAGAAGGACTGAATCTGGAGCAGGATCGGAAGCAATATGTCGAAGGCGAAGAAGGCGAAGAGGTTGATTTTGCGGCAAACAGTGAGATTTTGAGTGCCATCCTCGCTATGGAACGAGCAATGGCCGACGGAGCTTCGGACAGTGAGATTCAACAGGCGGAACAGACTCTTGGCAGCCTGGAAGATCAGGTCAATGAGCAGATTGCTCAGTTGGAGATTCAGATCCCGAAGTCACAGGATGCAGTCGACAATGCATACCAAATGGTGCAGCAGGCAGAAGATATGTTGAATAATGCCCCTCCTGGCTCCGATATTGTAGCGCTACAAGAGGCACGCGACGATGCTGTTGCGGCCTGGAGGCAAGCGCGGACGGAGTGGAATGAACTAAATCAGAAACAGGGCGATTATGAAGAAGCCCTGGGCGTTATCCGACGCTATCAGGGCTCCCTCGCCTCCGCCAGCGGAGGCAGCACTGCCGTTACAGCGGCTCTGCGGGAAATTCAGTCCGGCCTGCTGCAGCAGGACATTGATACCGAGGATCTGGCGAACCAGGCGCGCAATATCTTTGAAGAACTCCAGGCGGCTCAAACAGGAAGTGGAGCAGGAGACGCTACCTATACAGATCTCCTGGATGGCATGGATGAAATGATTCGGGACATCCAGGCATATGCGGAATTAAAGAGCTCGGAAGAAACACTGGATGAGCAGACGGAAGAGTTGAGCAACGCCTCTGATTGGAGCGGAGAGGACTGGAAAGAGGTCTGGACGGAAAAGCTGGATGCGCTGAAGTCTGCTATAGGTACGCTTCCGGCATATTCCGGCACAGAAAACAGCTTGCTGCGAAATTATGACCGGACAGAGGCCATGGACCATCTGGACGACCTGAGCCGGCTGTATATCGCGGAGCACAATGCTGTGGATCAAGCCGGCATCTACCTGCGGAGCCCTAACCGTGGGCTGGCCCTGTTCAGCCTGGCAGTGGCCTTCTTCCTGGATATTGCAGCCTTTACCGTAGGGTTTTTGATTTATCTGGTGGAGGAGAAAAACAAGAAGGAACAGTTGCTTCGAGGATTGAGCACCCAGAGAGACCGGGGGGATGCAGCGGCGGATACCGGCTTCGGAATCGTCTCCCCGGCCACCGCGCGGCGGTACCTGTATCTGACCGGGGACTACATACGGGAGAACGAGCGCTTTTATTACAAAGCCCTGGATGGTGAGAACGAAACTGAAGTGGTGCTGGACAAGCCAGACTTTCAGCGTGGCTTCTACCTGGAGGATGGTGGAGCACTCGCTGCCGTCTCGCCCCAGACACTGGCACTGTACCAGATGCCGAATGGCCCCCGGGATGGTATATACCTGAACTGCTCCCTCCAGTACCGGGAGCCTGTGCTCAGTATTCAGGAAGACGGTAAGACTGCGTTCGAGTTTCTCGCCTCTGTAGGAGAGGAAGTGCCGGTCTACCGTATGCAGGATGGCCAGTGCGTATCCTGTGTGACCGCTGACGTTCCCCCGCAAAAAATGCAGATGGTAGTGCTGGCGCTGAACAACGCTGGTACAGCCGTGGCTGCAATCTACCTCATCCCATAGAAGGATATTGAGATTCGTAGATCGATACAATCCCCGCCACCCGGCGGGGCAAAGAGGAGGTGATGAACATGACATGGATATTCACTCCTAGGGTGGAGCGGCCTAACCAGCGGTTCCCGACTCAGGCGAGGGAGCCGCCCGTGGGAGAAGGCTTTGGGGGCCAATCTGAACAGGCCCCCGAAGGCGGGAACGACTCTCGCCTAGTGAAAGGAGAATGACAATCGGCATGAACAAGCGATTCCTGGCAAAAATCCTAACGCTCTGTATGATCGTGTCCATGGTTCAGCTTCCGGTGTCTGCCGCCTCCGCCGACACAGATACTGCTCCCGCAACGGGAACGGGTATTTCGTGGAGCGTGGAATCCGACGGGACCTATAAGGTGAACGACGATGTTACGGTAAGCGGTACATATACGGTGGGCAACGACGCCAACGGCACCTATGTGATCGCCTTGGACACCGACACCGGAAATACCGAGACCTACAGCCTTACCATGGATACTATCGTCGTGGCATCTGACAGCAAGCTGACCGTCAAGGGCGGCGCCGTAAAGGCATACACTACCGGCGACGACGTTACCTTCAAGGTCAGCGGCCAGCTGGTGCTCGACGGCATCAAGGCGGAGGCACCTGTGGTTCTCACCGTTCCTAGTGAAATCAAGAACGAGACCAAGGCCACAACTTTTGCAACGACAGGTACGACGGGGAAGACCATTACTCTTACCGGTAAGCTCGACTTTGGTGAGAACGGTGTCACGGTCAAGGACGGCGCGACAGTCATCATCAAGAGCGATGAGCACAGTATAGGAACCATTATCAGCGGTACCATCACCGTTGAGGAGGGCGCTGTCCTGAAGATCCAGAGCGATGTCACCCTGAACTCTGACATCATCGCGAAGGGTACTGTCGAGGTCGAGAACAATGCCACGGTGAGCGGTACCGGCAATATCGTGCTGGAAGGCGGTACCGCGTCCGGTAATGTTGATGCGTACTACAAGATCACGCAAGACGCGGTGAGCGGTGGTAATGTCGACCTGACCTATAAAGTCGGTAACGATACTTATAGTATACGGGGCGATGTGATCCCCGTCGGTAGTACGGTGGTCGTAACGGCTACTCCCCAATCGGACTATAAAGTCAGCAGCGGCACCTATACCATTGGTGATGACGCAACTAAGTTTTCCATTGAGAACTTCAGTAGCAGTACCGCTGGACAGAAAGTCATCGGTGAGTTTACTCCCAACAACGGTCCCATTAAAGTCGCTGTTACCTTCGCCTACGTCAGCAGTGGCGGTGGCGACCACGGTGGTGGCGGCGGAGGCGGAGGCGGCGGAGGAAGCTCCTCCAGCAGCTCCCGCGTAACGGTAGCTTCCACCACCCACGGCCGCGTGACTGTCAGCCCGGACAACCCCAAGACCGGCGACACCGTGACCATCACGGTTCGCCCGGATGATGGCTATGTCCTGGATACCCTCACTGTGACGAACACGAGTGGCAAGGAAGTTGAGCTGACCAAGGTGAACGATACCCGGTACACCTTCGTGATGCCCAATTCCAAGGTGACCGTCAAGGCCACCTTCGTGGCCGAGGAGCCCAGCGGCATGCCCTTCACGGACGTGGCGTCCGGCGCCTGGTACTATGACGCCGTGTCCTTTGTGTATAAGCGCGGCCTCATGGCCGGTACCGGCGACAACCTGTTCAGCCCAAATGTGACCACTAGCCGCGGCATGATCGTCACCATCCTGTACCGTCTGGACGGCTCCCCCAGTGCTTCCAGCGCCGGCTTCACCGATGTGACCTCCGGCCAGTGGTACACCGATGCGGTGAACTGGGCGGCCGCCAACGACATCGTGGCGGGCTACGGCAACGGCCTGTTCGGGCCCAACGACACCGTGACCCGTGAGCAGATGGCGGTCATTCTGTACCGCTATGCCCAGTACAAGGGCTACGATACCAGCGCGTCCAACAGCCTGAATGGCTACACGGACGTGGGTGGCGTCAGCTCCTGGGCGCTCACCGCCATGCAGTGGGCTAACGCTGAGGGCCTCATCAACGGCACCAGCGGCACGACCCTGAGCCCCACCAACGGCGCAACCCGCGCTGAGGTGGCCCAGATCCTCATGCGCTTCTGCGAGAATTTCGTGGACTAATTGAGGACAACTAAGTACCTATAAGCCCGAAGAACGGGAAGCCCTTCCTTCCCGTTCTTCCCAAAGCCCTCCCGCTGTGTGAAGGGCTTTGGGAAGAACTCTTTCTTCGGAGTTCTTTTCTTCCGTCTCTGTCCATCTCCCAGAGACGGAAACCAACTGTGCGGAATACCCGCACGGACGGTTTTCTCCTTTCCGAACGGGGGCGTTTCCCGGCAGATCTGCGCGGGGGATGAGTGAGAGACCACCCCATCCCCCGCCCCCCGTTTCAGACAGAAAACTACCTGACAAGGAATCTGCATATGAAATCCAAATCTTTGGCTACAGAAAAAACAAAACAAGCAATAAAAGCCCCGCTTACGATCTGGAAAGCCAGCCTCCCCTTTTTCCTGGGGGCGGTGCTGTTTCTCATGGTCTGCCTGTGCTCCGCCTCTACCATTAAGCCGGCAACCATGGTTTTGGCCGTCGGGGTCCCCATCCTGACCTTCCTGTGCTTTACACAGCTGCGGGACCGGATGGGTGTCCCCCTGCTTCTTCTGGCTGCCGTGGTCCTGATGGACGGGATCTCCACGCTGTACGCCGTGTCTGGGAAATTCGCCCTCTACGAATTCTTAAAAGTCCTGGCCTCCTTCTGCCTGGTCCTGTTCCTGCTGGCCATCGCCCCCGGGAAGGGTGTGCAGCCGGGCCGCTGGATTGCCACGCTCCTGGAGACCTGTGCGGCCCTGGCCAGCCTGGTGAGTATCGATATGCTCTCCACCCGGTGGATCAGTACCCCGGTCCTGGCGCTCCTGGAGCGGTTTACCCAGGATTACAGCGCTCTCTCAGGGGTGGAGGCCGGTGTCCGCATGACCTCCATTTTTGAAAATCCCAACGTGTTCGCCGGATGTGTGGGAATCGCCGTCCTGCTCTCCCTGGGACTGATCCAGTCCAGCAAAACCAACTGGGAAAAACGCATACACCAGGTCCTGCTCTTCCTCAATGCCCTGGCTTTCGTGCTGGCCTTCAGTATGGGGGCAACCGGGACCATCGCCGTCGCTTTCCTGGCCCTTCTGGCGCTGGAACAGAAGGAGAAACGGGCAGGTCTTCTGATTCTCATGCTGGAAACCCTGGTACTTACTCTGGTCTGCGCTGCTCTAATCTCCATGACCTCTTTCGAGGTGTGGAGCGGCGTTCAGCCAATTCCCCTGTTGTGCCTTCTGGTGGGCTCCGCCATCCTGTGCGGGATGGACCATTGGCTCGGAGGGCCGCTGTCAAAGCATATGGAAGGCCGGGGAAAGCTCATCCTGGCTCTGACCGGCGGCGTCCTGGCCGCCCTGGTAGTCTTTGCCGTGGCGGCATATAACATCACCGGGCCGGTCTCTCTCCAGCGCGGAGAGGGACTGCGCCGGGCCGCCTACCCGGAGCCTGGAACTTATACCCTGGCCGTAGAGGCGGATGCCGGTCTCACCGTGACCATTGAGAGTCAGAACCAGCAGGAGACCATGATGCACACCAGCACAGAGCTCTACCGGGGCGAAGCCTCGGGAGCACAGTTCGCCGTCCCGGAAGACAGCCTGGTGGTCTACTTCAACTTTTCTGCGCCGGAGACGGTACGGGTGGAGTCTGTGACATATCAGAATGAGGAAGCCTCCGGCTCTGTCCCCCTGGGTTACCGCCTGCTCCCCGGCTTTATCGCCAATCGGCTCCAGGGCCTCTTCGCCAACGAGAACGCCATCCAGCGGGTAGTCTTTTTCGCGGACGGCCTGAAGCTCTTTCAGAGAAGCCCGGTTATCGGCTTGGGTATGGGGGCCTTTGAAAACGGCGTCCGCAGCGTGCAGTCCTTCTACTATGAGACCAAATACGTCCATAATCACTATATCCAGGCCCTGGTGGAGACTGGCGTGGTGGGTCTTGCCCTGTTCCTGCTCCTTCTGGGCGGAAGCGCCGCAGCAGTGTGGCGTGCCCGAAAAAGGACGGTAGTCCATCCCCTGGTCCCCGCGCTGGGGGCCACCCTGGTATTCATGGCGGGCCACGCCGCCACAGAGGTCGTGTTCTCCTCTTATCCCTACCTGCCTATGGCCTTTGGGGTCTTCGCCCTTATCAGCCTGTGCTGTGAGGAAAGTAAAATCAAATTGAGCCAGATGGCAAAGACTGCCTCCTGTCTGGCCGCCTCCGCGCTGATCGGGGTGTACGCCGTTCTGCTGGGGTGCAATATGTATGCCCAGCGCCTGTTCAACGGAAACCCTACCGGAGAGGACCTGACCGTGGCCGTGAGCATGGACCGGTTTGAATGGGCGGACTACGCCTTGTCTTATGTGCTGAGCGTCAGCAGCGCCGGAGATGTGGATCCCTCTGTCCGCCAACAGGCGGACGAGTACGCGGAACGTCTGGCAGAGGTGGACTCCAACACCATCCCCATCTATCTGGCCCAATACTACTTCCTCACAGGCCGGACACAGGAAGCTCTGGATATGGTGGAGCAGTATGTGGACTACGTCTCCTCAGACCCGGAGACGTGGCAGACCGCTTTCGACCTGCTGGAGCAATATGAACAGGATACTGACGACTACCGTACTGGGGTACAGTATATTGCGTGGAAGCTGGATACCTGGAACCAGGAGAATATGGGAGAAATCACAGTGGATGAGGAGGCCAGGGCGTTCATCGCGCGGATGGGCTCCTGAAAGAAAGAGATATGATCCGAGAAAATCAGAGACTCCTCAATCATTTGAATGTGCTCAGCGATGCGGTCCTGACCTTCCTTGCCCTTCCTATCGCTTACTGGATCCGGTTCTTCCTCATGCCAAGCGGCGTGGCAGGCATCCCGTTCCAGAACTATCTGTGGCTCGCCGCAGCCTTTACTCTGGTACAAATCTTCACCTACGCACTGTTCGGCCTTTACCAGTCTTTCCGGAAAACCAGACTCCTGGATGAGCTATTCCGGCTGTGGCAGGCCAGCCTGCTGGATATGGTTTTACTGCTGAGCTGGCTCTTTGTGGAGTGGGAGGTTCATTACTCCCGCTGGACCTTTGTTTTATTCTTCCTCATCAGCGTAGGAGCCTTGAGCGGAAAGCGGATCGTCCTGCGGAAGCTCCTCCGGTACTTCCGTCAGAAAGGATATAACCAGAAGCACGTCCTCATCGTAGGCGGCGGGGAGACCGCGCTGCAGTACCTGAAGGAAATCCAGCGGGACCGGGAGCTGGGCTACCACCCTGTCGGGTACATAGCGGACCATACAACAAAACAGATGGCTGGTCTGCGGTGTCTGGGCAGCTATGACCATTTGGAAAAGGTGCTGGAACGCCAGAAACCGGACGAGGTGATCTCCGCCATCGGCGTGGAGGACTACCACCGGATGCCCCAAATCATCTCTGCCTGTGAGAAGACCGGGAGCAAGCTCTCCATCATCCCATTTTATGCCGACTACATGCCCTCTAATCCCCAGTTCGACAGCCTCAATGGAATCCCCCTGATGAACCTCCGACGCATCCCTCTGGATAACTGGGGAAACGCCTTCTGCAAGCGGGCCATGGATATCGTCGGCTCCGCTTTGCTCCTGCTCCTGACCTCGCCGGTCATGCTCTTCTGCGCGGCAGGTGTCCGTCTCTCCTCCCCAGGGCCTGTCTTTTTCCGCCAGAAGCGGATTGGCCGGAGCAAAAGGCCCTTTTATATGTATAAGTTCCGCTCTATGCGGGTGAATGACGAACAGGATACCGGGTGGAGCGGTCAGACGGACAGCAGAAAGACCCGGTTCGGGGCGTTTCTGCGGAAATGCTCTCTGGACGAGTTTCCCCAGTTCTGGAACGTGCTCAAGGGGGATATGAGCCTGGTAGGCCCCAGGCCAGAGGTCCCCTACTATGTAGAGCAATTCAAGGAGGAAGTCCCACTGTATATGGTGAAGCACCAGGTGCGGCCGGGTATTACCGGCTGGGCCCAGGTCAACGGTCTGCGGGGGGATACCTCCATAAAGGCCAGGATTGAGCATGACGTCTACTATATCGAGCACTGGAGTCTCGGTTTCGATCTGAAAATCTTATGGATGACCCTGTTCAAGGGGAAGTTCCTGAACGATGAATCTCTAAGTGGCAGTGCGCCTGGGAGGTGAGGCAGGCTATGGAGAAGAAGGTGCTTTTCACCGCGTCAACCGCCTCCCATATCCGAAACTTCCACCTCCCATATTTAAGGGCCTTTTGTGAGCATGGTTGGACCGTCCACGTAGCCTGCGGCGGCCCGGAGGCTGTGATTCCGGACGCTCACGAAGTGAAAATTCTCCCCTTCCGAAAGAAAATGCTGGCTGCGGAGAACCTGCAGGCGGCCCGGACTCTGCGCCGGATGATGGAGGAGGAGCAGTACGACCTCATCTCTACCCACACCTCCCTGGCTGCCTTTTTTACCCGCGTGGCGGTAAAGGGCATGAAAAAAAGGCCCCCTGTGGCCTGTATGGTGCATGGATATCTTTTTGATGAAGAGACACCATGGCTCAAGCAGGCAGTGCTCCTGACAGCAGAGAAATGGATGGCTTCTGTGACCGACCTGCTGTTCACCATGAACGAGTGGGACTACGCCCTGGCGAAGAAGCACAGATTGGGCACACGTGTTGTCTCGGTTCCAGGCGTGGGAGTGGACTTCTCCAGGCTGGATGCCTGCCCGGAGTTGACAAGGGAAGTATTGAGAAATCAACTGAATATCCCGGAGGACGCAGTCGTCATGCTCTATCCCGCCGAGTTTTCAGAGCGGAAGAGCCAGGCGGTACTGATCCGGGCTATGGCCTGTCTCCCAGGACGAGCTGTCCTGGTCCTGGCGGGGGATGGAGAACATCTGGAGGACTGCAAGGCGCTGGCAAAAGGCTTGGGGGTGGCGGACAGGGTGCGCTTCCCGGGCCATGTATCCCCAATTGGGCCGTGGTACCGGATGGCCGATATCGCGGTCTCCGCAAGCCGGAGTGAAGGACTTCCATTCAACATCATGGAGGCTATGTACTCTGGGCTTCCAGTAGTAGCCAGCGGCGTGAAGGGTCATACGGACCTGCTCCAGCGCAGCGGCGCGGGCTTGCTCTATCCCTACGGGGATGAGGAGCTTTGCGCAGAGGCCATCCAAATGCTCATGGGGTCCGAGGACATGCGGGAGCATTTGGGTGCAGCGGGGCGGCGGGAGGTGGTACAATATAGTTTGGATCAGGCCCTCCCTGGTATCATGGAGCTTTATGAAGAGCTGGCCCTGGAGGACAAAGCAAAACCTGTGGCGAGGTAAGTGGTGGGGTCAGATGTAAGGGAGGCAAGAGTTTCCTCCATCGTGACGGGCAAGAACGGACAACTCAAGAGCTGTATCGTCCCTACCCTGACTCAAGGAAGCATCACTACTGCCCCCCTGCACTGCGGTTTATTACCTGATGATGGAGTACGGTATGGTGAACCTGAAGGGAGCTTCCACCTGGGAGCGGGCAGAGAAAATCATCTCCATTGCCCATCCAGATTTTCGTGAGGAGCTCAGTGGCCAAGCTGAGAAAATGGATATCTGGAGACAAAGCAATAAGCTGATAGACTGATTTTTTAATGTTTTGACTTGACTCGGAAGCCGCACTGCTATGGAGTATCTGCCACAGCAGTGCGGCTTCCTTTGTTACGGCCCACTGCAAGAACTGTGCATATTGCATCATCCTGTTGCTCTAAAATGAGGCATACTGCTGATTTTTGCGAAATCGTGTAGAAACTTTTTTTAACCGGAAATGGCCTTTCCGCTTTAACAGTTATACTCGGATGCACAGGGCAAAAAGAGGCGGTGAGAGAGATGACTCCGTCAGAACGGAGAAGCGCGATCCTGCATCTTCTGTGTATACGGAGGCATGACACGGCCAGCAATCTAGCGGAACAGTTCGGTGTTTCCGAGCGAACGATCCGTGCTGATCTGGTGGCTCTCTCCTGCTACTATCCGATCCAACTCGTGCGGGGGCGTTACGCTGGAGGAATATACTTGGCTGACTGGTTCCACATTGAGAGCCATACACTTTCACCAATTCAACAAGCACTGCTTGTGAAGCTGCGCCAACCCCTAAAAGGGGAAGAGCTTCAGGTGATGAACAGTATCCTGGCCCAGTTTGCCCTGTATTGGGAATATCGGTGATCCGTTATCTCCCGCCCTGCTCCTTGAAAACTTCATATCCGGCAGCGGGATACGTCCGCTGACGAGAGGCCCCTCCGGGAGGAGGGCTGAAGCGACGCTGGAGGATGCGCCAAGACCACCTGTGCGGGAAACCGCATCAAAGACGGCCAAGAAAGGTGCAGAGCGGTACCCATCCGTCCACAAAGCAGCCTGTGGCGGGCTGTTTCGCATTGCGGCTGGTTTACCCGGCCCAACCCTCGTCAGCAATCTGATAATGATACTCCTGTCCAGCCACAGCCCCGGGTGATACCGGGATCAAGCAATGGGGACAGCTCGGAGAGATCCTCGGAGGGGTGAGATTCCCGTGATGCGCGCCAGCGCAGTCCGTCTGCTGCCGCCCTGCCGCCTGGGGAAGTAGTGTCGAATACAGGTGCGAAATGATTGCTTATTGGAAATCCAAGATTTCAGAAGATAGGAAGTGGAGGCCGCTCCCTGTCCATTGGGGAGCGGCCTCCGCCTGAAACGAGGGTTGGTTATGAACCAGAATATCAACTACATCGGGATGGTAAACCTCCTCCGCCACCTCCAGACCGCCGGCCTTGTCAGCCGGAAGGAGGCCGGGAGGATCGCCGCCCGGCTCCGGACGGAAACCGGGGCAGATGTCATATTTTCCCCCTAATTTTTGTTGGGGTTGGATATGGATATTTCGCGGATGTGCTGGTATTGTGTGTTGCTGACAGGAGGCGATTTCGTGGACGAGCAGAAGAAAACCAGCGGTTCCCTGGCGCTGAACGGTGCGCCCCAGGTGATTACCATCCCGCCCAGCGATCCTGTCCGGGATCGGAAACTCCGTGTGGCGGCCTATGCCCGGGTGAGCTCCAGCTCGGAGGATCAGCTCAACTCCTTTGCCGCCCAGAACGCCCACTACACGGAGCTCATCACCGACAACCCGGAGTGGGAGTTTGTGGACGTGTACGCAGACAAGGGCATCACCGGCACCTCGGCGGAGAAGCGGGATGACTTCCAGCGCCTGCTGGCGGACTGCCGGCGGGGGCGGGTGGATAAGATCCTGGTGAAGTCCTCCTCCCGGTTCGCCCGGAACACCAAGGAGTGCCTGGAGGCCGTCCGGGAGCTGAAGGCTCTGGGAGTCGGGGTGTGCTTCGAGGAGCAGGGCATCGACACCTCTGAGCTGGCCGGAGAGTTTCTCACCGCCATCTTCGCCATGATGGACCAGAAGGAGAGCGAAAGCATTTCAGATAACATGCGATGGAGTTACCAGGTGCGTATGAGAAACGGGCATTTCTCCACCTGTAAAGCTCCTTTCGGGTATAACCTGGTGAATGGGAAACTGGAAATCAATACTGACGAGGCCCCGATTATCCGCCTCATATTCGATCGGTATCTGCAAGGCCATAGCATGGATGATATCGCGAAGGAAGTCACTGCATATGGGTTCCCAACACGGGACAAGAAGCCTTACTGGCAAGTGACCTCCGTCCGCTATGTTCTATGCAACGAAAAATACATTGGAGACTCTCACCTTCAGAAGACTTATATGACCGAGGCACTACCGCGCCAGCAGAAGCGGAACAGCGGCGAACATAAACAGTATATCTGGAAAGAAACCCATCCACCGATTATCAGCCAGGATATATTTGAGCGAGTACAGAAGCTCCTGGGCGTCAAGAGTTCCCGTATTCCTCCAAAGTCAAAGGATGTCTCGCCGTTTGCGCAGCACATCTTCTGCGGTGACTGTGGTGCTGTATTCAAGCGCAAGCCCCAAGGATTGTCTGGATACTGGATGTGTAGTAACCACGAAAAATCACGTGATAACTGCCTGGTTCGGCAAATACCAGAGCTAGAAGTTGAATGCGCATTCTTTCGTATGTACCACAAACTACGCCACAAGGGAAAGCTTATCCTCAATCAACTACTCGCAGACCTCCAGAGCGCCCGGAAGGGCAAGCTGCTCTGGAGCCTGGACATCGTGGCACTCAACCAGAAAATTGCAGACATTACCCGTCAGGATCGACTGTTGGCCCAGCTTAAGCAGCAGGGCCTCGTTGATCCTGATATTTTTATCTCCCGCCGGAACGAGCTGGCGGAACAACTCCGCGCTACAAAGCTGGAGAAGGAACGATTCCTGGAGTCCGAGGAGGATCAGACGATCCAGCGGACCCAGGAGCTGCTCGAAGCCCTGGAGGCTGGGCCGGACTTCCTGGACGCCTTCGATGGGGAGCTGTTCCGCGAGCTCGTGGACAAGATCATTGTGGAGAGCAACGACCGCCTGCGGTTCCGGCTGGTCAATGGCCTGGAGCTGACAGAGCCCATAGAACGGACGGTGCGGTGATGGGGAGCAACCGGAAATGGCCCTTCGGCTACAAAATGGAGTTCGGGGAGATCGTGCTCCACCCGGCAGAGGCGGAGACGGTGTGCTGGATCTACGACAGCTACCTGGCCGGGGCCAGCTACAACGCTCTGGTGGACAAGCTCCAGGAGCGGGGCATCCCCTACGATGGAGACAAGCCCTGGAACAAGAACATGGCGGCCCGCATTCTGGCAGACCGCCGGTACACCGGCGAGGGTGGATTCCCATCCATCATCCCGGAGGGGCAGTTCCACATGGTGCAGGCACGGCGACAGGAGCGGACAACGCCCTGCCAAAAGAGCCCAGCCCAGAAGGAACTGCGGAAGCTGTGCGGCGGCAGCCCGCCGGCCTGGGTGGAACGGCAGGTGCTGGGCCTCCTGAACCGCCTGATCCAGCGCCCGGAGCTTATTGCCTGCCCAGTCCCAGAGGCCAAGCCGCTGTCAGAAGTAGATAAGCTGCGCCGAGAACTGGACGAGCTCCTGCACTGCCCGCCGGTAGACGAGACTAGGGCCAGAAGGCTGGCCTTCCGGCTGGCCGCCCTCCAGTTAAATGCCATCGGGCCGGAGGAGTATGAAACCCTCCGCCTTCGGAGGCTGTTTCAAAACCGCCGGCCTATGATGGAACTGGAGCAGGAACTGCTCCATGAGAGCGTCCGCCGCATCACCGTCAGCAACGGGACGGTCACCATCCTGCTGAAAAATAACCAGACCTTGGAAGGAGGAAATTACACATGAACGATACCGCGCCCAACGTCATCGTCATTCCGGCCAAAGTGGAAACTCCCCAGGAACAGGAGAAGAGGCGCCACCTGCGGGTGGCGGCCTACTGCCGGGTGTCCACGGACAGCGAGGAGCAGCTCTCCAGCTATAAAAATCAGCTCTCCTACTACACCGAGAAGATCATGAAGGAACCGGGCTGGACCATGGCCGGGGTGTTCGCGGACGAGGGCATCACCGGCACCTCCACCTGTAAGCGGAAGGAGTTCCTGCGGATGATCCGCCAGTGCAGGCAGGGGAAGATCGACATGATTCTGGCTAAATCCGTCTCCCGCTTCGCCCGCAATACCGTGGACACCCTCAACTTCACCCGGGAGCTGCGGAGCCTGGGTATACCAGTCATCTTCGAGGAACAGAACATCAACTCCATCTACCCGGAGAGCGAGTTCCTGATCACCCTACACGGGGCCTTCGCCCAGGCCGAGAGCGAGAGCACCAGCAGCCGGGTGCGCTGGGGCAAGCGTCAGGCCATGAAATCCGGCCATGTCGCCATGCAGTACAAGCAGCTGCTGGGCTATGAGAAGGGCCCCGACGGCAAGCCAAGGATCGTGCCGGAGCAGGCGGAGACCGTCCGCTTCATCTATGACCGCTATCTGGCCGGGGACAGCATCCGGGAGATCAAGGCGGCCCTGGAGGGCCAGGGAATTCCCACGGTCTCCGGAAAAGCAGAGTGGATGGCATCCCATATCAGGAGCATCCTGACCAACGAGAAATACTGCGGGGACGTCCTGCTCCAGAAGACCTTCATCCAGGACTGCATCAGCAAGAAGGTGATCCCCAATACCGGACAGCTGCCCAAATACCTGATTCAAAACCACCATGAGGGCATCGTCAGCCGGGAGACCTTCGACGCCGTCCAGCTGGAAATGGCCCGGCGGAGCGCCAAGGCGGGCGCCACGCGAAAGAGCACCCCCACCGGCCGGGGCAAGTACAGCGGCAAGCATGTTCTCAGCAACCTGCTGTTCTGCGGGGAGTGCGGGACGGCCTACCGGCGGTGCGTGTGGACCCAGCGCGGAATCAAGCGCCCCGTGTGGCGGTGTGTCAGCCGCCTGGACTATGGGAAGAAGTTCTGCACCCAGTCTCCCACCCTGGACGAGGAACCGCTCCAGCAGGCCATCCTGGCCGCCGTTAATACCGTCATGCTGGATCGTGACACCCTGGCCCGGCAGCTCACCGCCGTCATGGAGTGGGAGCTTGCTCCGATGTTGGGTGAGAGTATGAGCCTGGCGGACATCGACCGGGCCTTGGAGGAACTGAGCAGCCAGTTCAACAGCCTGCTGGCTGAGGCTTCAGCCAACCCGGCAGAGGACTATACGGGGCGGTTCCGGGAGCTGTCCGAGTCCACCGCCCGTCTCAAAGAACGGAAGGCACAGCTGGAGGGGGCCTGCCAGGAGCAGGGCCGGCTCCAGAACCGTCTGCGGGCGGTCTCGGCCGCCATGGAGCATATGACAGCGGCGATGACGGAGTGGGACGAGGAGGTCATCCACCAGCTGCTGGAGAAGGTGACGGTGCTCTCCCGGGAGAAGATCCAGGTGACCTTCCGGGATGGCCGGGAGATCGAGCAGGTGGTCAACCAGCCAAAAAGGAGATGTATCACGGCATGAAGATCTTCGCTACAGGCGACACCCACGGGAATTTTGAGCGGTTCCGCCCGGAATACTTCCCGGAGGGGCTGGAACTCACCAAGGAGGATGTGGTGCTCCAGCTGGGAGACTTCGGCGGCGTGTGGTTCGGAGATGAACGGGATGACGAGGCGCTGGACTGGCTGAAAGGGCTGCCCTTCACGGTGGCCTTCGTCTCGGGAAACCATGAAAACTACGATGCCCTTGTGAAATACCCGATAGAGAACTGGCACGGCGGCAGGGTGCAGCCCATCCGGCCCCACGTGCTCCACCTGATGCGGGGGCAGGTATTTGAGCTGGCCGGGCGTACCTTCTTCACTATGGGCGGGGCGGCCTCCCACGACATTGAGGACGGCATCCTGAGCCTGGACGATCCCAACTTTGAGCGGAAATACCTGACATTGAAGCAGAAAGAGCACACCCGATTCCGCATTGACCACCTGTCCTGGTGGAGGGAGGAACTGCCCTCGGATGAGGAGTATGCGGAGGCGCGTAAAAACCTGGACGCCCACGGTTGGGCGGTGGACTACATCCTCACCCACTGCGCCCCCACCAGCATCGCCCTCCAGTTCTCTCGGCACAATGTGGCGGATCACCTGACGGACTTCCTCCAGGAGGTCAAAGAGCGGGCACAATACCACTACTGGCTGTTCGGGCACTACCACGGCAACAAAGCCATTGATACCAAACATATTCTCCTATGGGAACAGATCGTGCAGATCCTATAGCAGAAGGCCGTAAGGGAAAGGGCGGCGGCTCCGCCGCCTTTTCCTTTGCGGCTCTCTGTCCAAGAAAATATCTCACCACTATGGAGTGGATAGAACGAATGTGCTATAATCGGCTTGAAGAAATCCAGGGAGGCGGTACGATGGCGGTTGAGGACGGCGCGTGGATCATGCGGGGGCTGGACTGGGATGACCCCAGCCGCATCCAGAGCTGGGAGGAGCTCATCGGCTGGATTGACGAGGTGGGCTTCCTGCCCCTGTTCAAAAACGAGGTAGACGGCTTCTCCGCGGAGGAGAACACCTCCGACCTCTACTGGTGGACGGGGGACGAGGCACAGGATCCGTGGGAGTGGCGGCGGCTGATCGCCCGCAGCGGAACGGTGGCCTATGGCAAATTTTTCGACGGAAAGGCTGGGTTTATTTCCAGGGCTTGGTTTCCGCACTTTGCCAACTGGCGGAGAGACGGCTACGACTTCGATAGCCGCTGGGACGAGGAACTGGCCACCATGCGGCAGAAGCGGATCATGGATCAGTTCCTGACCAAAGACGAGTGGTTCTCCTTTGAGCTCAAGCGGCAGGCCGGATTCGGCAAGAGCGGGGAGAAGAACTTCGAGGGCACGGTGACTGACCTGCAGATGGGTGGCTACTTGCTCATCCGGGACTTCCGACGGAGGCGGAACAAGCGGGGGCAGGAGTACGGCTGGCACATCTCTGTTTACTCCACCCCAGAGGCCCTGTGGGGCTATGGCCACGTCTCCTCTGCCTACTCTATGGATCCGGAGGAGTACAAGGCTCTGATCGATGAACAAATCCGGAAGAACTTCCCGGAGGCAGAGCGGGAGGAACTGGACGCCGTGCTGGGCTGGAACCGATAATTGGACAGCGCCCGTGATATACTTAAGATGAAAAGGGGTGACCGGGGCGTGAAGGAGAAGTGCTACATCTGCTGCGATCTGAAGAGCTTTTACGCCTCGGTGGAGTGCGTGGAGCGGGGGCTGGATCCCATGACCACCAATCTGGTGGTGGCGGACAAGAGGCGGACGGACAAGACCATTTGCCTGGCCGTGACCCCTTCCCTGAAGGCCTACGGCATTTCGGGCCGGGCTAGGCTCTTCGAGGTGGTGCAGAAGGTCAAGGAGGTCAACCTCCGGCGGCAGCGGCAGGCCCCCGGCCGGCAGCTTGCCGGCGCCTCCTGGAACGATCCGGAGGTGAGGGGAAACCCCGCCCTGGCGCTGGACTACCTGGTCGCCCCGCCCCGGATGGCCCACTATATCGACTGGAGCACGAAGATTTACAGCGTCTACCTGAAATACGTCGCGCCGGAGGATATCTTCCCCTACAGCATCGACGAGGTGTTTATCGATCTGACCCACTACCTGGACACTTACAAAATTACGGCTCGGGAGCTGACCCAGACCATCCTGCTGGATATTCTGAACACCACCGGCATTACCGCCGCGGCGGGGATGGGGAGCAACCTGTATCTGGCCAAGGTGGCCATGGATATCATGTCCAAGCACATCCGGGCCGACCGGCACGGCGTCCGCATCGCCAAACTCACGGAGGAGAGCTACCGCCGGCTGCTCTGGACACACCGTCCCCTGACGGACTTCTGGCGGGTGGGCAAGGGCTACGCGGGCAAGCTGGAGGCCAACGGCCTGTACACCATGGGGGACATCGCCCGGTGCTCCATTGGCAAGCCTACAGATTACCACAATGAGGAACTGCTCTACAAGCTGTTCGGGGTCAACGCGGAGATTCTGATCGACCACGCCTGGGGCTGGGAGCCCTGCACCATCGCAGACGTGAAGGCATACAAGCCGGAGAACAAGAGCATCGTCTCCGGCCAGGTGCTCCAGTGCCCCTATGACTTTGACAAGGCCCGTCTGGTGGTGCGGGAGATGGCGGATGCCCTGGCGCTGGATCTGGTAGACAAGCGGCTGGTGACCAACCAACTGGTGCTCACCGTGGGCTACGACCGGGAGAATCTGGACGACCCGGGCCGCCGTCAGAACTACCACGGCCCGGTGACCACTGACCGCTACGGGCGGAGCATCCCCAAGCACGCAGTGGGCACGGAGAATTTCACATACACCTCGTCCGCCAATGACTTGCAGAAAGCGGCGGCGGCCCTCTACGACCGGATCGTGGATAAGAACCTGTTGATCCGCCGTCTGAGCATCAGCGCCAACAAGCTGCTGGACGAGGCGGAGGCCCCCAAGGGACCGGAGGCGGAGCAGCTGGATCTGTTCACCGACTACTCCATCAGGGAACAACAGGAACAGGGGGGCGAGGCTGCCCATGTCCGGGAGCGGAAGCTCCAGGAGGCCATGCTGGGCATCAAGAAGCGGTACGGCAAGAACGCCATCCTCAAGGGGATGAACCTGGAGGATGGCGCCACGGCCAAAGAGCGCAACCAAACAATCGGAGGGCATCAGGCATGAGTGGGCCATACGACGACATCATAAACCTCCCGCATCCCACCTCCAGGCGGCACCCCCGGATGCCCATCCGCGACCGGGCCGCGATTTTCAGCCCATTCGCCGCTCTGAGCGGCCACGGGGCCGCCCTTGCGGAGACCGCCCGGCGGACGGAGCGGCGCATGGAGCTGGCCGAGGATGTCCGGGCAGAGCTGGATCGGAGGCAGGTGGTGCTGCTGGAGCATATGGACGAGCAACCGGAGCTCACCGTCACCTGGTTTCAGCCGGACGCGCGGAAAGAGGGCGGGGCCTACCTGACCGCCACCGGCCGGCTGAAGAAGTTCCGGGAACTGGAGCGGATTCTGATTCTGACAGACGGGACGGAGATCCCACTGGAGGATGTGGTGGCTCTGGAGAGCGGCATCTTTCAAACACTCATATAGTTGACGATGAAAGGGAGCACAGCGCAACAAGCGTTGTGCTCCCTTTTGCGGCCAGATCAAATGAGGCGCGGGGCGCCGGAAAGGAGAAGCGCATGAATACCCGGAAACCCGCAGATTACAGCGCTATGTATGGGACACTGGATCAGCTCATGGCCGCTGGACTGCCCCAGATGGAGCTGTACTTCGAGATTGGCAGGGCCGTCTGTGCCCGCCCGGAGAAGGGCGCGGCGGTGATGGCCGCTGAGTATCTCCAGGCAAACTATCCGGAGGCCAAGGGCTTCTCCCCACGCAACCTGCGCCGGATGCGGGAATTTTACCGTGCATATGCAGATAGCCAGGAACTGCGGGCGCTGGCCCTGAAGCTGGGCTGGACGCAGAATGCGGCCATTTTGGAGGGCTGTGAGGTCAGTCGGGAGCGCGCCTGGTATCTCCGGGCCGCGCTGGAGCACCGCTGGACCAAGGCGGAGCTGTTGGGGCAGATCCAGGCCGGGGCATGGCTGCACTCCGCACTCGACGAACAGCTAGATTCCTGCTATACTGAGAGCAACACAGTATCAGCGGGGTGTCTGGAGCATGAGGAAGATCCTTTTTGTGTGTCACGGCAATATTTGTCGGAGCCCAATGGCCGAGTATATTATGAAGGACTTGATGAAGAAGGCGGGCCTGGAGGACCAGTTTCAGATTGCCTCGGCGGCCACCAGCCGGGAGGAGATCGGCAACCCGGTCTACCCGCCTGCCCGGCGGAAGCTGGCGGAACACGGTATCTCCTGCAGCGGCCATGCCGCCCGGCAGCTCCGCAACAGCGACTACGAGGAATACGACCTGCTCATTGGGATGGACAGGGCAAACCTCCGCAGCATGTACCGCATCTGCGGCGGCGACTTCAACGACAAGATGCACCTGCTGATGGAATACGCGGGCCGCCTGGAGCAGGAGGTAGCGGACCCCTGGTACACCGACGATTTCGATGCCACCTGGCGGGATGTGCTGGCGGGCTGCCAAGGGCTGCTGGATCAGATCATTGCACAAGGAGTGTGAGCGCATGGCGTCAAAGAAGCCTATGAAAGATCATATTCATGCCAAAGGGACAGATATTGCCGTCGTTTCCAGCGGCGATGAGAACGACTACATCTCCCTGACAGATATTGCACGCTATAAGAGCGACGCCCCGGATGATGTGATCAAGAATTGGATGCGGAACCGGGACACAATTGAATTTCTGGGGTTATGGGAGCAGCTCAACAATCCGGAATTTAAACCCGTCGAATTCGACGGGTTTAGGATCCAGGCTGGGTCTAACACGTTTACCATGTCTCCGAAAAAGTGGGTTGACGCGACCAGCGCAATCGGGATCTTTTCTAAAGCTGGGAGATATGGCGGTACATTTGCGCACAGGGATATTGCTTTCGAGTTTGCCTCCTGGATTTCTGCTGAGTTCAAGCTATACATCATCAAGGACTACCAGCGGCTAAAGGCGGATGAAAACAGCCGGCTTGCCCTTGGCTGGAATCTCAACCGGACACTGGCCAAAATCAATTATCGGATCCATACCGATGCGATCAAGGATATGCTGATCCCTCCGGACATCACCCCACAACGTCAGAGCTTTACTTTTGCCAGCGAGGCTGATGTCCTGAATGTAGCCCTGTTCGGCATCACCGCAAAAGAATGGAGGCAGGCACACCCTGACAGCCCAGGCAACATCCGCGATGAGGCAAGCCTTCACCAGTTGATTGTTCTGGCAAACCTGGAGAGCATTAATGCAGAGCTGATCCGGCAGGGCGTTCCCCAAAGTGAGCGCTTGCTGCGGCTCAACGCCAGTGCAATACAAATGATGAAATCCCTGGTGGGAGACCACAGGATTGAAATGCTGGAGGGTCAGCCAGATGCAGGATATGGACAAGATTATTGACGAGCTGACTTTAATGCTTTTGTATCTGACTTCTTGGCAGGAATGCCCTACCGAAGAGATTCGGCATAAACCGATCCGAACGGCCGAGAAGCTCCGCCTGACCTGGAAGGGCCACGACCGCAGCGCGCTGAGCCGGTTGGATGCGGCGGGGCTGGTACTTAATGACTGTGGAAAAGCTCCTATACGAATTAGCCAAGACGGGGAGGCGCGTGCGCGAGATTTGCTCCGGCAGTATGGCATTTCCTGTGCGGACGCTTCCACCACCCAGCTGGAGGAACACTGATGAGCAGTAAACGGGTCTGCCCCAATTGTGGCCGGAAGATGAAGCAACAGTTTATCGGTCTGTTCCACTGCAAATGCGGACTCAGTTGGAAAAGAGATATCGGCTTTTTTGAACGGACTCCAAATATGGTGTTTGCATTGGAAAGAATACAGGCAGGCAAAAAGGTGAATGAGCCCCGCTTTTCGAACTATTTTATCGAAAAGCGGGGCTCATCGTATGCGGAAAGCCTTGTGACAAGGGGCTTTCCGCTTCTTGCATCTCCTAATTTGTTTTTCAAAATTTCTCAAACGGAAAAACAATATTTTTATATCGGTCAGAAATTTAGACATCATTTTCCGATAAAATAGGTTTGTAAGCATCTTCAAATGCTTGTGGTGTCCTATAATTCAGCGTTTGGTGAGGCCGTACTTCATTGTAGAAGCGAATATACCGTGAGGTTCTTGGTGCCGCCGAGGGGATGAAAGAGGACAAGTCCAGCTGGGTCAGCTTCTTCCAGTGGCTGCGCGGCCGCGGCCTGGACGGGGTTAAACTGGTGGTTGGAGACAAATGCCTTGGTATGCTGGAAGCTGTGGGAGAAGTATTCCCAGAGGCCAAGTACCAGCGGTGTACTGTGCACTTCTACCGCAATGTGTTCTCCGTAACGCCTCGCTCCAAGGTGAAGCTGGTGGCAAAGATGCTCAAAGCGATCCATGCTCAGGAGAGCAAGAAAGCTGCCCGGGAGAAAGCCAAAGCCGTGGTGGAGCAACTGCGCTCTATGAAGTTGAAAGAGGCCGCCAAGAAGGTGGAGGATGGCATTGAGGAAACGCTGACTTACTGCGATTTTCCCAGCGAACACTGGACTCGCATCCGTACCAATAACGTCATTGAACGGCTCAACCGGGAGATCCGCCGCCGCACTCGTGTAGTGGGCAGTTTCCCAGACGGCAACTCCGCCCTCATGCTGGTCTGCGCCCGGCTGCGCCATGTGGCCGGCACCCAGTGGGGCAACAAGAAGTACATGAACATGAAGCACCTGGAGGCTGCCCTTGAGGACGCCTCCATTGCTGGCTGACTTCTCTCATGCCAGGGCCTGCAAACCATTTTGCGAAAATTCCTTGACACTACCCCACCGTCCAGAAGGCCGGATCTTCCGGGCTGTAAATATCCAGATTGATCTAGCACTTCAAACAAAAGCCTGGAACCGCAATGGTTCCAGGCTTTTTTGTCGTCTTCTCAAGTAAGTTTTCCCTTATGTTTTCCCTTTTAAAGCTCCAGAATGTCTTTGATATAGGATTCCATGCGGGCTGCGCTTTCATGTTTCATCTGATCGGTCACATGTCCGTAGACATCCAGGGTAAAGGCGGCGGTTGCATGGCCCAGATTGCCCTGAACGGTCTTGATGTCATCTCCGGACCGGATGGCGGCCACGGCGTAGCTGTGCCGCAAATCGTGGAAGCGGGCATCCGGACGGCCGATCGCGGTGACGATCCGCTTGAAGGCAGTGTAGACCGTGTGGGTGGCCAGATGCTGTCCCAGATCGTTGGTAAAGACCAGACCGGACGGCTCCCACAGAGGCCCTGCCAGACGCTGGCGTTCGGCCTGCGCGGCCCGGTGCTGCTTCAGCAGCTCTAAAATGGAAGGGGCGGGCATGATGATTCTGGCTTTGTCATTTTTCAGGGGGGCGAAGTGATAGACGCCGCCCTTTTTCTTTTCCCGCTGGAGCTGCTTGTTGATGAGGATGGTCCCCTTGCCAAAGTCGATGCAGTTCCACATAAGGCCCAATACCTCGCCCTCCCGCATACCGGTAAAGAGGGTGACCTTGAAGAGAGTCTCAAAGGGGTGGCCGTGGATGGCCTTGAGGAAAGCCAGACTGTCTGTCTCGTCCAGAGGGAGGATCTCTTTCCGAACGATGCGGGGAAGGGTACAGGCCTCCGACGGATTGAAGCGAAGATATCCGACGGCGACAGCTTGTTGGAGGGCCTTGTGGAGCACGCCGTGGATGTTTTTAATTGTCTTGGGGGACAGACCGGGGTTTTCACGGGTTCCCGCTCCAAGCGAGTTGTAGAAGCGCTGAATGGTGTTGGTATTCAGGGATTCCAGCTTGACTGCACCCAGTGCCGGCTTGATATGATTTCGGATCTGGCCGGTGTAGGATGCCACAGTAAAGGGCTTGACGCCGCCCAAGTAGTCGGCGGCCCAGAGGTCCAGCCATTCTCCCAGCGTGATTTTACAGGGCTCCGTATAGGTACCCGTATTGACCTCGACTGCGGCAGCCTGGAGCCGCTCCCGCACCTCCTTTTGTGTTTTTCCGGTGAAGGATCTTTGGATCTGCTTGCCGGTGCCCGGATCAAAGCCAACGGTGAGCCGGGCCTCCCAGTAGACGTATTCCTGACCGTTTTTATGTACAATCTTCTTGCGGATATTGCCGGCGCCGGGAGCATTGCGGTGGGATCCCTTTTTCTTTGCCATAGAAAACACCTCATATAGTATGAATTGGAAGGGGACGGACTGTAGCAGTCCGTCCCCTTGCCCATCAGATTGCCTCCTTCAGGAAACGATACAACTCATCCCGGGGGATCAGAAACTTGTTCCCCGGGTGCAGGGCTTTGACTTGACCGGACTGGATCAGGCGATAGGCGGTGTTGCGTCCGATCCGCAGGGCGCGGCAGAATTCCTCGATGGTCAGAACCAGGGGCAGTTCGGGCTGAGCCTGGTCATCGGATGAAATGGGAAGGGGCATATTATCGGACAGTTGCATGCAGAGTTCCTCCAATCTGTTTGGTATCGGCTTGATCGTGAACGACAGAGGCCATATACGCCTCCAATGCCTGGCGTGGGATCCGGAATGCTGTCCCGATCCGCAGGGATTTGATCTGTCCTGAGCGGAGGAGCGCGTATACAAGGTGTCGTTTGAGACCCAAAATCTGCACCAGCTCCTCTGCGGTGAAGACAAGGGGAAGGGCACGGATATCATCAGAATGCGATTCCATTGGCATGAAAACTCCTTTCTGAATGGGATAATATATTTGGTGTGGTCTTTCAGGCGGAAATTACCCCGCAGCTTGTCTCGGAAGACCTGGTCCAAACGGTATTTCCGCCCTGGCGCAGGGGCCGTATCTGATACGCTTCCAGGAGAGCATGGAAATCCGATCGTTTTCGCAGCTCCTTCCAGGATGATGGACTGATGTCCAATTGGGTGCGCAGCTGGGAGAGGGAGATGGGCGTCCCATCCCAGTCGGCCAGGAACTGCTGGAGTCTGGCGTAGGCGGTTGGTTTTCCACGATAGGTCTTTTGGGTCTCGATGACCTGCATGACACAGTCAGGAAGGAATTCCAGGACTTCCACCCGGCACCCGGGAAAGCGCTCCAGCAGGAGATTCCACATGGCCCTTGGAGGGGCAAACAGGAAGATGTGGAGTTCAGACGTGCAGGTGCTGTCGCGCAGGGCACAGCGGTAGATCTCCTGCTCGAGACGGGCTGCCAGGTGGCGGCTTTCGTACTCGGCGACGGCGGGAAGATCCCGCAGTCCATTGCGCCACGGCTGTGCCTGGTTTTCCATGTATGCGCAGAGCTGCTCCAGCTGCTCCTGAAATCCCGCATCCTTCCAGGCTGCATAGCAGCGTTCCAGGTAGGATTCCGGGTCCAGCCTGGGATAGCCCAGCAGGATCACGTTGGTGCAGGTGCGGAACTGATTGCTGCCGTTGGTGCCTCCAAAGTAGGGGATACAGGGCGGCTCCTGTCCGGGCATCCGGACGATCTGTTCCAGAGCCTCTGGGCTCAGTGAGCGGGCAAAGTAGGCGCTGTGTTCCTTATAGCTGCACAGAAATGTTTTCCCGGGAAATTGGACCAGGAGCTCCTCAATCAGTGCGCACAGCCCCTCGGTCAGCCAGCTCTTCTGCATGGCGGCCTTGGAGACGTTCAGCTTGGGATGGACAAAGAGATGAAAGGTCACATTGTGCATGTCTCTGGGCGGAGAAGGGGAGAGGAACTGCAGACGTGGCTGGTGGAGGTAGTCTCCATCCAATTCTGCGGTGGCGTCAAAGATCAGCACTTGGTGCCCTGTGAGAGCGGACATGCCGTCTGTGGAGATGGACAGGTGAAAATTACCGGCCTTGCAGAAAAGACAGGGGCTGCCCCGACAGAGGTGTTCGGCAATGTGCAGACAGGCCTGAAGCTGCCGGTTGTTCTGACCCAGATGACGAGTCAGGCTTGCCTTGAGGGCTTCGAATTCGGCAGGAAGGGCGTTGTGCAGGCAGTAGAAGCCGACCAACTGGTCCACGGTCTTGCCGGTTGGCAGCTGGATGACGGTATCCCGGCGGATCTGCTGGAAGGGGACTTCCAGGGCAAAGTGGAGTTTGCTCTGCAGCCGCCCCACCTGGTGATCGCTCAGATTCCGGTCGCTGGTCAAAGACTCCAGCTGGTTGGAGAGGGCGTTGATCCGCGTCTGATCCAGGGCCCAGATCTGAAACAGCTCCGGCTTCTCATCAAACAGAACAAAACGGCGGCGTACAAGCTGTCCGTCCTCCGCTTCCCGCAGGAGCAGCGTATCGAGCTGTTCAGACTGGCGTAGGCCGTAAAACCGCGCCTGGGTAGCGCCCAGGAGGAAGGCGCGTCTTCCGGCTTCCTCCTGGTGGAGCAGGGGGCAGCTGCCGGCATAGGGGCACTGCTCCCCGGGACAATCCTGATAGTCCCGGACATCCGGATTGACGCAGCGGCCTACTTTTTTGCTGGATGCAGTCAGGCTTTGGAGGGGGACCATCAGAGGCGGAGCGGCATCCGGAAATGCGCTTTGGATCATCTGATCGATGTCGTTCAGATCCTCCACCTTCTGCAGGATCAGAAGGACTCCGCCAAAGAAATCAGCCAGGGGATCGCCCTGCTGCTTCAAGGTACACAGGCTCAGGAGAAAGGCACGGATCCAGGTGGATTTTCCAGCTCCGGCTCTGGCTGGAATAACCTGGATGCCGGGGGCGGAAGCGGAGAGGATCTCCTTCGTGCAGCGTCGCCAATAACCCATATCAAGGTGGGGCTGCAGCTTCTTCAGCTGCTCCATAATGAGGTCGGTCATCCGGTGGACCTGATAGCGGGAAAGGGGGAGGAAGCCTGCTCCTCCTTCTGGGCGAATTGGATGCAGGTGCTGAAAGCCATCCGGAGCGGCGGGAGTGGGAACCCCCTTTTTGGAGGGGTTCCCGGATGATGCTCTTGGGGAATCGGGAGCAAGCCCCTTTTTTGTTGCCGTATTTTGCTTTGCTCTTGCGAGTTTCTTTTGAAGACGTTTTGAGGCCATATTGAAGCTATCCTTTCACATAAGGAAGAATTTCGGAACTTTTTAAAGAAGTATCCCGGGCAAGAGCTGGGGCAGGGTATCTTGCCGTAAGGCAGGGCTCCCTGCCCGGCTTTTTGCCCGGTCAGGAGAGGTTCAGCAGGACTGCCGGGACGGCGACCACATAGGTGTTGTCGCGCTTCCCGAGGCCATAGAGGTCGTACCGGTATCGGCTTCCGGCGCTTGGGGCTTTGATGAGCTCCCGCTCGGCCAGAAGCTTTTGAAGGGTTTTCTCCCAGCCCTCTTTTTGGAAAAGTGTGGAGTCGATGGCTTTGTCCTCACGGACCCATTTACGGTAGGCCTTGGCCCATCCGTCCTCTGGCATGACCAAATAGCGTTCGCCGGAGATCTCCCGCCAAGCACCAAGGTACTTGTCGGCCTTCCGGAAAGGCTCGTCCAGTCCGGCAATGGAGGACTGTGCGGCCAGGGCCCTCATAGCTTCGAGGAAAACGTCCGCATCGTCTGCGTGCCGGATTGGCTGCTCCGGGAGCGGCTCCGGATCATAGATGTCCTTGATGGCAGAGCGGTAAGCGGCGAGCTCCCCGCTGGTCAGCAGATCGTAGTCCTCCATCTGGTCCAGAAAGGCCAGTAGCAGTTGGTGGCGAATGGCCTGGTTGAGCTTCTTGGGGTCCAGAGTCACAGCGACATAGCGGCTGTCCGGCGGACCGAAGGACTCCTTGGCGGCGTGAATGATCTGCTTGGCATGTCTGGAGCGGGAGAGGCTTCTCCACCAATCGAGGATTAGAGAGATGCGCCCTCGTTCCTGCACGATGGTCTCCAGAAGAGAGGAATCGTAGGCGGCGATCGCAGATGATCGGATCTGCCGGCCCTTCAACTCGGCACAGCCGGCAGAATTGAGCAGCAGCACCGCGGCATTCTGGAGATAGGGAGCAGCCTCCTGCAGCTGCTGGCTGCTGGCCCCGATGACCAGCGCCACAGTGTCCCGATAGGGGCAGGGGATTTTCAGGGATGGGCATCCACCTCGGGGGACGTGGATTTTGACCCTGGAAAAATCTTGAATGTGATGTGGGAGCGTCCGGTTTTTCGCGCGGTAGTCCAGAACCGCTTTGCGGCGGATCTTGATGCGCTTGTACTTCCAGCGCTTCCGCGTTACCACAGCGCGCACCAGAGCGGTCAGGGCCTCTTCGATCTGGGACGCGGTGGAGTGGAAGCTGGTGACCGGCTGATAGCAGGGTTCCAGCGCCCGGAGCTTGGTGCACCACATCCCACCCAGCAGGTCAGCCACCAGACTGAAGCCCACGCTGTGGTCCTGGAAGAGCTCACCCACCGACAGGAGGGCCAGGGCACCTGCCCGGAAGTCCGCCACGGAAAGTGCGATCTTGCATCCCTGCTTGTCCCGTGGGTGATGATAGTTGGACAGATGGTGCGGGAGAGCACCGCAGTCGAAAACGGTGCAGGAGCGAAGGAAGCGCTTGAATGCTTTGGCACGCGCCGCTTCATTGAGCGAACTGAACTGGGGGATCTGACGGCGAAGCAGGGCTTCATCCAGCGCTCGGTAGTGATGCTGCTCGAGAGTGTAATAGCTGGCACCAGTCTGGTCTTGGAGACGAAGGAGAGTGAACAATGGTGAGACCTCCTTAGAAGAGAAGGGAATTGCCGGCCGACGCAATCATTCTACCGCAAATCTCGGGGACTCACAATTGACAATGAGGACGAAAAGTTATAGAATTATATATAATTTAGAGTTAAAGATATGTTAATCGGAAATATAGTGAGGTGGATAGCCGGATGGAGATGCCGGAGACAGTACAGGAACTGGTAAGGGGAATTAGAGAGGAAAACGCCAATAAGGCACATGGTATTACCCTTCATCGGCGGCGTGGAAAGGAGACAAGGCTCGAAACAGCAGCCTCGCCATATGATCTGCTGGACAAAGAGGAAGCGGAAAATGTGTTGAAGGGTTGGAATGGGTTTCACGATGGGATCCCCTACCAAACCTTTCAGGAGTTCTACTCCAAAGATACCTTCTGCCTGAGTACGAGTCTGTATGAATTGGGCGAAGAGAAACTTTTGGATTTGATTGCTGACCGAAGCTTTCTTTATTTGGAATATAACCAGCACATGAACAATGTGGATTGCCCATCTCTGTATGATGTGTGTACAAATCCTGAGTTTTATGACAGAGAAGAACGGACACTGGAGCAATGCTTTGAAGCTGGCCTGGAAAGCTGCAGACGAGAGAATCTCTCTGTGATCGATCCATCCGAGACCCGGGCCATTGAGATCTTAGAGGCAGCTTTCCAAGAGATTCAAAAGGAGGGTGGGCGGCCGATCACACATGAAGTCTATGGAGAGGCCGTGTGGAGGAGGCTCGATGAAACCCGGGACGACTTAAGGCGCAGTGATGTGTTTCTGTGGCTCCGGAAGAGGTTCTCATTACTCTTTGCGTATTGCAGAATGAACATAAATGCAGAGCTTGCTTTACAACAAGGTTTTCTTCCGACCAAGGCTCATCGGAACGCGTACCGTGAATGGATGAATCATCGTGAGGAGCTGAAGAAGGCCCTGGAACGGCGAAGAGAATACTTACGTCGGTATGGTGCCTCTCCTGACGAACGGCCAAAACTGCATGTGGAATCCTTTGTGGTACCCATACAAAAGGAGCGGACCGATTGCAGTGACCTGGAGAAGAAACTATCGATCCTCTTTCATGCTTATTTGAAAGAGGCTGCAACGCATGCTTATCAGAAGAAGTATGCAGAGTATGTGGGGTGTGACCCGATGGAATGGGTCCGTGAAACAGGAAGTGTACTGGAATACCTGGATCAATCTATGCCAGAGGCGGATAAGGCGCTGGTGTTTTATCACCTGTTTACCAGCCAGACACTGAAAATGGCCAGACATGGTCTGCGTTCTTACCGGTTTGGGCCGCCAAAAGAAGCCGAAAGAGCGAGGCTCCCCATAGAGAGCGTATCGGGCGTGATCTCACGCCGGAATATATGCAACATCAAGCTTTATGACCATCTTCTTTGGCTGTTTCAGCCGAAGGATCCGGATTATGCAAAGTTTTGCTTCTATGCCTTTACGGGATTTCAATGGTACACTCATTTCGTCCGTCCGAAACAGAAAGATGGGGGGCTTTACAAGCCAACGTTTCGTCTGGAACCAGATCGGGCAAACGGGGTGGACGAATTAGGCCATCTTTTGAGACGGAATATTTTCTTTTCCTTCTCCACGAAATTTAAATGGCTCACTCCGGATGTAAACAACACACCGGAATGGGATGCCGAAACACTGGTAGACCTCCTGCTGTATGATGCGAATATCAAAGCATCCGCGTTTCGGCTTACAAATAAGATCCAGCGGTTCCTGGAGACGAAGGAAGGACAGGAGGTGTTGGAGCGGTTTTCTATTTATCGGTGGCGATCGGATGGAGAGATTGTGAAGCTTCTTGATACGGTGTGTGAGAGAGAAGGGCTTACCTTCCGGGGAGAGGAGCGTATGTATGAATGCGGTAAGCCCAAATCGAAGAAGCGCTTGGTATATAGTCGATATCTGCTGGAATTTCAGCTAAAGGAGCAAATACATGCGGAAGGACGCAGAAGACTATATCAGCTGGCGCAGAAGTACTTTGGGAATCTGTTCTTTTCCGACGATCCATTTGCATTGAAATAGTACCTGAGCAAGGTAAGAGGCAGGGAGCATAAATGTTCTCCTCATGAATATGAAAGCAGAATGGGGGAATGGCCGGAGGGGGGGGAAAATGATAACTCTCTTTCTTTTATAGAGAATTCCCCCCCTAAAAGACATAAGGGCACCCATAACACAGTGCGGCATTGCCGCACTGTGTTATGGGTGCCTGGAACATATATCGCTTCACGAACAGCGGGGAAAAGAGATGGGCTTGCGGAAGACTCGCATGCGGGTCTTCAAGCAAAGGCCGTCACCTTTCCCCGCTGTGAGGTCTTTCGTAAGCACAGCGCTTTTCCCCGCTGTGAGGGAAGCGTGTAAAAGAATTATTGGTTTGAACCCTCTGCGGCAATTCAGCCGATTAGGAGATCGGAATCTGCTTCTGGACAGCATTTATAAAATCGACCGCAATCTGTTTCTGACCGGAATGAGGGATCTTGATTTTGGAGCGATCTTGCAATTGGATAATAACCACCGTTCGAAGTGCCCACTTGATCGAGATAGCGGCAAGGATGATCCAAATCAGAACTTCAATAAATGTGGTGCTCATAAGAAGAAACAGGGCACATAAAAGAGCAATGGGAATTTCAGCAGGTGCAAGATCGGTTTTCTCTCGCATGAGTTCTATATCCCTGTAATTTATATATTTGGTCTCTGCGGGCATCGACTTGCGCTTCCATGCTGTCCGCGTCTTTTGCCTCGTGATGGCAATACCGCCTTTTTGTAACGTGATCGTATGATCGATCTCAGTGACGGTTTGGGAACTCATCCCCGATTTAAAATGGAACCGGAAGGTCTCGCCGGTCTGTGGGGCCGGGGTGCAGGAAGGGCAGGTGTCCGATCCCGCCGGAATCAATTGTCCACATTTTTCGCAATACATAATCATCAGCCATCCTTTTTAAAATAGAAGTTTTATGTATCCTTACATGGATCTCTCGTCTTACAGGTCAATCGATATATAGAATGAAAATACAGTCCCAAAGCTGTATTCTGGTGCAATCTTTATTTTAGGAAGGGATACTGGAAGCCAAATCAGCAAAATACGCAGTTGCCATAAGTTCTCCCCACCAGGTGTCCATATAATAGGCGTCTGAGAGACTGACATAAAAGTAATCTCCCTTAGAATCTAAACGGAACTCGAAACCAATGAGCTCACCGTCCAAATATCCATAGACATAAACATCATCGTCTGTGTAGGACCATTCCGGATCATCTATTGTATAATTAATAATTTCACCGATGGTATGGCTGGGATATGCATCAAATGTGGTGTTCTTAACTTGGTGTATGGGATTTGATGAAGAGAAGAAAATATAGAAGACAAGAAGGATAGTTACAACAACAAGTGCAATATATGCAATGATTGCATATGCAGGGCAGTACTGTTCACCGGCCTTTTTGGCAGCATTCCATTTTTTGAGCTCGCGAACTCCAAATATCAGACAGATGATTCCGATCACTTTGAGAGGAAGTTCACTCATTAAAATCGGAAGCAGAGAGATTCCGATTACAATAATCATCAAAATAGGCCATGACTGTGCAGACAGGTGTCTCATATTGTCTGTTATGTTTTCGACGAACGGGTCACGGGGGGTTCTGTTTTTTTCCATGCTCCTTTGCACCTCACAAATGTAGTCTAATAGCTCATAATTTGTATTCTATCAGAATATTTTGAAAATGTCCAGCTGATTATAAGCTATAAGGCAACGAAAAAATACCTGATAGCTTATGAAGGGGAGGACATCCATGGATAAGAAAGGGTTCGGAGACCGGCTCAGGCAGGCTCGAAAGGATAAGGGACTCACCAGCGAGAAGCTTTCAGAACTGTGCAGCATCAATGCCACCTATCTGCGACAGATTGAGGGGGGGACAAAGGTACCGAGCCTCTCAGTATTTATTGACCTTTGCAGAGAACTGGAAGTGCGTCCCGACTTTCTGCTGATGGATTCACTGCCAGATGTGGGCATGGAGGAGAGCGGAGAACTGTCAATGCTTCTTCAACGGGCGACGCCTTCACAGATGAAGGTAATTACCGCGATGCTCTGCGGAGCACTCCGGGCGTTACAGGAAGATTGAGCTGATATAGAATAGAAGCGTGGGATACTCCCACGCTCCTATTCTGTCTTTTCGACCGGTATGAATGGATTGTACTATTTTCCAGACCGGTCTGTATGGTACAACGATATCTCCAGCATCAGTAGCGCGGCTTGACAGAAACCATCCCGAAAAGCACCCTCCATCACAGCTTGTTCCCGCCGGATATAGGAATCCGTAAGTTTTTCAAGGCAAATGCGCATATCTGCATTAAGACAGAGGGAGAGAATTTTGGTGGCCTGTATGATTTCCTCGGTGGCAGCGCTGTATTCCGGCTCTCCAAAGCGTCTTTCCGAGTTCAGCAGACGTTCGATCATAGCTCTCGCTCCTTTGCAAGAAAGAGTTCCAGGGGGCGGAACCGGGCAGCATACCGCTCAAGCTGCTCCTCGTTGAGGCTTTCAAAGGAGTCGCTGTCCGGCGGGGCGGCACAGAGGAAGAAAGTACCGCACACAATGTCATACAGTACCCCGTTCTCATCCCGCAGCGCCCGGTTGGGCGGCAGCCCCAGGAGCTTGCCCTCATCATGGCAGATGAGGGCCACCGGTTCGTCAAAGGGGTAGATGGCCTGGATGGTCCCGCCCACCAGTTTCTGCATTTCCTCCAGGGTGTCGGGGAGTTCCCGGGAGTAGGGAGCGCGCAGGGGCTCCACCACCAGGACCCGGAGCGTGGGTGTCTTACAGTTCTCCATGGTAGAATACCTCCTCGATCTCTTCCGGCGTGAAGCCGTCCGTCAGAAATTCCTCTACATCCTCCGGGGTATAGCCAAAGACGGAGGCGAGGTGTTTCAAATCTTCCACGTAAGCGTTTTGCCGGCTCGGACGGCGCGTGCGGGCCGGGCTGTGCCAATACCGGGAGGGACCACCCCACAGGGAGAAGAGAGGCTCCGGCATCTGGAAGGAATCCAGCCGGAGGGAGCCGTCCGGAGTAATATGCAGGATCTCGCCGGCAGAGAGGGGGACCTCCACCGCCCGTTCCCGCCGCAGCCAGGTGCCCCGCAGGCCCTGTTCCAGGATGGGCTTGGTGGATGCGTAGAGAAAGAGCCCCAGGTGCGGATAGTGATACAGGCACATGGGATTGTCCCCCTTCACCAGATAGAGGTTGTCCCGCTGGTCCAGGACCGTAAACGTAAAAGAGCCCTCCACCGTCTCAGCCATGCAGCGCAGGCTGTCCGGTGTGAGGGCTTTTTGCTGCTCGATGAGCTGGACCGCCACATAGCTGTCGGTCTCGATCTCGGTGGCGGGGAGGTGTCTGGCCGTTCGGAGCGTCTTGTCGTTGCAGAGGACGCCGTTGTGGGCCAGCGCGAAGCGGTTCCCGGGGACATGGCCGGGGAAGGGGTGGTTGTTCCGGTTATAGAGGGCGTTGCCCTGGGTGGTCATCCGGGTGTGCCCCAGAATGACGTGGGCGTCTCTGGGAATGGAGAGGGGGAGCTGACGGGCGGGAACCGGGCGCTTGTAGATGCGGAGTTTTCCGCCGGAGTTGTAGGCAATGCCAGTGGCATCGGTGCCCCGGGCCTCACAGGCGGCGGCCAGCGGTTCCAGTAACCGGGTCTTCTGACGGGCAGAGAGACGGTGGGCGTAGTCGATCAATCCAAAGAGGCAGCACATCAGGCGTCCACCTCGCTCTCTACCGGCTCATTGACGTAGAGCCGCCGTTCCTTCAGGTACTGCACCAGCTGGGGGAACTGGGAGGAGTGGATGCCGGAGACAAAGGTGGTCCAGGCCATGGTCCGCAGCTCGTCATCCGAGAGACAGAGGGCGGCATCACAGATCCGGTCCAGCAGCTGGAGGGTGGCCAGGATGGTGTTGACCTTGAGGGTGCCCCGGAACATCCGGAACTCCACGGTGCTGCGGTTCTGGAGGTTGACGCAGGTATAGCGTCCGCCGTGGTAGCCCTTTTTGGCATAATCCAGGATCTCCATGGGCTGTTCCTTGTAGCCGTACCGGGCGGCCCAGCGCTCCAGCTGCCTGGGGGTACGGCGGCTGAACTTGAGGAGCTCTTCCCAGTGCTTCTCGAAGAAGTAGAGGACCCGGGCGATCGCGGCGTCCTGCTGCTGCTCCGTAATGCCGAAGGCCATGCGGTTCACATGGACATGGAGGCCGCAGCTGCCGGCCCGATGGCTGAGATAGCCCAGGTCAATGGCTTTCCGGCAGAGTTCTTCCCAGGGTACTTTATGGAGCTGGTAATCTAGGGTCATGGGGTGGGTCACCAGCTCCAGACCGTCGTCCAGAGAGCCGTCGTGCTTGATGTAGAGGAGCTCCTCCTCGGCGTTGGCGATCCGGAGAAGGGTACGGGCATTGTCCCGGTCCTCACCGCCGCCGTCGATCTCCAGCTCCACGCCAAAAAACCGGGGCCCATCTCCATAGAAGATAGGCTCCGGTTTGTAGTAGTAATCGTGGATGGGCTTGTCCCGGAAGAGGGTCTGGAAGCAGTCGGGACAGTAGGGACGGTCGCTGTACTCGTCGATCTCCTCATAGCAGGCTGCGTGGACCCGGATGAGCTCCCCGCAGCGGCAGCAGCTGGTGAAGTGTTCATCGTAGCAATCCTGGCACAGAGGGGTATCCCGGGTACCCGAATTATCGTCTGTCCAAAGACGCTCCCCACACTCGTGGCAGCAGACGGTATTGTTGTCCAGACAGCTCTCACACAGATCTTGGCCGTCGAATTCGGTATGTTCACCCCATGGCCGCTCGCGACCGCAAATATCACAGACAAAGGTGCGTTCTAACATGGCTATCATCCTTTCTGATTTACTAGTTGGACTCCCGTTCCAGAAGTTCACGCAGGATGTGGAGTTTGGCTTGTACTGGGGCAGTGATGTGCTCGCTGATGCTCAGGGCCGCCCGGGCATCGAAGGCGTTTTGGAATATGCTCAGCTGGTGAGTGGTATCTTCCTCCAGGCACTGGATAGCGGACAGAAGGTCATAGCCGTGGCGGGTGAAGACCTTGGCCACCAGCTTTATCAGCCCCTCCTCCGACTCTGAAGGGTCATACTGCACATAGTCGATCTGCTGATAATAGCGAGCCAACTCCGGAAGTGGGTGGGCTGTTGTCAGTTCACTGTTGTCCTGTTCCAAGTCCCGAAACACCGGGACGGGGGAGAGCAGTGCACCGATGCGGTTAACCACCGCGGCAGTCTCCTGGGTACGGCAGTGGCCCAACACCTCCCGCAGTTCCGACAGGTGACCGCTCAGCGCGGCTTGGAAGCGGAGTAAGAAGCTGTCCGGCGAGCAGGGGTCTGTATAGCGCCGGAATTTTTCTTCCGCCTGACGGTACAGGGCATCCATGCACTTCTCGGCATCGCATACGGCTGACAGGTGGAAGGGGAGACCCTCCTCCCAGATCCAGGGCAGGCGCTGCCAGCTGTCATAATCTAGGAATACATGGGGATACAACCCCCCAGAGTTACAGTGAGCCAGACTGTTCACCAGGGCCTGTACGTTTGCAAATCGTTTGTCCATGAACACCTCCAGGTATGACAAAAGCCCCAGGGGTTTCCCTGGGGCTCAGCTGTTGTTCTCCAGACGCTCTGCCCGATAGGCCAGCATGTCCGACGCCAGCAGGGCGGTCTAGCTTCCACTGTCCGTAGTTTCTTACCTGGCTCCACAAGCAATAAATTCATACGCATTTCCTCCAGAAATAAGAATAGCATACCGATACAGCTGAGCCACACCAGTGTGCTTCGTAGTTATAATTTATATTTGATTTCCGGCGGAAAACGGATTGTACTTACCTGAATCTAACCGACGGTTTTACTTTTTTCGCAATCTCCCGCTGTTTCTCAAGTTAAAATGTTTGAGATCAGACTTACCATGAAGCCAGCGGAGCATCTGACACTTTCTATGAAATTCTTCCGTCTATGCGTCTTCTGTGGCGTTATCCACCCCAATCTACTTAAACGTCTCTCCTGTTTCCATTTACTTCAGGTAGTGCAAACAGAATATAAATACCGCATGTTGCATACGGCTTTTCTAAATTGAATGTATAGAAGTCACCGTTTGGACCGCGATACAAGTTGCTTGCCTTTCCGTCGATTTTTACGCAATCGTCAACTAGCAAGTCATACGGAAAATTTTGAGCCATCCTACGTACGGAGAATCCTCTAGATATCAGCATTTCCTCGGCTGATGACTCTTGCGATTTCCCGAAATATCTCCGCCGGGCCATGTACGACCCGGACGCCAAAAATGCCACGCCCCAGGAGATCGCAGAGGCTGCCGTCACCGGAGCGATTGCGGCCGGTGTTCTGGAAGGCGGGATCGAACTTCCGACGGCGGTCGGCAATACCGTGTCCAGAGTCAGAACTGTGCGCAATTCCGTCGGCACGAATCAGGATATCGTGGCCCGCGTTTATGATGAAAAAGCAGGCGACGGTAACACGCTATACTACTTTATTCCAGAAAAAATTATCACTACAAAAAAAGTAGATGCAGGCCTCCCTACGGGCACGCTGCACGAACGTACCATGATTCAGGAGGCTGCACCTACTTCTTATATCTATTATCCCACAGAACCAGTCGTATGGCAACCAGTGGCAGGCCATGAAGGAGGCCATGGGAGGAGAGACGGCAGGGCTTTCCACGTCCGATATCCCGACGCAGAGCGGGATAAATAAAAACGACAGCACAACATCCACAGCTGGCCGTCGCGCGACCCTGGAAAACCGCTGCCGCAGTTGTGACGCCAAAATGTGTGAAAATTAATTCCTACATTTGAGCCTGGAGCGGTTCCGGCTGCAAACCATCCGCGGCAGAAAATAAGATATTCCCGCTGTTTATGTATGTGTGCACATGGGAATATCCAACATCGGAAAGGATCCCTTTCAACTGCTTCATAGGCACTCGGTTTTTCCCTCCTACGTTAACTCCACACAGCAGCGCAAGATAGGTCTGCATTTCAAAGCTCTCCTTCTTGTATGATTTTGTATGGTTAAGGAAAAGATATCCGCCAAAGCGGCTGCCGCATCGGGCAGGAATGTCTGCTTATTATAAGAGAAATGCATCTGCGGTTGTATAACCCCTACATTCTGCCCACAAAACACTTGCCAAAGATCAGCGGCTATGCTATGCTGAAACGGAAAAAGGAAGAAAAGGAAAGGTGCGGCCGAAATGCGCATTCGCTGAGGATTTCACACAAACAGGATTCTGAAATGCAGAGGGGGTCTTGGACCCTTTGTTTGTGCTGGAACCGGGCGGATATGGCTGGGCCTTTCCATGTTAGGAAATAGCCTGGAACTATGCGGGATCGTGTGCTTCCAGGCTTTTTTGCGTCCAAACCGCCCTCCGGCGCCTTCTGCAAGGCTAAGGGGGTATTTTTATGTCTAAAATTTTATTATCTGCAGATCATATTGTCCAGTCTTTCGGCCAACGAAAAATCCTGGAATTTGAAAAACTAAAAGTATATGAGGGGGACCATATCGGGATTGTGGGGGGCAACGGTGTGGGGAAAACCACCCTACTGAATATCCTGTCTGGGGAACTGCCCCCGGACGAAGGAACGGTGACCCGAGAGGTGCCGGTGAGCTATTTCAAGCAGTTTCGGCAGCGGGCGGACCAAGTGGATCCGCAAACATGCCGTAAACTGGGGCTTGCGGGGAAGCTCTCGCGTGAACATTTAAGCGGCGGCGAGATGACCCGCTTGGGTCTGGCGGTCATGAATCCGGGGTCTCTCTTGACCTTTACGGATGAACCGACTGCGAATCTGGATGCGGACGGGGTGGAGCTCTGCTGCCAGATGCTGGAGCAGTGTCCCACCCTATTACTCGTCAGTCATGATCGGGCCGTTTTGAACCGGGTGTGTACCCGCATTCTTGAAATAGCCGATGGACATTTGCATTTTTACACGGGGAACTTTAACGCTTACCGCGAGCAGAGAGAGCAGACCTTCCAGCGGCAGGAATTGGAGTACCAGCAATACCGGACAGAAAAAGCCCGGCTGGAGAAAGCGGCCTGGCAGCGAAGCCAGGCCAGCCAAAGCGTTCGCAAAGCACCCAGCCGTATGGGAAATTCGGAAGCCCGCCTTCATAAACGGGAGGCGGGAGAAAAAAGGGAAAAACTAGACAACGCGCGGAAAGCGATTTTATCTCGCCTTGAACAACTGGATAGGAAAGAGAAAACGCGAGAAGCAGCCCAGGTGCAGATCGATTTTTCTCTCACAGATCCACCGGCCAACCGGGAAATCGTCATAGGAAATCATATTTCCTTCAGTTATGGGAAAAACCGGATTTTTGATGACGCCTCATTTTCCCTGCCCAAAGGGAGTAAAACCGCCTTAATTGGGCCGAACGGGGCAGGGAAAACCACACTCATGGAGCTGATTGGGTCTGGCGCGCCGGGAATCCGCCTGGTTCCTAAGGCAAAAATCGGGTATTTCAAACAGAGCCTGGATACCCTGGATTTCAACAAAACGGTTCTGTAAAATGTCATGGAGACGTCGGTTCAGAGCGAGAACACCATGCGGGGCATCTTGGCAAGGCTTTTGATCCGCCGGGAGGATGTGTTCAAAAAAGCGGGTGTTTTAAGCGGCGGCGAACGAGTCAAGCTGGCTTTTGCCAAGTTATTTGGCTCCCCAGCCAATCTGCTTTTGCTGGATGAACCTACCAACTTCCTGGACATGCCCGCCATCGAGGCTTTGCAGAAAATGGTGGAGGACTATGAGGGGACTGTTCTGTTTGTGTCCCATGATCGGACTTTTTCGGATGGCTGTGCCACCCGCATCCTGCGGATTGAGGATAGAAAGCTGATTCCTTTCGACGGGAACCTCACCGAGTGGGAAAAAAAGCAGGCGGAATCCAAATCGGAAAAGAACATGGATCAAGTTCTCCTGGAACTGCGGCTGACCGATGTGATTTCACGCCTGTCCGCTCCGAACTGCCCTAATAAAGAAGAACTGGAGAAAGAATTTGAACGACTGATTGCCCAAAGGAAGGCGCGATAAATACAACCCGCGAGCAGGCTGTACAGATAAGATCAGTACGAGTGGAAATAGGAGTTCTCCATTCTTGATGGATATGGTATACTCAAAGTCAAAGATACACAAGGAGGGCGGAACCCATATGAACTTTGATCCAGTTCTTTTGGAGACATATCGCACTCTTTTGCGGACTACTAACTTGCAGAAGGCTTATCAGGAGTTTATTCATCTGTTCCGCTTTCTGAGAAATGAACTGGAACGGCAGTTGCCAGACTTCCGTTTTCAGAATAATATTACCGAAAACGCCATGGACTATGCCTACCTTTCCTTTACCAATCCCAACTTGAAAGAGAAGGGGCTAAAACTGGTAGTAGCCTTTGAGCACAAGGACTTTCGATTGGAGGTGTGGCTCTCTGGTTTCAACCGGATTGCTCAATGCCGTTGGTCCGAGTATCTGAGTTCCTGCTCTCCATCCGCAGACCTTTCCAATGACCCCAAGCACACTGACTTTATAGTGCGCCTGCCAGTGGAAACAGATTTATCTTCTGGTGAAAACACGGTTGCTGCGGTCAAAGGGACAGTAGACCAATTGTTAAAACTTCTGCTCTAATGATTTATAGTTGTTTTTGCGCCATTTCGCTTACTCCTTGGCACTCTTTGAAAACGGTGTTTCCGTGTACTCCGAGCGGCACTGTGGCTGAAAATGTGGTCAAAGCAGCATGGCTGGAGGGAACTTGAGGCAATTCACATCCGCACTTCACGGCACGATTTTAGTACAGTGTTATCAAAGATAAAGCATCCCAAATAAAGGAACTGCCCGGCCTGTAAGTGGAACAGGCCGGGCAATTGTTTTGGGAATGATTCGCTCGTTTTGCAAGCGAGGTAATTGTCGCAAGAGTGTGCGACATTTTCTTGTATATGACGACATGTTTTGCTATAATGAAATCAAATTTTTATATCCTGGGAGGATACGCAAATGGCGGTTTCATACAACAGACTTTGGAAATTGTTGATCGACAAAAAGATGAGTAAGGCAAGCCTGCGAAAAGCAGCTGGGATTGCCCCCAACACAATGACAAAACTAAGCCGTGATGAAACAGTTACCCTTGCGGTACTGGAAAAGATCTGCGCTGTGGTCGATGCGGACTTTGGCGACATTATGGAATATATCCCGGAGGAAAAACATGATTAACATTCGTAAATTAGAAGCCGAACTGTGGGAGTCCGCTGATCTGCTGCGTGCAGGCTCTAAACTAACCTCAAATCAGTATTGTATGCCAGTCCTTGGCCTGATCTTTCTGCGTTACGCGTACAGCCGCTTCAAACTGGTAGAGGCTGAGATTTTGAAGGACCGCCCCATGCGCGGCGGACGGGTGCTGCCAGTGGAAGCCAGCGACTTTGCCTCCCGCAGCGCCTTGTTTCTCCCCCGTGAGGCCCAGTATGCCTATCTGGTAACACTACCTGAGAACATTCCTGCCGCCGGGCTGACCAACTGGCGGGGCGAGGTCATGAACAGCCTGGGCGAAGTGGTGAATAACGCTATGGAGCTGGTGGAGCAGCAGAGCGAACAGCTCTCCGGCGTGCTGCCCAAGGACTACACCATGTTCTCCGACGAACTGCTGGCTGAGCTGCTGCGGATCTTCAACAACAGTGCCCTGGACGAGGTGGGCGGCGACATTGTGGGCCGGATTTACGAGTACTTCCTCAATAAATTTGCCAAGAATATCGCTCAGGATGACGGCGTGTTCTTTACCCCTAAGTCCCTGGTCAAGATGATCGTCAATGTGCTGGAGCCCACCCAGGGTATCCTGCTGGACCCGGCCTGCGGCAGCGGTGGTATGTTCGTTCAGACTGGTGACTTTGTAGAGCACGCCGGAATGCGAACCAACAACACCATGACTTTCTATGGGTAGGAAAAGGTGGAGTACAATGCCCAGCTGTGCCTGATGAATCTGGCGGTCCACGGCCTGACCGGTGTGGTGAAGTCGGGCGACGAAGCCAACACCTTCTATCACGACGCCCACAATCTGGCGGGCGAGTGCGACTATGTAATGGCCAATCCCCCTTTTAATGTAGACAAGGTGAAGTCAGAGTCCGCCCAGAGAGCTGGGCGGCTGCCCTTTGGTTTGCCCTCTGTCAACAAGAACAAAGAGGTGGGCAACGCCAACTACCTGTGGATCTCCTACTTCTATACCTACCTGAATGAGCAGGGCCGGGCAGGCTTTGTTATGGCATCCTCCGCCACCGACAGCCAGGGCAAGGATAAGGACATCCGGGAGCAGTTGGTAAAAACCGGCCATGTAGACGTGATGGTCAGTGTGGGCAACAACTTTTTCTATACCAAGAGCCTGCCCTGCTCCCTGTGGTTCTTCGATAAGGGTAAAAAGGAAGAACTGCGGGACAAGGTGCTGTTCATTGATGCCCGGAACTATTACACCGTGGTGGACCGCACCTTGAACGAGTGGAGCGAATGGCAGCTCAAGAACCTGAACGCCATTGTGTGGCTGTATCGGGGTGAGGTGGACAAGTATCAGGCGTTGGTGAAGGAGTATGACCGGGCACTGGTGCACCATGTCACTCTGATGCATGCCAATGAACTGCTGTCTGCTGTCCATGAGAGAAAGAACTTTTCTGAAGTGGTAACCGCTTTTGAGGAGTACCGGAAGCGGCAGCAGGAGCTGGCCAAATTTGATTTGGAAAAGGTCGTTCGGAAAGATAAGAAAAAGACCCAGGCCCTGTGGGATGAAAAACTGGCCGTCATTGACGAAGCCATTGCAACCGCCAAAGAGGCCGTCTGGTTAACGGAGAAATTCGGTGAGGGCGAATATGCCGACATTCCCGGCCTGTGCAAGGTGGCCACATTGGAAGAGATCGAAGCCAAGGGCTATTCCCTCACCCCCGGCGCCTATGTGGGCGTGGCCCCCACCGAGGACGACGGCGTGGATTTCCACCAGCGCATGACCGAGATCCACCAGGAACTGCGCTCTTTGCAGGAGGAATCCAACCGCCTGATGGAGACCATCTTAAAGAACTGGGAGGAGATGGGGCTGTGAGTTGGGAGAAAGTACGACTTGGTGATGTAACAGATTCGTGTTTGGGGAAGATGCTGGATCAGGAGAAAAACAAAGGTGATTACCACCCATATTTAGCAAATGTCAATGTAAGGTGGGGAAGTTTTGATTTAGAAAACTTACCTCAAATGCGATTTGAAGATGACGAGCAAGAACGTTATGGCTTAAAAATATGGTGATCTTATCATTTGTGAAGGTGGAGAACCAGGTAGGTGTGCAATTTGGAAAGACGCTATACCAAATATGAAAATCCAAAAAGCACTGCACCGGGTAAGGGTGCACGACTGCCTTGACTATAGATATTTGTTTTATTGGTTCCTGTGGGCGGGAAAAAGAGGCGCATTGGAGCAATATTTTACTGGTGCTACAATTAAACATATGCCGGGCCAAAAACTCAAAAGTGTGATCATAGATAAGCCTCCTATCGAAACCCAGCGCCGGATTGCAGATATTCTCTCCGCCTATGACGACCTCATCGAGAACAACCGAAAGCAGATCAAGCTTCTGGAAGAAGTGGCCCAGCGGCTGTATAAAGAGTGGTTTGTAGACCTGCGCTTCCCTGGCCATGAGCGCACCAAAATCGTGGACGGCGTGCCAGAGGGGTGGGAGTCGTGTATCCTTGACGATGTCATTGAATTTGATCCTAAAGTTCGTTTGGACAAAGATAGGATAAAGCAATTTGTCCCCATGTCTGCGCTAAGCACTGCATCTATGGTGCTGGACATGAATGAAATCAGTGAAACAACATCAAATTCGGGAAGTAAGTTTCAAAACGGAGATACTCTTCTTGCCAGAATAACGCCTTGCCTGGAAAATGGCAAGACTGCGTTTGTCCATGGACTTGAAACTGATGAAGGTGCCGTAGGCTCAACGGAATATATCGTTATGCGGTCAAAGAAACTGAATCCATATATGGTATATCTCCTTTCAAGAACTAATAGCTTTCGGCAATCTGCGATCAACAGCATGAGCGGTAGTGACGGACGGCAGCAAGTGAAAGCAGATAAGCTAAAAGCGCTTGCGTACCTGCTTCCGCCTGCTAGACTGGTTCATAGATTTGAGAAGATAGTTTTGCCTATGTTTGAAATGGTATTTGCGCTCAATCAACAGATTTTTACGGCCACACAAGCCCGTGACCGTTTGCTGCCCAAACTGATGAGTGGAGAAGTGGAGGTGTAGTAGATGCCATCTTTCTCTGAAAGATATAATCTCAATCCGAACAAACAAATACAACTTGAAGATGTTGACTTACCTTTACTGAATCGGCTATGGAATATCTTTTATGAGCGAGAATATGAGACGGAAATATTTGCATTAGGAGGGGGAGTTGGAGTTACTGAATACCTGTTAGACTCTTTTGGGCTTATCTACGAATACCCACAGTCCTCCTTTAACAGAAACAGCAATATTGAAAAGCTTAGGAACTTTTTAATAGACGCAGAGTGGTACTTGATTTATGATTTTGTCGAGAGATATGTGAGTTACTTTCAAGAAATTAAGGAACGGAAAAAATTAGAGAAAGAAATAAATCAAGTCTTGGAAGAAGAAAAGTCCGGATATCGCATGTTAGATGGGCTCATAACCCCGATAACAAATAAAAGTGAATTGGATTCTTTGAAAGAGTCTATGTCCACCGAGTATATTTCTGTAAACACACATATGGAAAAAGCATTGCAATTATTCTCTCAACGGAAATCCCCTGATTACGAAAACTCTATTAAAGAATCTATTAGCGCGGTTGAAGCTATGTGCTGCATTATTACCGGTGAAACAGGATCACAAGCAACTTTAGGAAAGACAATTAAGAAGTTGAAGGACAAGGGAATACATATCCATTCGGCGATGGAAAGCGCGTTTTCTGCCCTATACGGTTATACATCTGATGAAGATGGCATCAGACATGGAAGTATAGGATTCACGAACGCCCCTGCCGAGGACGCAAAATATATGTTGGTTTCTTGCTCGGCATTTGTAAATTATCTGATTGAAAAATGGTCCAAGGTTAGCGATTAAAATCATTGTTACTTTATGAGAATACATAATCTCAGATGGAGTAAAAAAGGAGTAGACTTAATCTTGAAACCGACCAACCTAAAAGAAGTTTTAACGATTCACGATGCAAAATTTATAAAGCAATACGATTTTTCTTGTGGGAACAAAGCCCCGATTTTTGAAGTGAGCACAATGCACGCACTGAATCAAATTATTGGACATGCAAAATTTAATAACAGAGAATATGGACATGTATTCTATCGAGGTCAATGCGAACTGTATGAAACATTGTTACCCTCGTTAATCCGAAATAATGATCCTAAAAAGGGCCCAACTTCCATTAAAACTGCAACGGGCAGCATTGCCAAACAATTAAAAAGAGTTATCGATGATGATGGACTATCCAATGAATTGCAGATAGGCAACGATGATGATAACATTAAAAAGATAAAAATTGAGGCAATCTTACAACATTATGGCGCCCCAACAAGATTTATCGATTTAGTTGATAATCATTGGATAGCCCTGTGGATGGGATTGTACCACATTGAAAAAATTAAGAATTTACTTACATATTACAGATATGTGGAGCGAACTATTCCATATGCTGATGTAATACCGGTAAAATTGAGGACGATACAGGAGAAAGAAATTTATCAGTATATTTTGTTAGTTGCCTTTCCAAGCGGGGAAACCAAAGCACCTGGCGTATGCGAAACTGACAAGCATATTGTTGTTGATCTTCGCCAAGCGTTGCCGTCAACGTTCCTCCGTCCACACGCCCAACATGCTTTGGTTGCAAAAGTAAAGACAAATCGCATGGATGTAGAAAAGAATTATTATGATTTGGCTCAAAATGTAGTCGGCATCATTAGAATTCGCATCGATAGAGCTCATAATTGGGTTGGAGCAGGTCAATTGTTAACCCCCAACAATCTGTTTCCGCCGGCAGCTTACGACAATGGGTATGATGTATTACTGAGTAGGACAGATTTATTCGATGGCTGTTATTCGATTGCAAGATATATATAAACTTTAGAGTCGGATTATAATGGTGCTCTGCTCAAATATTCCAAAATAGGGAGGGAGAAACTATGAGCTACGACTACTCCGAAAATATCCTCGTCCAGGAGAGCGCCGTGCATCTGCTGGAGCGGGAGCTGGGCTGGGAGGTGGCCTTTGCCTACAACACCGAGCAGCTGGGCAAGGACGGCTCCTTTGGCCGGACAAGCTACCGGGAAATCCTGCTCACCCGGTATTTTCGGCAGGCCCTCCAGCGGCTCAATCCGTGGCTCACCTCTACCCAGTTGGACGAGGCTCAAAAGAAGATGGAGAGCCGCCTCTCCACTGCCTCTCTCATGCAGATCAACGAGGAGAAGTACGCTTTGATTCGGGACAGCATTCCCGTCACGGTGCAGCGCCCCGGCGGCAGGACGGAGGAGAAGATAGCGGAGGTCATTGACTTTCAGAACCCGGAAAACAACGACTTTCTGGCTATCAAGGAGCTGAAGATCCACGGCAATCTCTATCGCCGCCGCACCGATATCGTAGGCTTTGTGAATGGAATTCCCCTACTGTTTGTGGAGCTGAAAAAGAACACAGTGGACGTGCAGGATGCCTATACCAACAACTACACCGACTACCTGGACACCATCCCCCATCTGTTCTACTACAACGCCTTTCTCATCCTTTCCAACGGCCTGGAGGCCAAGGTGGGAACGCTGGGTAGCAAGTACGAGTTCTTCCACGAGTGGAAGCGCCTCAGCGAGCAGGAGGCAGGCAGCGTGGCCCTGGAGACCATGCTGAGGGGTATCTGCAGAAAGGAAAACTTTTTGGATCTGCTGGGGAACTTCATTCTTTACGACCACTCGGGCGGACGCACCGCCAAGATCCTGGCCCGCAATCATCAGTATATGGGTGTCAACGAGGCGGTGAAGGCCTACGAAGCCCGGAAACTGAACAACGGAAAGCTGGGTGTCTTCTGGCACACCCAGGGCAGCGGCAAGAGCTATTCCATGGTGTTTCTGGCCCAGAAAATCCGGTGGAAGTTTTCAGGCTCGCCCACCATTGTCATCCTCACTGACCGGGATGAGCTGAACAAGCAGATCAGTGACACTTTTGAAAACTGCGGTCTGCTGGGCAAGACCAAAGCCAGCCAGTTTATCGCCACCAGCGGCGAGGATCTGGTACAGAAATTGAAGGGCAATCCCAGCTTCATTTTCACCCTTATTCAGAAATTCAACAAGGCAAACCCAGAACCAATCTATCCCGACCACGATATCCTCATCATGTCTGACGAGGCCCACCGCAGCCAATACGGTATCTTTGCCGATAATATGACGGCGCTGCTGCCTACCGCCTCACGGATTGGCTTTACCGGGACGCCGCTGCTGTCCAACGACAACATCACCGAGCGCACCTTCGGCGGCTACATATCGGTGTACGATTTCAAGCGGGCGGTGGAGGACGGCGCAACAGTACCGCTGTATTACGAGAACCGGGGCGACAAAATTGCGAACCTGCATAATCCGGAGATCACCGACCGCATTTTGGACGCCATCGAGCGGGTCGACCTGGATGTAGACCAGCAGGAAAAGCTGGAGCGGGAATTCGCCAAGGAGATCCATCTGCTGACTGCCCAGAAGCGCCTGGAGTCCATTGCAAAGGATTTTGTGGGCCACTACTCCGATCTGTGGACCAGCGGCAAGGCCATGTTCGTCTGCCTGAACAAGGTCACCTGTGTCCGGATGTATGATCTGGCGCAGAAGTACTGGGCGGAGGGGATCGCCAAACTGGAACAGGAGATCAAGCACGCCACCCAGCAGGAGGCCCAGGAGCTGAGCCGCAAACTGGAGTGGATGAAAGAAACCGAGATGGCGGTGGTCATCAGCCAGGAGCAGAACGAGATTCAGACCTTCCAGAAGTGGGGCCTGGACATCAAGACACATCGGCAGAAGATGGAGAAACGGGAGCTGGACAAGGAATTCAAGGACCCGGCCAATCCTCTGCGGGTGGTGTTTGTGTGCGCCATGTGGCTCACCGGCTTTGATGTGAAGTGCCTGTCTTGCCTGTACCTGGACAAGCCCCTCAAGGCCCACACTCTGATGCAGACCATTGCACGGGCCAACCGTGTGGCCGAGGGCAAGAGCAACGGTTTGATTGTGGACTATATCGGTATTGTAAAGGCCCTACGTAAAGCCCTGGCGGACTACACGGCCAATGCGGGCGGCCAGGCAGGCTCCGATCCCACGGTGGACAAAGAAGAACTGATTGCCCGAATTCTGGATACCATCTCGGCAGCAAAAGACTACTTACAGCAGCATGATTTCCGCTTGCAGGATCTGGTTGACGGAAAGGATTTTGAAAAACTGGCGCTCCTCCAGGAGGCAGGCAATGCAGTGAGCGGTACCTTGGAGGAACGAAAGCAGTTCCAGACCTATGCCACCGAGTTGGTGCGCCTGATGAAGTATGCTGACCGCCAGGATATTTCTGTGGCAGCCAGGAAGGAATATGAAGCCATCGTGGCCATCTTCCACGAGCTGCAGAAAAAGCGCAAGAGTGCCAGCAATGTGGATCTGATGGTGGAAATCAACAGCATTATCAGCGAATATGTGCAGGTGGATGTACCCGGAGAGGAAATTGTCCCCTCCCGCCAGTTTGACATCAGCAAAATTGATTTCGATTTGCTCCGGAGAGAGTTTGCCAGGGCAAAAAAGAAAAATCTGATTCTCAAAGACCTGGATGACCTTATTCAGCAGCGCCTGAATGACCTGTTGTTTTCCAATCCCCAGTGCATCAATTACTACGAACGGTACCAGCAAATCATCGAGGACTACAACAGCGAGCAGAATCGGGCCACCATCGAAAAAACATTTATGGATCTGATGGATCTGGCCAACAGCATGGACCAAGAGGAGCAGCGGTATGTCCGGGAGGGATTCTCCAGCGACGAGGAACTCTCTCTCTATGATTTGCTGTTTTCTGAAAATCTTTCCAAACAGGATATTCAGAAGATCAAGCAGGTGGCAGTCGATCTTCTGGCAAAAGTGAAGGCAAAAATCGCCGAGCTGGATCACTGGACGGACAAGCAGGAAACAAAAGCTGCGGTGGACAATCTCATTCGGGATACCTTGTGGGCGGAATTGCCGGAGTGCTACGATGAGGTCAGTATTTCTGGATACCGCCAAAGAATCTATGAATATGTGTATACTCGTTATCCTGATGTTGCGTAATGCATAAGGATAAAACGCAGGAGGAATTATGGCACAATATGAAGTGAATAATAGCTCAATACAAACCCTGCTATCATGGATTCGCAGTGGAGAAATTGCCATTCCAGAAATCCAGCGTCCTTTTGTTTGGGACTCCACCAAAGTGCGTGATTTAGTTGATTCACTATATGCCGGTTTTCCGGTGGGCTATATTATTGTCTGGAAGAATCCTGATGTGCGTCTGAAAGACGGAACCATTTCTTCCGGCAAGAAAATCCTCATTGACGGCCAGCAGCGTATTACGGCTTTGCAGGCGGCTATTGTCGGGGAGCCGGTAATCGGCAGCAACTACCGCAAAAAGCGCATCAAAATTGCCTTCCATCCGTTGGAACAGCGCTTTGAGGTGGCCAACCCTGCCATTGAGAAAGACGGGGCCTGGATTCCTGACATTGCCCCGCTCTATCAGCCTGGTTTTGACTCTTTTAACTTTGTGATTGATTACTGCATCAAAAATCAGCTGGATAACAGCAAGCGTAGCGCAGTCAATGATGTACTTACCAAATTGCAGCAGATTCAGAATAACAGTATCGGTGTAATCGAACTGTCCCATCAGCTTGATATTGCCCAAGTCACCGAGATTTTTATCCGAATCAACTCCAAAGGTGTGGTACTCTCCCAGGCTGATTTTGCCATGTCCAAAATTTCTTCGGACGACCGTTATGGCGGAAATCAGATTCGAAAAACCATGGACTACTTCTGCCACCTGATGCAGAAGCCGGAGGACTTTGAGGCAATCCGTCAAAACGATACAGAATTTGCGGCCAGCGAGGACTTTTCCAAAATCAAGTGGATCATCAACGAACATGAGGATATCTATGTACCAGACTATACCGATGTGCTGCGTGTAGCGTTTACGTTCAAGTTCCTGCGCGGCCGGATTGCTGATCTGGTAAGCCTGCTGTCTGGCCGTGACTTTAATTCCCGTGATTATCAGGAAGCCATTGCGGAAGACTCCTTCGTAAAACTGAAGGAAGGCGTTCTGGAATTTGTCAATAAAACCAATTTCCAGCGCTATCTAATGATCGTAAAGTCCACCGGAATCATCTCTCCTGCAATGATCCGCTCCCAGAACGTCCTGAATTTTGGATATGCTCTGTATTTGCTGCTCCGAGCTAAAGGAAAAGATGCTGCAATCATTGAAAAGGTTGTGCGCCGCTGGCTTGTGCTGACAATTTTGACAGGCCGGTATTCTGGATCGCCGGAATCCACCTTCGATTATGACATCAAGCGATTCCAAGCCAACAGTCCCATGGAATTTTTGGAACATACCGAAGCCGGTGAACTGTCTGATGCATTCTGGACCAATATCCTGGTGACCAAACTCGACACCTCTGTGGCCAGCAGTCCCATGTTCCATGTGTTCCTGATGGCACAGGTCAAGATGGGGGATTGTGGCTTCCTGTCAGAACAGATTGATGTGAAATCGCTCATCGAACAGCGTGGCGACATTCATCATATTTTCCCCAAAAAATATCTGCAAAAGTGCGGGATTAAAGAGCGCGGGATGTACAATCAGATTGCAAACTATGTTTACACCCAGTCTGAAATCAACATCAGAATCAAAGACCAGGCTCCAAAAGAGTACATGGCTCAGGTCAAGGAACAGTGCACAGGCGGTGACTCTGTGTATGGAGGGATTGATTCCCTGTCAAAACTGGAAGCCAACATGACTGCTAACTGTATTCCACAAGAGATTTTCAATATGGACTATATGCAGTTTGAGGACTTTCTGGAAAAGCGCCGCAGCCTTATGGCGCAGAAGATTCGGCGTTATTATGAGTTGCTAAAATGAATATCTCTGTACCAATACTGTATATCCTCGTCCGGTTTTATGAGCAAGATACGTAGATCTGTATGGCAAAGAACAGATGAGGCAAACTTTGAAAAGATAGATTCACCGTTTGATGGATCACAGTTACGCTATAGGTAACAAAGGGGGGCGAGGTATGCGATATACCTCGCCCACTCTTTCGTTCAGAAAACAGTGAACTACTATGTTTGCGTTATAGTAAAAAAGAACGGAGTTGGTAAATTAAGGCGATAAGGTGCAATAAGTTTCGCAAATCAAAAAGAGGATAAAAAGAGACAGGGGGTGCAGAACTCTAGTAGGATGAAGTCGCGACACACCATTCTGAGAGGAGACAGCAGACCTTGTCTGAGAAAATCGCACAGCTAAACAAGGGTAGAAGGGAAGAGGGGAGGTACTCCCTGTCCGGGCGTCTTCAGTGCAAGATGTAGACCGAATCCCTAGATTTTGGCAATTATATGGGCGAAAGGAAATGATCTATAATCTGTTACGACGTATAGCAGTAACATTTTCTCGTTGAATTTCATTTAGCCCTCCATGGCTTTCATAAGCCCTGTTACATCCTCGGTTGCCATCAAGCTGCTCATTAAGCAAGCTCCGCTGGCTCCTGCACTACGCACCAAAGCAATGTTATAAGGATAAATTCCACCGATTCCATACACAGGAATATCTACAGCAGCACATACATTCCGCAGGAATTCTAATCCTCTGCCAGGCAGACCTTTTTTACAGTCTGTCTCAAACACATGGCCGGCAGTAATGTACGTACAGCCGAAAGCCTGTGCTTCCAAAGCATCATCCACACTATGACAAGATGCTCCTAAGACGTCGAAATGTGTCCTTTGTTCCTGTGAAAGCTCCCTTAGAAGATGCAGCGGCAGATGGATAGCAGCTGCACGAAGAGACAGAGCAACGGCAGAAAAGCTATGCAGGATACACTTCACATCATATCGACCGCAGATCTCCATGACCGCCGCTGCCAATGTCTCGTATTCTTCCGGTGACATATCTTTCTCGCGGAGGATGATTCCTGCAGGATGGCAGGCTGCAATCCGTTCGACCCTTGTCAGAAAGTCTTCCCGGCACAGTTTTCGGTTGGTGACACACAGAATATCAGACATATACATAATCATTCAGCACTGGCTGTAAACCTTCACCCGACATATCCTTGTACATGGTTTCAAAGCTGCGGTCATCGTCAATCTCAAACTGCTCATCACCCTTAACGGCATCATCCTCTTTGCCGGTGTACTTGCTTTCGTGGTCTCCAATGCCGGTAGAAACGCCAGCGGAAATCTTGGTTGCAGCAATTTTTACAATACCGTTTCTGAACTCTGCACTCTCACGCGAAGAGACGGTAATTCCCACAAATGGAAGGAAGATACGATAGGCACAAAGGATTTGACACAACTGCTTTTCGCCTACATCAAGAGGATTGATCTTGTCGTTGTTGATGATCGGGCGCAGTCTCGGGCAGGACAGGGACATTTCTGCATGGGGATATTTGCGCTGCAGATAGTACACATGAAGTGCACTTGCCAGAGCATCCTTTCTGAAATCGGACAAGCCAAGAAGTGCAGAGAACGCGACACCACGCATACCACCACGGAGTGCTCGCTCCTGGGCATCAAAACGATACGGCCATACACGCTTGTGCCCAAACAAATGGAGTGTTTCGTATTTGTCGGCATCGTAGGTCTCTTGGAACACGGTTACATAGTCAGCGCCGCACTCATGGAGATACTTGTATTCATCGGTGTTCACGGGGTAGATCTCCAGGCCAACCATACGGAAATACTTTCGAGCCAGCTTGACAGCTTCCCCAATATACTGCACATCGCTTTGTGCACGGCTCTCGCCAGTAAGGATTAGAATTTCTTCCATACCGGAGTCAGCAATCACTTTCATTTCATGCTCGATCTGCTCCATAGTCAGTTTCATGCGGTTGATATGGTTGTAGCAGTTGAAGCCGCAGTAAACGCAGTAGTTTTCGCAGTAATTGGCAATGTACAGAGGGGTAAATAAGTAAACAGTATTGCCAAAGTGCTTGCTTGTCTCCATGCGGGCTTTCTGCGCCATTTCTTCCAGAAAAGGTTCCGCGGCAGGAGATAAGAGTGCCTTGAAGTCCTCGACAGAGCAAGTCTCATGGTCGAGGGCAGCACGAACATCACGAGCAGTATAGAAGGAATAATCAAAGGAGTTCATCTGGTACATAACCTGCTGGCAAACATCAGATTCGATGATCTCCATACCCGGCAAATATTCCATGTGATTTTTACGACTGGACGGGTCTGTTTCCAGTTTGTGTTTTTTCTCCAGAGCAGCCGGTGACAGATACTCGGAATCTACAAAAAATTGATTTTCCATAGTCATTCTCCTTCTCCTTAATCACGCAGGAAGCCGGTCAGAGGATCGGAAGCAGAAGCACCACGGGTCAGTACACGGCCCAGACCGGACAGATATGCCTTTCTGCCAGCTTCGATAGCCTGACGGAAAGCAGATGCCATCAGCGGCAGATCTCCGGCAGTTGCAAGGGCGGTGTTCGCCATAATAGCAGCCGCACCCATTTCCATGGCTTCACAAGCCTGCGAAGGTCTACCAATGCCAGCGTCCACGATAATAGGCAGATCAATCTCATCAATGAGAATCTGAATGAATTCTCTGGTTGCCAAACCCTTGTTAGAGCCGATGGGCGAAGCCAAAGGCATAATGGTAGCCGCTCCTGCATTCGCCATATCACGGGCGGCGTTCAGATCAGGATACATATAAGGCATGACAACAAAGCCTTCGTTTGCGAGAATCTCAGTAGCCTTAATGGTTTCCTGGTTGTCGGGCAGCAAATACTTGGTATCACGCATGATCTCTACCTTCACAAAATTACCGCAGCCCAGCTCTCTCGCAAGACGAGCAATACGGACAGCTTCCTCTGCATTTCTTGCACCGGAGGTGTTGGGCAGCAGGGTGATGCCTTCTGGGATGTAGTCCAAAATGTTTTCATGCTCCTTGGTGTTTGCACGGCGAACAGCAAGCGTGATGATTTCTGCACCGGCATCTTTGATTGCAGCTTCAATGAGCTTCATGGAATACTTACCGGAACCCAAAATAAAACGTGAATTAAATTCGTGACCGCCAATGACGAGCTTATCGTTGTTAACCATAATAACTCCTTCTTTCTTATACTTCATATTTGCCTGCGAGGATACGCAGGACGGTATGAGCCTGATGTGCGGCGCAAAGCATAACACGAGGGGCCACTAGTCCAATAGAGTTTGCCACATCGCTGACTTCATCACCGCATAGGTAAAATCGTTTTGTAACTTTTCTTGTTTTAATGGTATTGGGCGTATCTATACCAGCCATGCCGGAAGCCGCAACCAAATAGCACTGGGGTAATTGCTCTAAAACGCCGTTTACAATCATTGCCTTGCACTCTGCATCGTCAAATGCTTCACATACAATATCCGCGTCTTTTAGCAGACGGGCAAAATTTTCCTCTGTGATCTTTGTTGTTACAGCTTGGAGTTCCGTATAGGGGGCAATCTCTAACAGATTTTCCACAAGAGCATCCGCCTTGTAGGATCCGATTTGATTTGCCTTGTATTGCTGTCGGTGCAGATTGGTTATGTCTACACGGTCAAAATCAATCAGCAGCAGTTTACCGATTCCAGCTCTTGCCAAAGCGACGGCGATATTTGATCCAAGACCGCCAAGGCCGCAAATTGCAACAGTTGCGGAAGAAAACTGTTTATGAAGTGTGGCTCCGTGGCGGGCAATCAAAGCATCCGTCCATTCTTTTTTGGAAGGTATCAATCAACCACCTCCCACAAAGCTGACGATCTCCAAACGATCGCCATCTTTAAGAATGGTATCATCGTACTGAGACTTAAATACGATGTCGCCATTTCGCTCAACTGCGATTCGTTTGGGATCATAGGCGGTTGTTGCCAGATACTCCGACACTGTCTTTCCTGCAACATCGAGTTCCGTGCCATTTACCTTTACCACGATTGCACCTCCAAAATAAAATACGGGAAACCTCCGATTTGGACGTTTCCCGCAATACTCACAAAAATCCCTACGTTGGCATTATCCAAATCAGGTTTATGGGTCGAAGGTTGCACCTTCCTCTCAGCCTGTCATACAAGCTCCCCGCTTTTTTAATTGTAAAATAAAAACAGGAGACAACCCTTTCGGATGCCTCCTGTAAAAAATCCTTGTGTATGACTTCCTACGACGGCATTATCCGCATCAGGTTATAGGGTCGAAGTTCGGTTACTTCCTCTCAGCCTGCAAACACAAGCTCCCCTGTATTTATTCGATTAGATATTGTACACCTTGTTTTATGAAAATACAATAGGCTATCTAAAAAAGCACAAAAAACACAAATAGTAAGGAAGTAAAAGAGAACACATAATCTATATGTCTTAGAGAAGGGGCAAATTGGCATCATATCAGGTGTCAATTTTTTCTTTTTACACGGAAAGAGAAGACGTAAGGGAGGAAAACGCAAGCGCGGGCAATTCAAATATCTCATCCGTTTTGCATGTGTGGTCATTATATGAGTTTGGACATGTGTGCGTAGACAGAGGACACAAAAATTTTAAAAGTACAATAATAATACTAAAATGGCACAAAAACATATCTGAATTTTCGATAGAAAAGTGTGGTGGGAAGCAGGAAGGAAGAGGATGGCAGAATCAAAATGGAACTGGATAGAAAGCGTATAAAAATTAAATTTTTCTATATTTGTGCCAGCGATTTATTCGTTATTGCAATTTGAGTTTTCGTTCTAAGTCTGCTATCTTAACTTATGGATTTCCTTGCAACTTTAGAAAGAAAGAGGAGTTTTTCATGGCACATATCTGGGGTAAAAGAATTGGTACCACTGGCCTTGCCACGGTGTTGACGCTCTCAATGGCCGCCTGTGGCGGACAGAGCGCCGGGAGCGATCCTTCTGCGGCACCCACACAGGGGGGCTCGGAGGGAGAGAGCACGAAGGTGTTGGAAGTTTGGCTGCCGGCCAAGGCAACCGATGGCAACGATGCGGAGATCTGGGATGAGGTTGTGGCTCCCTTTGAGGAGGAGCACAATGTGGACATTACCTTCCAGTTTATCTCCTGGAAAGACTATGAGGCCAAGTACAGCTCCGGTATTTCCACAGGGACCGGGCCGGACGTGGGCTATATGTATGTTGAGATGTTCCCCACCTATATCGATGCCGGCGCGGTGGAGGATCTGAGCAACTACCTGACGGAAGAGGATTATGCCACCTATACGACTCTGACGGACAAATACAAGATCTTCGGCAAGTTCTATGGTATCGCCCAGAGCGGTCCCCAGGCGGTCAGCGGCCTGGTCTACAACAAGACCATTCTGGACTCCATCGGGGAAGAGGCCCCCAAGACCTGGGATGATGTGATCCGCATTGCCCAGAAGGCCACCCAGGATACTGATGGAGACGGAAAGATTGACCAGTACGGTGTGGCCCAGGGCTGGGGCCAGACCTTCTATCAGGACCTGAACTGGAACTGGTATAACTTCATTTGGCAGGCCGGCGGTGACATCTTTGACGACGAGGGCAAGTGCATCATCAACAGCGAGCAGGGAATTGCGGCCGCGCAGCTGCTCTATGATCTGAAGAATACCTACAATGCCCTCCCTGAGGACACCATGTCCCTCATCAACAACGAGGCCTTTGACAACTACTTTGTGCCCGGAAATGCGGCCCTGGCCTTCGTGGGTACTTCGGAGAGCACCTTCAACAAGCTGGCCGACGGGGACTTCGAGTACGGCTTTACCTATGACCTCCAGGGCCCCAACGGCGATATGGGCGCCCGTGCCAGTGTGGACCAGATCGTGCTCATGTCCGCCTGTGAGGACAAGGAGCTGGGCTGGGAGCTGGTCAAGTACATGACGGGCCCCGAGGGAGGCGCCAAGTACCGCGAGCTGACCGGAAGCGCGCCCTCCACCGTGGGCGAGGAGGATCACGGCTATGAGGTGACCAAGGAGGCCCTGGCGGCCAGCCTGGATACCTCCATCCGGCCCATCAAGGCCGCCCGCCGTGCCACCGAGGTCTATGACTTCCTGTGGAAGACCCTGCAGGAGATGATGAACGGAAACGTCAGCCCCGAGGACGCCATGAACGAGGTGGCGGAATTCGCCAACAGCCTGGATTACGCTGCTCCGGCCAACTGATCGGCTGGGATTTCTGACAAACAGATTAAAAAACAGGCAAAGCAAGGCGGACGCCTGCTTTGCCTGTTTTTTTGGAAAGGCGGTTTTCTCAATGTATCCTGAAATCTACATGGATATCCTGAACAAATGCAATGCCCGGTGCAAATATTGCCTGACCGGTCAGGCCAACCGGACTGGATACAGCAGCCGGTTTCCGGCCTACTACATGGATGTCCCTACCTTTGACCGTCTGGCCCGGCATATGCTGGACCATCAGATCATGACGCCGGATGCGCTGTTCCACATCTACAACTGGTATGAGCCCACTCTGAACCCCCATCTTGCGGGGATTCTCAATTACATGCGGGAGCATGGGCTACGGGTGGACATGAGCACCAATGCCGGGCGCTGTATGGATTTCTCTGGACTGGGGGACTGTGGGCATATGGAGAGTATCCTCTTCTCTATGCCGGGCTTCAGCCAGAGTTCCTACGACCGCATTCACGGGTTTGATTTTGAGCAGGTAAAGCAGAACATCTGTACCACCATGAAAGAGCTCCGCCAGAGGGGCTTCAAGGGAGATGCGTATATCAATTTCCACCTCTACCAGTTCAACCTGGGGGAGATCTATGGCGCCAAAGCGTTTGCCGATTCGGTCGGACTGCGTCTCCACTCCATTTTCGCCTACTTCAACGGTTCGGGAGAATTTGAGCCCTACCTGCGCGGTACGCTGAGTGCCGAGGAGATGAAAGACGCCACCCGGGAGATCTTCTTCGGGCATCTCTATGAGCTGGAGAAACACGCGGAGAAGTACCTGGAACAGTTTGTGGAGCCGGAATCCATCACCCTGAGTGAATTCTGTAATGTCATCCCGGGCCGTGGCTGTAACGATGAGTCGAAGGTGTGCAGCATCTTTGATCTCCACAGCTATGAGGAGGTCAAAGCGGTCTACGACAGTCTGGCCGCAAAGCGGGGCAACGATCCCATTTACCGGCAGATCCATCTCTGGGCCCACAGCTATAAACTCTCCATGAATCATCTCTTTGGAATTCCTGATTAAGGTGGTGCAGTTATGTCAAAGGAGTTGGCATATCCCCGTCGGCAGAAACAGGACTGGAGCTCCTACCTCTACATCCTGCCCATGCTTGCCATTGTGATCTTTTTCTGGATTATTCCCATCCTGATCTCAGTGGTGCTGAGCTTCACGCAGTATAACGCCCTTTCTACCCCTCACTTTAATGGAGTGGAAAACTATAAAGCGCTGTTTGAGGACCGCATTTTCCGTCAGTCCCTCATCAATACGCTGATTTTTGTCATTACGGTGGTGCCGGGACAGACCATCCTGGCCTTTTTGACGGCATCCTGGATCGACCGGAAGGGGAAAAACCCCGCCACGCAGTTTGTGCGGTGGGCCATGTTTATTCCGATCCTGGCCTCTGTGAGCATTGTGGGCATTGTCTGCCGTATCCTGCTCAACAATCCCAGTTCTCCGCTGAACACGCTCTTTTCTCTTTTCGGGCTCAATCCCTCCCTACTGCTGGGCAGTGAGAAGGCCGCCTTTCCCACTCTGATCGTGATCGAGATCCTGATTGGGTCGGGCTACTATATGGTCATCTATCTGGCGGCCCTGTTGGATATTCCCCACAGCTACTATGAGGCGGCCAAGATCGACGGGGCCAGCCAGTTTCAGATCTTCTGGAAGATTACCTTCCCGCTGATGCGGCCCATGACCCTGCTGGTCATCCTGCTGGGGAGCATCTCGGCCTTCCAGAGTTTTGATCTGGTGTACACCATGACGGGAGGTGGACCGGGACGCTCCACGACCATGACGGCAATGGTCTACCTCTATCTGTACAGCTTCAAATACTCCAAGATCGGCTTCGCCATGGCCATCGGCAATGTGCTGATCCTGGTGATCGCTGTGCTCACCATCGTGCAGCGCAGACTGGCTGGCCGGAAAGAAAATATACTGTATTAAGGGGGGAGAGACATGAAAAAAGGATATTCCAAGGTGCTGAGTGCACTGGGGTATGTGTTTTTTGTATCCCTTGCACTCTTGATGCTGCTCCCCTTTGCGTATATGCTGGTCTGCTCCCTTCAGGAGACCTATTCACCCTATCTGATCAGCTTCAATCCGGCGGATTACACGCTGGACAACTTCCGAAAGACCTTTGCTGTGAGTGGCTTTTCCCTCTGGGTGCGCAACAGCATCGTGATCTCCTTAGCCGGTGTGCTGCTGACCCTGGCGGTGTGCAGTCTGGGCGCCTTTGCCTTTGCCAAAAAGCATTTCCGGGGAAGCCGGGGACTCATGAACTTCCTCATGATCTCGATGGCCATCCCGTTCACCGCCACGGTGGTTCCCCTCTGGCTGATGATGGGGAAGCTGAAAATGATCGACAACTTTTTCCCGCTGATCGCCCCCATTCCCTCCATGCTGGGACTGCTCCTGATCCGGCAGGCTATCCTGGCCCTGCCCAAGGAGCTCTTTGAGAGCGCCCGGGTGGATGGCTGCCGGGATTTCCGGATCTACTGGAACATTGTCCTGCCGGTCATCCGGCCCATCCTGATCACGGTGGCCATTCTCTATTTTGCCCGGAGCTGGAACAGCTTCCTCTGGCCCCTGATCATCTCCAATACCGACGCCACACGGACCCTCCCGGTGGGACTTGCCTCCATCCAGGGGACCCACACCATCAACTATGGCATCACCATGGCCGGGGCGCTGATGAATTTCCTGCCGCCCTTTTTGGTGTATGTCTTTTTCCAACGCTATTTTATTGCCGGAATTGCCGGAACAGGAATCAAAAACTAACTGTTTGGGAGGTTACACAGATGCAGATGCAAACGATGACCTGCCGCTTCTGCGACCGGGAGTGCCATATGGCGGTGTCACTGGATGCCGCCGGCCGGCCAGCGGCCATCCGTCCGGCCCATGAGGAGGGAACCATCTCCTGCCCCACGGGGCTTCATGCCCTGGAGCTTATAAACCATGCACAGCGGGTAAAACACCCCCTGCGCCGGGTCGGACCGCGGGGGAGCGGCCAGTGGGAGGAGATCTCCTGGGACGAGGCCTTTGACCTGGCGGCCCGGGAGCTTCAAAAGACCCTGGATCAGATGGGACCGGAGGGACTGCTCTTCATCAAGGGCTTCAACAAGCCGTTGCAGAGCGCGGTCTTTGACCGGCTGGCGAATCTGCTGGGGGTACCCAACCGGCTGGGTGCAGGGAACATGTGCCATCAGGCCCAAGCCCAGTCCTTTGTGGACACCTTCGGCTTTCCGGCGGACCGGCGCATCACTGCGGAGACCCGGACGGTGGTACTCTGGGGCTCCAATCCAAGCAATACCATGCGCTGGGTGCAGCGGGATATTGCCGAGATGAAACGGGCCGGGGGACGTCTGGTGGTTGTAGATCCGCTGCCTACCCGGATGACCGAGCTGGCCGATCTCTGGCTGCCCATCCGTCCCGGCACGGACATGGCGCTGGCCCTGGGGTGGATGCGCCTCATTTTGGAGGAGGGTTGGGAGGATGCCGACCTGCTCAGCCGGTGGGCGACCGGCCTGGAGGATATCCGCAAGGCCTGCGCGCCCTATACGCTGGAATATACCGCGGCCATTACGGGCCTTGCACCCGCGCAGATCCGGCAGGGGGCCGAGTGGTTTGCCTGTGCAAAGCCCGGCATCCTCTTTGGCGGGAATGCGCTGGACCACAACTGGGACAGCTATCAGAAGGGACGCTGCCTGGCCATCCTGCTGGCGCTGACCGGAAATGTGGATGTCCCGGGGGCGGCACTCCATGCGGCGCCTCCCTCTGGCCGCAACCCGATCCGGACGCCCCGGCTAACCTGCGCAGACCGCTTTTCCGCCGCCCAGCGGGAGCGGATGTGGGGCTGGGACCGCGCGCTGCTCCCCACCGCCCGGCAGACCAGCGGGCAGGCTATGCTCCAGGGGATCGAGGCAGGGAAGCTCCGGGCGGGCTGGGTGGTCGGCGGCGACCCGGTGGTCATGTGGGCGGACAGCCGCCGCACGCAGTCGGTTTTGCAGTCCCTGGACTTTCTGATGGTGCAGGACTTTTTCCTCACGCCCACCGCGCAGGTTGCCGATCTGGTGCTCCCGGTGGCCACTTATCTGGAGTATGAAAACCTCTTCTTTGAGGGGGACGGGAGCATCCAGCACCGCCCGGCGCTGGTGTCCGGCTCGGATGCCCGCAGCGATATGGATATCATCAACGAGATGGGAAAGCGGCTGGGACTGGCGGATGCGTTCTGGCCTGACATGGACGGGTTCTGGAACTTCCTGCTGGAGGGGAGCGGAGTCACGCTGGAAGAGCTCCGCACCGCCGGACGGCTGGAGGGGGACGGGACCAAGCGGCAGCCCGCACCCCGGGGATACCGGCAGTGCGGATTCCCCACGGCCGATGGAAAGATCCACCTCGCCCTTCCGGAGCTGGAGGAGCAAAGCGGCGGAAGCGTGCCCAGGTATCGGCCCCTCCCGGATCCCGATGAGGCATACCCCGACCGCTGCACGAACTACAAGTCTCCCTTCTTTTTCCACTCGGCGGGGCGGCAGATGCCGGGACAGCGTACCCGGCAGCCAGACCCGGTGGCCTATGTGAGTGAAGATGTGGCCGCGCGGGAGGAACTGCGCGAGGGGGACTGGGCCCGGATCACCACACCGACCGGGGAGACCTGTCAGCGGGTGCACATCGGACTGGGTATGCCTGCCGGCACCATTGCCCTGGCCATCGGCTGGTGGGACACGGATGCTGCCGGTGAGCGGGATGTGCTGGCCGGAAACTGCAACAACCTGACGTCGGACCAGACCCTGCTCGGCGGGGAGATCCAGGCGTTTTCCTGCCGCGGCATTCCGTGCAGGGTGACAAAAGAGGAAAGGGTGGACTGAATTTATGTGTCTGGAGCGTACCGATCATCGGAATCCACAGCGCTTTGAGGAGCTCTATCACAATGTGGTTCCCGGCCGTTATACCGAGATCTACATGGATGTGACCAACAAATGCAACGCCATGTGTAAATACTGCAAGACGGGACAGGCCAATCTCTGCGGCGCGAGCCGGGAGGTGCCGCCCTACTACATGACACGGGCGGAGTTTGAGCGGCTCCACCGCCATCTGCTTGACTACAACATCATCACGCCGGACTGTATCTACCGGATCTACAACTGGTATGAGCCCTCCCTCAATCCCCATCTGCCCGATCTGTTCAACTATATGCACGAGGTCGGGATTCGGCTGGATATGAGCACGAATGCGGGAAAGGCCATTGATTTCTCCCGGGTGGAGTCCTGTGAAAACTGGTATGGTATCCTCTTCTCCATGCCGGGATTCAGCCAGAGCTCCTATGACCGTATCCACGGCTTTGATTTTGAAAAGGTCAAGGCCAACATCCGCGCTACCATGGAGGCCATCCGGGCGCGGGGGTTCCATGGATATGCCATGATCAACTACCATCTCTACCAGTTCAACATCGGCGAGGTCCGCGCGGCAAAGGCTTTTGCCGACGAGCTGGGCCTGGGACTGCACACCATTTACGCCTATTTCAACGGGACTGGGGGGAATGGGGACTATCTCTCCGGGACGATGGACCCGCTCTATCTGCGGGATGCCTCCCGGGATCTGTTCTTCTACCACATTGATGAGCTGATTGCCCACAAGGAGGAATACTTCCGGGAGTTCAATGAGCCGGAATCCATCACCCTGAGCGAATTCTGCAATGTGATTCCCTGCCGGGGCAGTAACGACGACGACCGAATCAAGAGCATCTTTGAGATCACCAGCTATGACGAGCTGCATGGTATTTACGAGGGGATCTTTGCCCAGCGGCGGAAGAATCCCCAGTATGGGAATGCCTGGGTCTGGGGGCACAGCTATAAACGCTCCTGGAACCATCTGTTCGGTTTTGCAGACAACACACTGATCTGAGGAGGAGAGTTCCATGAAGCGAGTAGAGCTGGGACACAGCGGGATCGAGGTCACCGAGCTGGGATACGGCTGCATGATGTTTGGCCCCAAGCTGGAACAGGAAGAGGCCTTTGCACAGCTGGATGCCTATCTGGAGCGGGGCGGCAACCTGTTGGACACGGCCAACATCTACGGACGGCGCAAGATCGACGGCACGGGCCGCGCGGGGAGAAGTGAAGAGATCATCGGAGCGTGGCTCAAGGAGCGGGGATGCCGGGATCAGGTCGTCCTGGCCAGCAAGGTGGGATTTGCATACCCGGGCATCTCCTACGGGACCTCCGCCCGCCAGATCCGGGAGGAGTGTGAAAAATCCCTCCAGCGGCTCCAGACCGACTATCTGGACCTCTATTACCTCCATACCGACGATGAGAATACACCGCTGGAGGAGACACTTTCTGCCATGGATACCCTGGTGCGGGAGGGAAAGGTGCGGGCCATCGGCGCCAGCAACTTCAGCGCCTGGCGGCTGGAGCGCGCCCGTCAGATCTGCCAGGCCAACCACTGGACACAGATCTGCTGCATCCAGCAGCGGTACTCCTATCTGCGCCCGAAACAGGACGCGGCGTTTCCCGGCCAGAAGTATGTGGTGGAGGACCTGCGGGAATATATCCGGGATACGGGGATCACACTGCTGGCCTACTGCCCTCTGCTGAAGGGCGCCTATGTCAATCCGGAGAAGCCCTTCATGGCCCAGTATGTTGGAGCAGATGCCCAGGCACGTCTGGCGGCGCTGGATCAGGTGGCCAGAGAGACGGGGTACAGCAAGGTTCAGATCGTCTACTACTGGCTCATGCACCAGGATCCGGCCGCCATTCCGCTGGTCACCACCACAAATATGGCCCAGTTTGAAGAGGCAATGGGGACCCTGAAGATCCAGCTCAGCAAGGAGCAGCTGGACTTTCTCTCTGCGGCTGGAGAGGGAAATGTGGGCGGCGCGGCGAAGTAAGCGCTGGGAGTGTGACACAGGTTTTGATGTAAAAGATGAGCCATTTGTCTCTTCCATTTTTAGCTGGAACGCGTTCATAATTGGAAAAGTGGATATAGTGGTCAATCATCTTTCTATGATAAGGCCCCCTGGTGTAGGAAAATAGACTACATCAGGGGGCCTTTGTGTCACTGCTTCCCGAGTGGGGAGCGACGTTGGTTCGGGAGGGATACCGTAGCCACAAGTTATTTCAATCCACGCTCCCCGAGTGGGGAGCGACAGGTGGTTGCGCCCCCGCTCAGTGACCGCCGTGAGATTTCAATCCACGCTCCCCGTGTGGGGAGCGACCCTGGAGGAGCTGGCCAGGATCTGCGGCTACAAGATTTCAATCCACGCTCCCCGTGTGGGGAGCGACTGCTAAACGCCGTTTTGCCATATTATGACATGACATTTCAATCCACGCTCCCCGTGTGGGGAGCGACAAACTTATTTTTAAGAAAAGCGCCAAAAATTAAAATTTCAATCCACGCTCCCCGTGTGGGGAGCGACGTACGGTCAAGTCCACCGTGCCTCGACCGGAGGGCATTTCAATCCACGCTCCCCGTGTGGGGAGCGACGCTATTATATGTACTATACTGCATAGTTTATTGATTATTTCAATCCACGCTCCCCGTGTGGGGAGCGACAGTACCACAAGTGGTTCCACAGCCATAAGCATAGGATTTCAATCCACGCTCCCCGTGTGGGGAGCGACTCAGCGCCTTTACCGCCGCGGCAACATGGGCCGGTATTTCAATCCACGCTCCCCGTGTGGGGAGCGACGGGTCTGTGTAATAACGAACTGAATCAGGTTCCGGAAGATTTCAATCCACGCTCCCCGTGTGGGGAGCGACACATAGGCGGTGACTTTGTAGATGCCTGGCTGTTTATTTCAATCCACGCTCCCCGTGTGGGGAGCGACGGTATCCGGGATTGCTGGACTCCAGAGCGGTCTTATTTCAATCCACGCTCCCCGTGTGGGGAGCGACGTAGTCGCCGGTTCGAGTCCGGCCATCGGGTAGATTTCAATCCACGCTCCCCGTGTGGGGAGCGACTATGGCACTCCAGTTTTTGCCATTGATTGTAGCGATTTCAATCCACGCTCCCCGTGTGGGGAGCGACACTGCTTGGCCAGGGCGTCGGTCTGGTCCTTCACATTTCAATCCACGCTCCCCGTGTGGGGAGCGACGGTTGGATGCCATTTCCTCCAACCGCTGGAGCGTATTTCAATCCACGCTCCCCGTGTGGGGAGCGACATTTTTAGTCGTCCTTTCTTTTGTTAAGCAGCCACATTTCAATCCACGCTCCCCGTGTGGGGAGCGACTGGGACAAGAGGCCGTTGCCGTCGAAATTGACGGTATTTCAATCCACGCTCCCCGTGTGGGGAGCGACGTAAGCGATGCAGAACAAGCCGTTGAGGATGCCCAATTTCAATCCACGCTCCCCGTGTGGGGAGCGACTGTAAATTCTTTTCCACCTTCAAAGCTCCAAGTAATTTCAATCCACGCTCCCCGTGTGGGGAGCGACTTCAGAGAAAGCGTTTGTGCTATATGGCAACACCAATTTCAATCCACGCTCCCCGTGTGGGGAGCGACACATCACCACGACTAAAGCGATCAAGGATGACATATTTCAATCCACGCTCCCCGTGTGGGGAGCGACTGCGACACAAGGCTTTTCAGTTCTGGCCAAAAGTATTTCAATCCACGCTCCCCGTGTGGGGAGCGACCCTCTCCACGATCTCCAGCCGCCCGTCCCCGGTATTTCAATCCACGCTCCCCGTGTGGGGAGCGACACGCGCTCTCCAGGATTACAGCCGCGCCCGCCTATTTCAATCCACGCTCCCCGTGTGGGGAGCGACCACGGGAGGCCGCGCTTGCTTTAGTCTGCTAAAGCATTTCAATCCACGCTCCCCGTGTGGGGAGCGACCTTCTCCTCTAGTGATAAAATGATGAATTCCAGTAATTTCAATCCACGCTCCCCGTGTGGGGAGCGACTGGTCTGTTAAATCGCCCTCAGAGGCATAGGCGAATTTCAATCCACGCTCCCCGTGTGGGGAGCGACAGAAGCAATCGTCGCTGTACTTCTTTATTCTGACATTTCAATCCACGCTCCCCGTGTGGGGAGCGACTCCGGCCCCTGCCGGGTGGTGTACCTTGGAAACTATTTCAATCCACGCTCCCCGTGTGGGGAGCGACATTTGCCGCATCCCGCGAGCGCATTATAGAGGACGGAATTTCAATCCACGCTCCCCGTGTGGGGAGCGACTCAAACTTCTCAGTCCAATTTTCATACTCTTCATATATTTCAATCCACGCTCCCCGTGTGGGGAGCGACAAAAGTGGGGCATGGTAGAAATTCCCAGAGAAATATTTCAATCCACGCTCCCCGTGTGGGGAGCGACTTGTGCAATTATTATAAACAGGCCACTATGCACTATTTCAATCCACGCTCCCCGTGTGGGGAGCGACACGGCGGGGCTTTTGCCCCACCTTTTTTTATTAATTTCAATCCACGCTCCCCGTGTGGGGAGCGACGGCGCTTGGGCGTCTAATTGCCTTGGCGGAAAATATTTCAATCCACGCTCCCCGTGTGGGGAGCGACGCACGGGAGGCCGCGCTTGCTTTAGTCTGCTAAAGCATTTCAATCCACGCTCCCCGTGTGGGGAGCGACCATATGTTGTGTTATTTACAATTGTCATTCCTTCTGATTTCAATCCACGCTCCCCGTGTGGGGAGCGACTCCGGCCCCTGCCGGGTGGTGTACCTTGGGAACTATTTCAATCCACGCTCCCCGTGTGGGGAGCGACGTCCTGCACCTGTCAGGCCGTCCAGCACCAGCAGGAGATTTCAATCCACGCTCCCCGTGTGGGGAGCGACGTCGGCCTTTTTAATATGGTTGGCAGAGCGTCCCAATTTCAATCCACGCTCCCCGTGTGGGGAGCGACTATTATATGTACTATACTATACAGTTTAATCATTATTTCAATCCACGCTCCCCGTGTGGGGAGCGACTTTACCACCGCCAGACAGTGGGCCGCGCCAGTCGGATTTCAATCCACGCTCCCCGTGTGGGGAGCGACGCCGCCGTCTTTCGTCTACTTGTTGCAGGGGTGACAATTTCAATCCACGCTCCCCGTGTGGGGAGCGACAACGACTTTGCAACTTTTGCTATGAATAAGTTATATTTCAATCCACGCTCCCCGTGTGGGGAGCGACTATCGCGCCCATGGTCTTATATACCCACCTGCCAATTTCAATCCACGCTCCCCGTGTGGGGAGCGACCGGCTAAAATAAAACCTAATATCAGATTACATATTATTTCAATCCACGCTCCCCGTGTGGGGAGCGACGGCTAAAATAAAACCTAATATCAGATTACATATTATTTCAATCCACGCTCCCCGTGTGGGGAGCGACAGCGGCCCGGCTCTCCTCGCCGGAGGTGTACCTTATTTCAATCCACGCTCCCCGTGTGGGGAGCGACGTTCGCACAAAGGTTCTGTCAAGACCACCGTTTTATTTCAATCCACGCTCCCCGTGTGGGGAGCGACGGATAAAATGGAAGTAGAACCCGCCTGAGAACAATTTCAATCCACGCTCCCCGTGTGGGGAGCGACAGCAGATATGTACAAATACACACCTGTAAACTTATAGAACTTAGATAAAATTTAGCGTATCTGAGTAAGTCTTGTCAGACGACACTGCTTCCGCGCCGCAAGAAAGGGCTCTATTCCAGTGCGAACCTCCAGGGGAATATGTGACTGCTGGCTCTTCGCACCATTATAGAATCAACGGCTCTTCCGGGAGATAAGAGGATTTACAGCCAAAGTGCTCAATTTTGTTTTCATATCGCTTCCCAAGATAATAAAAGCGCAGACTGTCTTTTTCCTGATCAATAATGGAAAGCAGCTTTGCCTGCAGCAGTTTGCATTGGGCCGAATCCAGCAGACATTCAAATACCGAGCATTGGACCCGCTGCCCATAGTTGACACATTGCCTGGCAATTTGGCGCAGACGCCTGCGTCCGGCGGCATCTGCTGTATTGACATCGTATGTGATCAGTACCAGCATAGCATCCTCACTTCCACAAAAAGGGTGGATAGGCCTCCAGGTCACCTCTGAGATATCGGGTCAAAAGAAGTGCCTGAAGGTAAGGCACCAATCCCCACGGCACTTTCTCTCCCAGAAAAGGATGAGTCAGGCTATCTTTTTTGCGCGCCTGCCAACGTTGGAGAAAAGTACGTCGTCCACTCTCGTTGAGCAGTACACTACCATTTTCGTGATAGATAAAATCTGATTTCTGAAAGACACGGTTGTTGATGCAGGTCAAAACAAAACGGTCTGCGATACAGGGACGAAATTCTTCCATCAGATCCAGTGCCAGGGAACTGCGGCCCGGCCGGTCTCGGTGGAGAAAGCCCACGTAAGAGTCCAGTCCCACGCTCTCCAAAGCCCAGGTGCAGTCATGGGACAGCAGGCTGTAGGCAAAGGAAAGTAGGGCATTTACCGGATCCAGAGGCGGTCGGCGGCTACGGGTCTCAAAGCGAAACACAGAACGGTCCCCTAGGATCAGTTGATCGAATACACCAAAATAGACGGTGGCCCCGGCCCCCTCCAGCCCGCGCAGGCTGTCCAGCTCTGTCACCTGCAAAAGTTGGGGCAGCATGGCTTTCAGCTGGCCGGACACCTCCCCGAGCCGCTGGTCATCTACCCGGAGTCCGTGGTCCCGGCGGGTGCGTTCGATGCTCCAGCGGGCGTTGTGGACCTTTCCGAACACCATTGATCGGGCAATAGTGCAGCTCTGCGCTGGGTCGTCTGCCGCTCGGTACTGGGTTCGGCGTAGCAGTACATTCCCGTTGGCTTCACCGGTGACTCGGGCCAAGAATTTCCCCCGGGGCGTACAGAAGGACAGGGAGATCCCGCGCTGGGCACAGGCTCCCATTAGGGCGGGAGAAGCACCGGGATAGGAAAACGTGAGAATGGCAGACAGGGTGTGAAGGGGATAGCGGGCCACAGGGCTCTTTTCCCGACTGGCCACCACATTCTCCCCATCTAGAGAGAGGTAGATGTCCTCTGAGGTCACAAACAAGGTGTTGAGCAGATGTCTCATGGTTCCACCTCCATGGCCTGACGTAAATAGGTGTCCACATCGTTCCCCTTCAGTAGTGCGGGCAGGCAGAGTTCCTGGAGGGAACAGGCATTGCAGGACTTGGAACGCCGTACTTTAGGGGTATGTCCCCGACGGTAGAGCTGGTGCATCTCCTCCAACATCGTCTGCACTTCTTCCCGCAGCTCTGCAGAAAAGGGCACTAACGTCCGCCGCCGGGTTTCGCCATAGAAAAGGGCTCCTTCCGGAACGGCACAGCAGAGCATCTCCTCCAGGCACATGGCCTGGGCGCACAGCTGTAGTTCGTCGGCCCGGTGGGATTTGGGTGTGCCTCGCTTGTACTCTATAGGAAAGGGAACCCACAAGCCCTCTTCCCCGCGGAGAGGGACCCCGCTAATATCTGTGCGGAACTCCACCACATCACACTTTCCAGAGATTCCTAGGGTGGGGGAGGCCACCGGCAACCCGCGCAGGATGAGGATATCTCCTCGGCGCTCCCGTGACTGCTCATCATGGGCCCGGCGGTGAAACAAATCGCCCTCTACTGTGCGCAGATTTTCTCTCCACTGCTGCTCAACGTGGATCAGTGCCCACTGGCGTCGGCAGAAGGCAAAGTGCTGCAAACCGGACAGCTGGAGGAAGTCCTCCTCGGTGTAGATCACCCCATGCGCTGACAGGTGATGCCGGCCGGCAGGGCGGCCTCATCCACGGAGACGGTATAGTCCTGATAGGAACGGGCGGGGGAGGGGTCATCCGGAATTTTGCGGGCAACTGTCACCGTATCAAAGAGCTTCCAGGCAGGAGCACAGCCCAGTTCGCTGTCGTGCTTAAAGACGATCAGTTCCCGCACTGCCATCTTGCCACGAGCAGCAGAGTGATCATGCTCAAACATATTGAGAATTGCATCCCATAGCAGAGACAGGTCCTCCTCGGAGAAACCGGTGGTCTTGCGGGCCAGATTGGCAGAGATATAGCCCTCACAGCGGTAAAGACCATATGGGACGATGTACTTCCGGCCCATTTCAGTCCCTTTTTTCTCGGCATCAGCTTCTGTGGTAATGGCTACACGAGTGATGGTGACTTCCTGAGGTACCACGGGCTCCACACTGCGGGCAAAACCCAGCTGTACCGGGCCGCGCACCTGACCGCAGTTCAAGGCTGCTTTTACGAAGGTAGTCATTACTGCGCCAAAGGTACGGATATCATAGAAGTTAGCGCACATCCAATCTCGGATCTTCCGGTCCAAATCGGGGTCAGCCTTCTTTTTCTCCTTCACATTTTTTTCCGTGATATCCAACTCGGTGTAAGCCTCTCCATCGCTGCGGTTCAGGGGCACACCGTCCTTTACATAGATGCGGTAACCAGTGGCATCCTCCTTCACCGTCTCCACATAATTGCGGATTTTTCGCTTGAGACACACATCGGTCACGATGCCCAGACCAGTTTCCGGGTCCACACGGGGCATATTACCGGCATCGGGATCGCCGTTAGGGTTGCCGTTTTCTACATCGAAGAGGATAACGAATTCATAGCGGTTTTTGATGGGCTCAGACATATTACTTTTCCTCCTTTTTTTCAAAGCGGCTCTGGGTCTGATGGTAATATCCCAGCTGGAAGGAACCCTGCTGGGGCAGATTCAAGCGCGGAGGGTAGACTTCTCCGAGTTTGGAGAGCAGAGCGGTGATTTGTTTATCGTAATAAGTACGTAGGCCTGCATCCAACTTCTTCAGATGTTTCTGCGCCAGATTCAGCAGGATTGGGAACACAATGGCGGGGGTAGCGGAGGCAGAATTGAAGTACTTGTCCTTGATAGTGGTGTTGATGCCAGGATTGGCGCTGGACTGGACGGCTTCCAGTATGGAGAAGAGCCGTCCCAGGTTATAGGGAACATTGGTACTGTCTGGATTGAGCGACACAGTCAAAACCTCCTTTGGGACATCTGGATGTATATTTTTTAGGTAGTAAGCCTTGAGAATGGCGGCTCGGCCACGAGTTACGCGGTGCTCTGCTCGGATACGTAGTGCCACGCCGTTGAGCAGGGTGGCCGGATAATGAGTATTGGTAAGGACAGAGCGCAGTACCTCGCCAGCCATATTGGGGGCCGGGCTCTTGTCGCGGCTGTTCTGATTGACAGTCTCGTCCAGCAGCTTCCACATGGGGAGTGTGTCAAATTTATCATAGGTGGGCTTGGTGATTTCCAACCGTTGCTGGTGAGCCTGGGTATTGCGGAGGAAGGCCCCAAAGCTGTTGCGCAGGAAAAAGCGTACCGAGAGCCGGGCGGCATTGGGGGAGAGCCCTAAGATATAGAATTCCATGTCGGGGTCCAACCGTGTCTCGTCCAGGTCTACCGCCATACCATTGCACAGATTGTTCAGCGCCCCCTGTAAATCGGTCAGCGTGTAAGATGGCTCTGCTCCAAAAAGGGCCCAGCCCATCAGATTCTGATAGACATCCCCACCACATTTGGCCCAGCAGACCACCGTGGTATCTCCCATTCGGTAGACGTGTTCCCGATCAGAGAGCAGGTGATTGAGGGCGGTGGTGTAGGCAAAAGCAGCGTATTTGCTGGTAGGAGCATTATAATTTTGCTCCTTACCATAGGAACAAAAGGCAGGCGCGTTGAAAGACACCAGGGCTGCTCCACTGGACTGGGCGCCCTGTACGTTTTTAATGGAGGGGTGGACGCTCTCTACTGCTCCGCGGTTTCCTGTGACCAAGCAGACCATCTGAGGACCATCCTCTTCCGTCTGATAGTGATCGTCCCAAGCCTGCCGGACTGGCATATTTTGATGAGCAAAGGCCCCATCACAGCGAAATACAAGATTGCCTCCGGCCATAAGCTCTTCCCAGCAGACAGACAATGCAGGGTGACTGGCGGCTTGCTCCGGTTGCCATGTCCGGAAAAAGGCAAGCACAGCTTGGGCTGCGGGGCTATCTACTCCTTCCAACAGCTCCTCGTGGAGCTTCTTACACGCCTGAAAACACTCCAAAGTTCGCTGAGGCTTTCCCTTATTGTCCACGCCCAGCAGATAACTGGAATTATCACAGAGGAAATTAGCGGCAACTCCACTCGAACGTTTTACTGGAGCCGGAAGCATCATGGGCTGAGGTGCCAGTACGGTCTTTCTCCCCTTGGTTTGCTCGGTCTGGATGGAGACCACCTGTTCCAGCGTCCCGTCTGCTCCAATGCACAGAGCAAAAGAGACTTTGACCTCGCCCCAGCCGGGCGGAGAGATCCTGCCGCTGTCAGCCAGCATGCGATAGTATTCTGTCAGCGCTTGTAGGATCATCGGCGCACCTCCTCGCTGTCCCAAGGGGGAATCTCCAGTACTCCATCCCGCAGCACTCCCCGGAAAAAGAGGGGGGTGATATTCTCCGGGTCAGCATAGTCCATGTCATAGAGCATCCAGCCCAGATCTCGCTCTCCCTTCAGAGCATCGGGACAGGGAGGAATTTTCTCACACATACGGAATTGAGCAGGAAACTCCCGGCAGCCGAAGCAGGGCTGGTGGTAAAACTGTCCCTTCTGGATCCGTCGCTTTACGATGTCCTGGAATTTTCCTGGATTATCTCCCGGTACAGCCTTTTCTGTCATCTCAAAATGGGCTTCGATTACATAGCGGACTTCCCGCAGCAGTAAGGCGGCTCGTTGCTGGATTTCCTGCGAGGTACTGAGGTACAGCTCTCCCTTCCCACGCTCCATCACTGTGCGGGCGGTGCGAGCGGAGATGGTAGATTTCACCTCATTGCGCCGCAGATTGGTAAAACGGATGGGGGTACAGACGTGAATGCGGTCAATGTACCAACGCATACCCGGGTGCCAATAGATGGCCTCAATCAAACCCCGGGCAGCCGAGGGAGTCATCACGTCATAGCTCACCCGTTCTACCTTCATTTCCGGGCGGGTAAAGAGGGCGTAGTCTCCCCAGACCTCCAGCTTGATGGACATAGGCGTCACTCCTTTCAGAGTTTTATCTTGCTCTGGTTTCAATATAGCACGCGCTAACATATAAGTCAATATTATCTTTTCTAAATCAATGAAATAGAATATGGTGATTTGCAAACAAAGAAGCTTCTGTGGTATACTGGGTACGTCGCAGAGATGCGTGGATTGAAATATTGATTTAGAGAAGATCCGGCCAGGGCGGTGGGGAAGTGTTTTTCTTCCCCACCGCTTTCTACCTAGATAAACAAGCCCTTTCCACTGTCGGACTCCAGTGAGAGACCTGTAGTATCAGAGTACAGAGCAGGATTGCGCAGAATGGCCGCGCCATTTTCCAGCACCTCCAGATCTCCCGCTGCCTCCAGGGCAGCAAAGTGCTGTTCGTAGACAGATACCCCATATTGTCCTAGTTTTCGGAACAGCTCTCGTCCACCCCCGCCGGTGCGCAGCTGCTCCACAAGATTTGCGCCTTCTTCCCACGGAATATAGACCGTCCGGGTGGGGCTGTCGATGAGATGGAACCGCTCCGCTACTTTGCGGAAGGGAAAAAACTCAGATTGAATCAGCGGCAAAATCCGCTCTTTGTCCTGCGCGTCGCATCCCTTCAGATCCAGAAGTTCAGAAAAATAGGTGTGGATGGCTTCCGGGGAGGCGATATCGGCATAGCGGGCCATGGCCGCCTTTCCTGCTCCGATAGCGGTAGAGAAGAGGGGAGGGGCTTTTTCCTCCCCTTTAAAAATGTGGACTACACTCTCCTCAGCAGACCGCCTGCCCTCCCGGTTGCACCGTCCGGCGGCCTGCAAAATAGAGTCCAAACCGGCTATTTCCCGGAATACTGCCGGGAAATCAACATCCACACCCGCCTCGATCAGGGAGGTAGACACAACACGACAGGGAAAGCCCTCCCTCAATCGGCGGCGGATCTCCCTCAGTTGTACTTTCCGGTGGCTGGGACACATGAGGGTGGACAGATGGAAGCTGCCTGCTCTGTCCAGCCGCCCATAGATCTCCTGAGCCGCTTTCCGGGTATTGACAATGCACAGAACTTGGTCGTGGGCGTTAAGCTGTGCGGTCAGTTCGTCCCAGGTCAGGCTGCCTGTCTGCCGGAAGGTCACTCGGCGGAATAGATCCCACTGGCAGGTATCGGGCGGACACAGCTCCTGCACCGGAACCTGAGGGAGAAATTCTCGGAAGATCGGCTCCAGCGCAGGCTGCGTCGCTGTGCAGAGAACTGCGGAGATGCCGTAACGCTTCACCAGCTGGGAAATAGCCCAGACACAGGGACGAAGATAGGGGATAGGCAGCATCTGGGCTTCATCAAAAATGACTACGCTGCCGGCTATGTTGTGGAGCTTGCGGCATTGAGAGGAGCGGCAGGCATACAGAGATTCAAAAAACTGTACTGCTGTGGTCACCACTACCGGTATGTCCCAGTTTTCTGTGGCTTTGGCCAGGGAAATGGTGTGGGGATCAGCCTCCCTGTCCAGATCGTAGAGTACGTTGGAGTGGTGCTCCAGTACGTTTTCCACACCTAGGATCTCCCGGAATACCTCCGCTGTCTGCTCAATGATGGAGGTGTAGGGGATCACATAGATCACTCGCTTCAGACCGTGCTGTTTGGCATGGGTCAGAGCGAAAGCCAGGGAGGCCACGGTTTTCCCTCCGCCAGTTGGCACGGTTAGGGAAAACAGCCCCGGCGCTCGCGTTTCTCCCTCCTGAATGCATTGCTCCAGGATCTTACAGCGCTGGCGGTTCAGCTCCCCTTCGGGCGGAAACCAGCCTGATATGTAGTCCTGGAGCTTGTTCCACAGCTGTTCTATGGAAGTCTGGTATCTCTCCCGACTCTGCCCCTCCATAAAGGCCTCTGTGTCCAAAAAGTCGGCATCTACCAGACAAGAGTACAGCATCCGGGTAAAAAATACCCATTCCGATCCTGAACGTTCCGTAAAATCTGGCACCTCGGTTTTAGGGAGCATGACCTCCTGCATCCAAGCTTCATAGGGTTCCAAAAGACCCCACTCTTTCCGCTTGATGCGGCCCCACAGTGTGGTCTGGTCCGGCCCGTCTGTCTGGCTGCCGCCGTCCGGCAGTCCACCATGGTGGCCGGCCACTGCAAAAGCAGCAAAAGGCTGTCCGCGCCCCCAGCATTCTACCGCACCAGCTGTAGAATGGTCTACTCGTATAGGGAGACCTCTTAAACGCTTTTGAAAGGAATCAGAGTATTTCCCAATATCATGAGCCAGCCCGGCTAATTCTGCCTGTTCGTCTCCTGAAAAAGGGTGGGCAAACGATTTTGCCAGAAGTGCGACATTCTGTAAGTGCGCAAGAACGGTTTGTGATCGTTCGTCATCAGAAATATGGGCGATACAGGGGGAGCTTTCCATAAAGCATTCTCCTTTTAAACATTTATTCAGTTACAGATTATCACCGAATGAGTCCAATAAACTGGACTGTTTTATATGTGGCATCTTGTCAAGCAGACAGAGGTTTAGAAAACCAGCTATCGTGCTGTCCCAAAACACATCTATAGGGGTTGTTTTTGGAATAAGCAGTATGTGTTCGTGGTTGATAATATGGTAGGAAGCCAGATTTTTACCCGTCGATAGCCATAAGCAAGTATTAGGGCCTTATTGGTCAATGTTAGCGCACTTTATTTGTAAATTCAATTGAATTTCACAAAAAAGGGAGTAGGGGGTCTCTTTTATTATGAGGCACAGTACAGGACATCGAAGAGAAGTTCCTGTCCATGTATGTTAAAGGGATGACTTCCGGCTATATTGAGAGGTATATCCAGAACATCTACGGTATTTCTGTCTTCGACAGCACAGTCCAGCCGGATCACCGGTCAGCCTCATTTTTCCCTTATTTTTCCCTTATGGGACTGGATAGGGGAGTAGGGAAGGGGGCGAATTGGCATCATATCAGGTGCCAAATTTTTGCTTTTTGCACAGAAAGGGAAGACATAAGGGAGGGAAATGCAGGCGCGGGCAATTCAAATCCCTCCTTCTGAGCCGAACAAAAAGCCTGGAAATGGTGCCCTGAAAAACAAACCCTAAATGTATTTGAGAGGCTGACCCTCCATCCAGGGTCAGCCTCTCAGACGATCGTGTTATTTGTTGTAGTTCTTTCAGACAAAACGCAGTGCCATAGGATCATGGCTTCTTGTCCATGTATAGCCTGGAAATTTCCTCATCTATATCATGGGTCAGCTTTGCCAAAGGCGCTGCGCCGAGTCCCTCCGCATCATAGCGCTTCATGTAGAGCAGCTGGCGGGCTTCTTCTCTGCTTTTGAATAAGCCCGGAAAGCTGTCAATCAGAGAATCCAGATAGGCATTATTGAAGATATAGCGCTGTTCGAAGATCGCACACACATAGGCATTGTGGCTCTCGCGGTACAGCACATCCAACCCGAATTTCTCAATGGAGGTTTGGACGCGCTGGTCATAGTCCGGGTCAGTGGACGGTCCAACTCTCTCGATGGTTACTTCAAACTCGTCGGGCTTGACCATTTGGCCCATTAGATAGGCAGTTGACGAGATGGGGGTTGTATGAAACTGATACTGCTCCCCGAACTCTTCCTGGTAGGGATAGAGTACGTACTGTTCATCATCTCCCTTTTTCTGGTTGCAGTTCCCACAGGCGGGGATCAGATTGGGAAGTGTCAGGGCAAACCATGGGAACTTGGACTTGGAACGGTAGTGATCAACTTGGTTTTGCCGGTGATATTCTCCCTTGCGGGTCCGGACTGTGGTGGTAAAACTTCGATTGCAATAGGGGCAGACCTCCACACCCGTCATCTGTACCAATTGGGGAAACAAGTTTTGGCGGCTAAAGCTGTCATAGTTAAAAATTTGCGTCAAAAGTAATTTTGACAGCGCTGACTTTGCGGAAAACTCCAGCTTTTTGGCTTGAATGGTCTTGCCGTCTGTCTCCGTGGTAAGCAGTTCCCTCAGTTTTTCCCGTTGGACGGTATGATTTTGATAGAGATATTGGTGCAGCTGTGGGCTTACCAGTTCAATCAATTCTTCCGGCGTATTCGGTGCCGGAACCTTTGCTTTGGAAAGTATATCTTGCGATGTTTTGGTTAGTTTGAATTTTTTATGGGCGGTGGGATATCGCTTTTTCTTCGTTCGGTCTCCATTCGGATAGTAGTAGGCGCCACGGCTGTCTATGGGCAGATAATCCTCTGGTGCAAAGGGGAGCATTTTATAGAGCAGGAAATAGTACAGCGCCCAGATGTCCTCTGCTCGCGGTCCTTTCCACGGCGGCGAAATACGGATCATCGTGATGTCTCTCCTTCGTGCTCCAACATATCCAACTGCCGCTGCAAGCGGGCGATATCTGCTCTCAGTTCCTGCTTTATCTGTTCTTTTTGCTCCGGCGTTCTCCTCTGATTGATCATAGCAAGTGCAGCGGCAATTTCCTCTTCCAGTTTGCTGCGCATAATGCCTTCCGGGAGATACCGCACCGTCTTTTGTCTGTGCATTTCCAGACGGTATTCCCATTTATCCAGTTCTTGCTCGGTGTAATCCATCGGGAGATCATGCGCCGGTGGTTTGATCTTCTGGATGTCCTCAAGCACACGTTTGATTTTTTTCTGGGCCAGCGCTCCAATGGTGCCGTTCTGCAGATAAAATCCGTCTTTGAGGAGTGTGTAGAGGTTCTGCCCGAAGGGTTGCAAGGCACTGTTGGACTCCACGGTAATACAGCCGTCTTTGCCTTTTTTCAGGTAAAGCACAGAGGCCGATGGAAAGTCCCCCAACATCAGGGGAGAGTGGGTGGTCAAGATGATCTGAATATCCTGACAGCCGCTGTTAGTTCCCGGATAGTAAGGATTCTGATAGAGCCGCGGCAGAAATTCGGCCAATGTGGCGACAAACATCCGCTGCCATTCCGGGTGAAGGGACAGGTCGGCTTCATCCAAAAAGAGAATCACGGAGTCACAGTCCCATGTTTCCTCCATGCTAAGCGAATTTTGAATATGATCTTTCCGTTCAGCGAGCATTGCATTTTGCGCAGATTCTGCTGTGATGAACTCCGCGCTTTCCTCATCATAGCAAGTTCCGCTCAACAGGTATCGCAGCTTTGTAAAAATGCGGAGTAAAATGTTTTCTCCGCTGCTGAATCCCCACTGGTAAGTTACAAAATAGTCGCTTCCACTGATTGCACGGTTTAAATCCACAAAGCGGATCATCAATTCCTGCAAGATGGGATCCAGTTGTTCACCCAGTGGGATGTGGCATACATAATTATTTTTATAGTACGTCCAATATGTTCGGATATGCTCCGCATTGTTCCAAAGAAATTCAATGTATGTTCTGCAAGAGGTATAATAAGTTTGCAGTCTCCAATCGCTTTGGTTGGCAGCGACGAAATCCATCGTTCGAATATAATCCTGTGGTTCTGTAAATGCTTCCGGAAGCGCCACCAATCCTATACTGTCGTGCCCGAACAACCTACTGGCCATCCTCAGAAAGTTTACCACACAGTTTAAACTCAGTTCAGCAAGAAGCAAATACGTATCGTTCGCTTGTTCTGAAAAAATACTGTATTGGCAGTACCACCCAAAGAAACCGTCCGTCAGGGATCCTTCTGCAATCTCCTCTTCCACTTTTTTGAGGCGTTCAACCACGGGATGGATCCCTAACGTCAGCTCCCGCGGAAAAGGAACCGGGTATCCGTCTTTCCTCATCTGGAGCAGAATGTTTCTCTGATTCCGGTCAAATAAATAACGTGCTTGCTGATAACTTTCAAACGTAAAATAAGTATATAGCTGATCTTCCAGCGGACGTTTGTTCGAATTTGTATTGCTGACTTCTTGCGCCAGCATCATGTTGGCAACCAAAGAGCAGTCATAGAGCGGGTTTGAGTACAATGTGCCGCAAACGCCAATACCACCATCCTCGCTGTCTTCATGCAGTATACGGCATTGTTCCAGGTCTGACATGGACATTGTGTTTGAAAAAGTGATTAACTTAGTCTTTCTAAGGAAATATGGTGAAACAATACCAGTAGAATATGAGATTGGGCTGCATTCGAAATCAGGGGTATTGATCTTAGCTTCCCGCTGAGAATAGATAAGATATATTTTTCCGCCGGAATCCTGCATCAAGCAGATAAAATGAAAGGGCAATGATTGGGGTATTCTGAAATACAGCGCAGTCAGTGCCCTAATCGCGGCATGCATCAGAGTGGTTTTACCGGTCCCATTTTCCCCTACGATTGCTGATATATTATAAATCCGCTCGTCGCCCCAGAAACCACGTTCGACTCTGTCGTTTTCTTTTCTTGCTGTGCGCTTCAGGCAAAAGCGCGTCCTTATTGCTGAAGCGCGTTCCATGGTGTAGATATACTCTGTGCTGAAGTTCAATTCACACTGCTTATGTCCCCGGTATCCACCTGGTGTTTTCCCATTTTGTGTGAAATCCAGGTACAGATAAAGTAGCCTCATGTCCCTCACTTCCTTCAAACATATTCACGTTCGGCGTTGTTCTACCGTTTGCCGGATGTCCTGAATGGCAGCAGCATAAAACGTATCATAATCCGTCCGATCCGTGGCGCCCGCAGTCCGTACCTCCGCGCCATTGGCCTGCAAAAGAAAATGGTGCATCTTTTTTTGCGCATCAAAGGGTGGCTTGTCATAAAAATAGACCTTTCCATCTCCATTGCGCTCACGCTGCTTTCGGCGCAAAAGCCACCATAGATCAAATTCGCATGAGTCAAATCCAAACCCCAGAATATACACATCACCGAAGAGAAAGAGGCTGGGCCAGGAGAGAAATGGAAGCTTTCCCACATTGGTTCTGGACGTCCGCTGGGCCGTATTCTGACAGCACTGCACGATTCTGGCTAAAAGACGGCCATAGCGGTCATGCCCCAGTATGATGCCCTGTGGAACACTGCTCTCCCCGTGGATATGCCAAAGGCCAGTTCCCTGAGGGGTATCAGGTCCGGCAGGGAAGAAGTAGCCCGTGTGCAGGCGGTACTGGACTTCCCGTGTTTGAATGGCTTTGCTCTCGCGATCCCGCAGGTCAAAACGAAACTGAGAGCGTGTTCGACTGCACCCAAAGTTGCGGTGAGGGAAAAAGGCCTGCTCCAGACAATAGGAGTAATTTGTCGTGAAAATGTGGTCCATCCGGAGGCCCGGAAGTTTTTCCAGCAGGGGATTGCTCCTGTGCACCATGGCCTTCATGGCTTGAGCCAGACGTTTTTCCTCCTGTAAAATATCTTCGTGCCCCATAGGCGTGGGGGAAGTGGAAGGGGTAGAGAGCAGCTCATAGCGCAGAGGAAAGGGAAGGGACTCTACTCCGCTCATGTTCCGTTTTTCCGGCAAGGTCAGGTCCCGGACCAATTGCTCCCAACTGCGCTGTCCGCTTTTATATTCCAGCCCATTTCCGATCAACAAAATCTGTGGACGCCCGGGACCTTTCATTGGATACACAAAGCTGACCTGCCGTTTCATTTCCACTCACTCTCTTTTTCGAAGAATTAAGCCGGTATTATGCTAAGTATAGCATGTTTTTACATATGCGAAAACATTTATCGCTTTGGGCAGATGGAAAGTATGGACTGCATTACTTATTTTAGGATGGGTGTAGATCGCAATGGCACTTCAGCGCTCGAAAAACGCAGGCAAAACGCCCCCTGCATAGGAAGAAGATAAACCTATGCAGGGGGCGTTCGTATGTCACAGGTGATTTACTGGGCAGGGAAGATGACCTCTGCCTCCTTGACCAGAGTCTCCAGGGCCTGCTCGGGGGTAATATCGCGGCCCTGGATCAGGTCGGAGTAAGCGGTGCGAACCACGCTGTTCCACTCGCTGGTATAGAGGGACATGGCGGGCGCGGAGGCGTCGGTGACCTGCTCATAGGAGATCTTGTAGCCCTCGTTGGCGGGATCGGCCCAGAAGTCCTTCAGAGTGTCGGTCTCCACAGAGGAATAGGTGGTGGGCAGTACGCCGGTCTCAATGTGGTTTGCAGCCACCTGCTCGTCGCTCATCAGGAACTTGACAAACTCCCAGGCAGCGGCGATCTCCTGCTGGCTGTGACCCTCAGCGATGATGCCGATGGAGCCGCCGCCCAGAGGGGCGGCATAACCGCCATAGCCCACCGTAGCGGACATGCCCAGATTGATGTTCATCTCGGCGGCCTTCTGGGAGATGGAAGTGGCCCGGTTGGAGCTGGAGACGAAGGCGGCCAGCTGGCCGTTGTAGAAGCTCTCCTGCATGGCGGAGCTGGCGCTGGACAGGGCGGGGATCTCGCACCAGCCCTCCTCGGTCCAGTTATACCAGTCGGTGAGGAACTGGCTCATGGAGCCGTCGGTGAGGCAGGAGGCGCCCAGGCCGTCGGCATCCATGAAGCCAACGCCGTTGAGGGACTCCAGCAGGTAGTGCTGGTAGTAGGTGGGTTCGATGGTGTAGCCGATGCCGCGGATGGTTCCGCCGGAGGTCTCATAGATCTTGGCGGCGTACTCGTTGAGTTCCTCCAGGCTGGTGGGGGCGTGGTCCAGACCGGCCTGGGCATAGAGATCCTTATTATAGTAGAGGATGGCGGTACCGCGGGTATAGGGCATGGCCACAATCTGGTCCTCGTAGTAGACATAGTCGGTGAGTTCCTTCACCACGTTCTCCATGTCAAAGCCATCCCGCTCCACATAGGGCGTCATGTCGGCCAGGATCCCCTCGCTGGCAAAGAGGGGGATGCCGTTGCAGGAGAGGTCGGCCAGGACCGGAGTCTCCCCGGCGGCGATGCCGGTCTCAATGGCGGCCTGGACATCGTCCAGATAGCCCTGGGCCACCTCCTCTACGGTGATGCCGTACTCGTTGGTATCGTTGAACTCCTGGATGGATTTCTGGAGGAAGGCGTAGTCGGTGTCGGAGGTGCGGTCATGCCAGAAGGTGATGGTGATGGGCTCGGTGACGTAGTCCGGGCCTTCGCTCTCCGGAGCGGGAGTAGGGGTGGTCTGGGCATCGGGGGTAGGGGTGGCAGCGCTCTCGCCGCCGCAGGCGGTGAGGCTGAAGCTCAAGGCTCCGGCCAGGAGGAGGGCAAGGGGTTTCTGGTTCATTTCAAGGTCTCCTTTGTATTAAAATATGTCATACATATGTATGCCGGACAGAAAGGGATCATTTGATGCCGCGGTAGCCGAAGGAGGAGAGAAGCTGGCGGCTGAGCAGCAGGAACAAAAGCAGTACCGGCAGTACCAGAAGGCTGTTGGCCGCCATCAGTACCGGCCACTCCAGACCCTGGTGAGCGTCCTGGAGACGCTGCATGGCCAGGGTCAGGGGGCGCACTTTGTCCGAATTGGTCATGACCAGAGGCCAGAAATAGGAGTTCCAGGTGCTGATAAAGCTGAAGAGCTCCGCGGTGATGATGCTGGAGCGGCACATGGGAAGCATGATGTGGGTCAGGATCTTCAGCTCCCCGGCGTGGTCCATGCGGGCGGCCTCCACCAGCTCGTCCGGAACCTGGAGAAAGGACTGCCGGATGAGAAAAATGCCGTAGGCATTGGCCGCAAAGGGGAGGATCTGGGGCCAGAGGGTGCCCAGGAGCTTGGCCTTGGAGAAAAGGATGTACACGGGGACAAAGGTGATCTGGGTGGGGATCATAAAGGCGAGCATCACCAGGGCCCACATCCACCGCTTGCCTCGGAATTCATAGCGGGCAAAGCCATAGGCTGCGGTGACATTGAATACCGCCTGAAGTGTCACCACGCCCAGGGACACCAGGAGGGAGTTTTTGAGATAGCGGGGAATGTCAATGCGCTGCCACACGTCGGAAAAGGCCTCCGGTGTAAAGGATTCCGGCCAGAGAGTGGGCGGAAAGCGGATGGACTCTCCATAGGTTTTAAAGGCGGTGGTGATCATCCAGTAAAAGGGGAAGAGGAAGAAGACCGCCATAGCCAGTTTAAAGAGCAGGGAGAGCAGGCCCATGGCGCGCCGGCGCAGGCGAACGCTTCGGGAAGAGGTCAGATTCATGGCAGTTCCTCCTCACTGATAGTGGACGCGCTTGCTCAGCACCTGGAAATAGAAGTAGGTCAGGATCATCAGGATCACCAGCAGCACAGTGCCGGCCGCCGAGGCATAGCCCACCCGGGCGTTCATCTGGAAGGCGTAGCGGTAAATATAGGTCACCAGCACATCGGTGGCGTTGCCAGGGCCCCCGTCCGTCATGACCCGCACCACGTCAAAGACCTTGAAGGAACTGATCGTGATGGTGATGAGCAGGAAAAAGAGCTGGGGGGAGATCATGGGCAGGGTGATGCGGAAGAATTTCCGCACCGGCGGGGTGTTGTCCAGGGCGGCGGCCTCCAGAATCTCCGCAGGGATCGAGCGGATGGAGGCGAGTACGATGATGAGGTAATAGCCCAGGCTCTTCCACACTGCCACCGCAGCCACACAGAAGAGGGCCAGATCCGAGTCGTTGAGCCACCGGGAGAGAGGCAGGCCGAACAGAGCCAGCATGGCGTTGAGGATGCCGCTGTCGGCATCATACATCCAGGACCAGATGTAGGCGCAGGACACCATGGAGATGAGATAGGGGGTAAACATGCTCTTCTGGAGAAAGCGGTTGATCCGGCTGTCTGGTTCCAGCCACAGGGCAAAGAGTACCGCCAGCAGCAGGCTGAAAAGGAGGACGGACAGAGTGTATACCGCTGTGTTGCGCAGAGCGTCCAGAAAATCGGTCTTAACAAAGAAGAGAACCTCGTAGTTTTTCAGACCCACAAAGGTCTTTTCCCGGATGAGGTTGTAGTCAAAAAAGCTGAGATAGACCAGATTGACCAGGGGATAGAACACGAAAATCAGCAGGAGGAGCATGGCCGGCCCCACCAGCAGATAGGGGACCAGTCCAGTGCCGGAGGATTTGCGCCCGCTTGGCCGGGGCAGCTTTCTGCCTGGCCTCATAGCGTACCCTCCTCCAGACGGCGGATCAGCTCACCGCACCCGCTGCGGATGCGCAGGCCGTTTTCATCGAAGAAGTACAGGTCCTCCCCAGCTACGCCCAGACGCACGGTGTCCCCGGCCCGGTACTGGAAGCAGGCGCTGCGCACCATCACATCGCCCTCCGGGAGACGGACCTTATAGAGAACCTCGGCCCCGAGCATCTCCCGGGTTACCACGGTCCCAGGACGGGTATAGGCCAGGGCCTCCTCGGAAGCGAGGAAACAGACCTTCTCCGGGCGGAAGCCCAGGCGGAAGTTGCTTCCGGGCAGGGGGAGGATATTGGCGGGCGGAGTTCCGATGAACTGGGCTGTGAAGATATTGTCCGGGTCCCGGTAGATAGACTCCGGGTCCCCCTGCTGAAGGATCTTCCCCTCATTCATGAGCACGATGTGGTCGGCCATGGCCATGGACTCGGTCTGGTCGTGAGTCACATAGACAAAGGTGGCGCCCAGTGCCTGGTGGAGCTGGATGAGCTCGCTGCGCATGGCAGTGCGCAGCTTGGCGTCCAGATTGGAGAGCGGCTCATCCATAAGAAAGACGGCGGGCTCCTTCACTAGGGCCCGGGCCAGAGCGATACGCTGCCGCTGGCCGCCGGAGAGCTGGGATGGCTTTCGGTCCAGGTAATCCTCCAGGCCCACGGTCCGGGCCACCTGCGCCACACGGCGCTGCCGCTCGGCGCGGGGGACTTTGTTGTTTTTCAAGCAGAACTCAATGTTGCCCCGGACGGTCATGGTGGGATAGATGGCATAACTCTGAAAGACCATGGCCACATTCCGCTCTCCCGGGGGCAGAGCGGTAATATCCACGCCGTCCATATAGACCCGGCCGCTGGTAGCCGGGCCGATGCCGGCGATCATCCGCAGAAGTGTCGTCTTGCCGCAGCCAGAGGGGCCGAGGAGTACCGTAAAGGCGCCGGAGCGAAGGGTGAGACTCAGATCTTCGATGACGCGGGTACTGCCAAAGGATTTGGAGACGTGCTCCAGAACGATCTCAGCCATGGGAAGCCTCCTCTCCGCCCAGCAAGGAAAGGGCGCGCCCGGGCTCTTTGGCGTACAGCCCGTCCACGGGCAATGTCAGCCCCAAGCGGGCCAGCTCTTCCAGAAATACTTCCATCAGGACCCCGGGAGCGGATGCAGTCCGGACCTGGGACAGTACCCCGCTCACGTCCCGGCCGCCAAAATCGCCGCCCCAGGGGCCGGAGCAAGTGTATTTCACTCCGCAGCTGGGACTGCCGTCGATGCCCAAAACCCCCAGCAGCTCCACGTCCTCCGCTGCAGCATAGGCCTGGATCTGGAGCAGGATGGGCTTCAGCAGTTCCCGGCATGTTTGACGGAAGAAAGGGTTGTCAAACTGGTCCCGGGTGTGGCCCCAGCGATCCAGACCGTAGAGCATCAGCTCCGGACAGGGCAGCTGGAGAAGCTGAACACCGCGGTCCACCGCTCGATGGAGCAGTTCCCGCCGCAAGGACTCCTCAGTGCGGATGGATTCCATCCGGTAGGCACGGCATTTAGCGGCGGTATTCAGAATGCAGTGACTGACGATCAAAATCTGTTTCACAGTTCCACCTCTTACTCAGATAGACGGCCACGCCGTCCGCCTCGTTGCCTGGAATTATGCCGTCTGCATGGGCTTTCAGAGCGGGACAGGCGTTGGCCACAGCGTATCCCTCGTCACAGGCATCAAAAAGGGCAAGGTCATTCTGCCCATCCCCAAACGCGATAATATGGGTGAAAGCACCCATATGTCGCAGCCGGGTAAGTGCCAGACCTTTGGAGGCCTGCGCGCTGTAAACCTCCAGATACCACCGCTCCTCAGTATAGCGATCCCGGTAAAAGTCCAGGGTCAGGCCGCGCCCGTCCAGCAGGGATGCCATCTGTTCCAGACGCTGGGGCCGGTCATCCAGATACATGCCGTACAGGAGTGGGAGGGGGGCAAGCTCCGCCGCCTGCCGCCGACCAAAGCCATTCCACAGGGCTGGATAGGGGGCGAGAGCCGTCCAATCAAAGTAGTGCTGGGCGGCAGGGGGAGCAGCAGGGGAACAGTGGCAGCGGAGCCGGCCCTCTTCCAGGGTGAAGAGGAGTCCGCTTATGCCGCAGCGCTCCTCGGCTTGAGCCAGTATTTTCTGGGCCTGCGGAGAGAGCGGGACGAAATCGGGAAAGCTCTGGCGCACGGGATCATAGAGGAGTGCGCCGTTCATCAGGATCCAGGGCAGGCGCAGCGGAAGGCTCGCCAGCAGCGGCAGTGCGGAAAAGGGGGTCCGGGCGGAGGCCACGGTGAAGGGAAGTCCGTCACTCAGAAGCATGCGGAGAATTTTGAGGCTGACCGGTGAGAGCTGTGCCTGCGAGTCCAACAGAGTACCATCCAAATCAGAGATAAATAGCTCCATCCTGGGCTCCTTTCCTTTGGCTTGACCATACGGCGTAAAAATTTTTTAGATTTCATTGTAGTGCCGAGGGGTAAAATCTGCAAATTCTTTTTTTCGATATGTTTGGAATGAGATTATTTGGAATTTGGATAAAAAATAAAATGACGTGGGATACCAACCTTTTTTGAAAAGAAATGAGGAAAAAAGTTTTGAAAAATTTCGCAAAGGAAAATAAAAAAGTCCATGACAGGAGTTCGCCTGTCATGGACAAAAATGCGAGAGCATGAATGAAGTGAGCGGATACTATGCGCTCGTATCCGATGAGTATATCCGGTTGCAGCGAGTTTTCAAGGAAGCCTTTTGGCATTACTCCATGGTTACTTAGGGGTTCCTCGTCACCGAGCGAAAGGGGGAGGAGCTGCGACTCATATACCCGATTATTTCATGTAATTCCAGAACATCTGCGCGACTTCGCCGCGGCTGGCGGTGCCGGTGGGGTCCAGCTGTCCGTTGCCCTTGCCGGAGAGGATCCCCTCGGCTACGGCCCACTTCAGGCTGTCCGCCGCCCAGGGCGAGATATGCTCCGCGTCAGAGAAGACGCTCAGATCTGCCGCTGCGCTGACGTCCTGCTGCTTGTAGCTGGCATAGCGGTACAGAATGGATACCAGTTGCTCCCGGGTGATGGAATCGTTGGGACCGAACTTCTCATCCGAGTAACCGCTGATCAGACCCTTCAGCCGGGCCCAATACACGGCGTCTGCATACCAAGTATCGCCCGCCACATCGGCGTAGGGATAGCCCAGGATCTCGTTATCCAGGCTGGGCTTACCCTCCAGATTGTAGAGGATCTGAGCCATCATGGATCGGGTAAAGGTCATCTCGGGGGAGAAGGTCGTAGAAGACGTTCCAGTCATCAGACCCTTTTCCACTGCATAGGACACCGCCTCGGCATACCAGGCATCGGCAGCCACATCGGTGAAGGGCAGGTCGCCCAGCGGGGTATCGCCCTCGTCGATGCTCTTTGCAAAAGTAGCTTTAATGGTGTGATTGGTGCGGACGTTTTCAAAGGTGTAGCTGGCCACCGCGCCCACACTCTTGCCATCCACCACCACATCGGCGATTTCGAAGCCCTCGTCGGCGGTGATGGTAAAGGCCTTGTCGCTGTTGTAGTTGACGGACACGCTGCCGCTGGGGGTGATGGAGCCGCCCTCGCCAGCGCTGGCCGTGATGGTATAGCGGGTCACACCGGCAGAGCCGCCGCCGGAGCTGGAACCGCCCGAACCGGAATCGCCGCTGGACTCTGTCAGACCGAGCTTGGCCGCGTACAGGTCCTTGGCAGCCTGATCGACGACGGCCTGGGCAGCCTGGGCGGCCTCCTGGCTATCAAAGATCTCGCTCTTGGCAACTGCACGGGCGGCGGTCAGTGCATTCTGAAGAGCCGCCCAGCTGCTGGCGGTGTAATCAGACTCCTTCAGTGTGGACAGGTCGGCGATCAGGGCGTTCAGACCGTCGGCAGAGGTGGTGTAGGTGTAGCCGGCCTCGGTGATGACCTGGTGGTAGAACTGGAAGGGGACGGCCTCAGTACCCGCATAGTGCTGCTTGGTACCGTTCTCGTGGGCCAGGTAGAGGGTCTGATCGCCCACCATCCGACTGACCGTGTAGGAGCCGGCGGAGCCGTCCACGGGGGTGATAGTCAGAGCCTGGGACTCATCGGTGACAGGTACCTTGCTGCCGGCATTAGTGGCGGTGTTCAGGTTGAGGTAGCGGCCATCCGCTTCACAGCTCTGGATGGTATAGCCGCTCTCCGCATCCCCGGTGACCGTCCAGGTCTGACGGGTGACGAGGTAGCCGCTGTCCAGGTTGAGGAGGCCATTGGAGACGCTACCGGTCACCTGATCGCTGGTGGTGCTGCCGCTGGCGTGGTACAGGATCCGGTTACTGTTGCTGTGGAAGATGGCGTATACGCTGCCGGAATCGATACCGTCGTCGTCCAGCGCATAGGTGGTGGATGCCTCGTGATAGTTCTCCTCCATCTGATCGGTGTACCGGTCGGGCAAGATCACGCCCTCGTTCCCCTGGACGGCCACGTCGGCAGAGGCGGTGCGGGTAATGCCGCTGGAGGTGACGGAGGCGGTGATGGTGGAGGTGCCAGGGGCCACGGCGGTGACCACACCGCCTTCCACGGTGGCCACAGCGGGATTGCTGGAGGTCCAGGTCACTTCTGCGCCGGTGGGGGTATAGGTAGCGGTGAGCTTGGCGGTTTCACCGGCCTTCAGATCCACAACGGCCCGATCCAGAGAGATGGAGGGCAGATTCTCCGTACCGCTGAGCAGATACCAGTCCTGACCCAGCAGGTCGTTTACCGTGAGGGTCTCATACTGGATGGTATTGGTCTCATTGCCATACTCATAGAGGATACCGAAGGCGTCCCCCTCGGGCAGCTGGGTCACACAGGAGTAGCTGAAATTGCCGGCGCCCTGATAGCGCGGTTCATCGTCATTGAGCCAGTGGACCACGTTCTCGCCGTCCACATAGCCGATGCGCACCACACCCTGTTTCCGCTGTACCACCGGGTAGGAGGCCAGGATCAGATTCTCATAGATGGTGTTGTCCGGACCCACCAGAATGCCGTCCAGGTTGATGAAGGAAACCATGCAGCCGTTGCCGGGGTTCCGGCTGCCCAGGGCCATGTCCTTCTGGCAGGTGCCCCAGGTCTCGCCGCCGTCGGTGGAGTCGGCGTAGCTGATGTAGTGGATGGTATTGCGGGAGTACATCCGGAGCGTGCCGTCGGGCAGAAGGACCACCTGAGACTCGCTGGTCTTGCCCACGCCGTTCAGGTCGGCGTTATGCTGGCCGCGCGTCCAGGTCTGACCGCCGTCATCGGAGTAAATGACGCTGGCCAGCTCGGTGCCGGTGGCATTGTCATACAGGGGGAACACCAGGCGCTCATGGCCCTCATACTGGAAGGAGAGGCCACGGCCGGGACACACGCCGGTAAAGGCCTCATCCTCGGACAGCTTGATGTCCAGGAACTGGGGATCGCTCCACACCAGACCGTCCGCGGTAACGTCGGCGGAGCGGTGCATGATGTAGAACACAGGGTAGGCTTTCCACTGGGAGTTGCGGTAGAAGAGGTTGCTCTGCACTGCGTCGGAGCTCTGCAGCTGGAGGCACAGATCGGGGGTGATGACACCGTCCTCTTCCGTATACACGTTCAGCCAGGCGTCCACCCAGGCGCCGGTCTGGCTGTCGTCCTCTGCCTTGCAAATGGGGTAAAGGGTAATCGCTTCACCGCCAACGACCTGTTCTGCACCGGCGGAGGGGTTGTTGATATCCGCATAATAGGTATAGTCAGCGACCTTCTTGGAGGCGTTGCCGCCGGCCGTGCCCAGGGTCACCAGCAGGCGGCCTGCATCGTCAAAGCCGGAGCTCTCCCAGCCCATCTGATTTCCGTACATCAGACCCACATAGGAGGGGCAGGCATCCACCACCATGTGGACGGTGCCGTCCTCGGCCTGAAGGATGGAGGGATCGATGAAGGAAGCGCTGGTCTGGCCGGTGGCGTCGTCAGCCATATCGTCGTAGTAGTTGACCACGTTCCAATCCCAAGTGGCGCCGCCGTCCTTGGAGAGGCTGACGATGGTGTCCAGATTCTGAGGGGAGTCGCCGTCTGTGCGCCAGCGGATGTCGGAGGCCGCCGCGATCCAGCCGTTGTCCAGGGTCAGCAGGGCGGGGATACGGAAATGCGTGCTGTTGGTGTCCTCTTTTACGAAGGGCTGACCAGCGCTGGAGCCGGAGGGGGCTCCGGGGGCCATGCTGGGCTCCACCTCGGTCTGCTTGTAGAAATACAGGGGAGTGGCGGAGCTGCTGGAATAATACTGGCCGGAGGTGCCGTGCGAGAGGGCATTTCCGGAAGTATGGGTCACCGTATAGGTGCCATCCTCCAGCAGTGAGATGGTCAGGGTCACCGCCTCCTGGGCAGTGTTGACTTTGCTGCTGGTGGGCTGGGACAGATCCAGATAGCGGCCGCTGTCCACGCTCTGGAGAGTATAGCCGCCCTCTGCGGAAACGATGGTCCACAGCTGACGGGAGACGGCGAAGCCGCCGTTGAGGGTCAGCGTGTCGCCGGCGACCGTGCCGCCCACCTGGTCGGTGGTACCGCTGCCGGTATGATAGAGGATGCTTCCGTTGCTGGTTCCGCCGTAGTAAATGGCGTACACCGCGCCGGAGTCCACTCCGTCGGTGTCCTGCACATACTCGTAAGCGACCGGAAGTGCGGCCAGCGCCGCGGGGAACAGGGAAACCAGCATACAAAGGGCGGTCAGGACCGATGCCAGCTTTCGAAACGTGTGTTTCATAATATTTTCCTTTCTTTCTGGTGTGATATCTGCCATACAGCAGGATGTTTTGCCATTCCTCCTTTCTGCCTGCCTTGGAACATCTGTCTTCCTTGTAGAAAGTGTCACATGATGGGAGACGTTTTTTGTGATCTTCCGGCATATTGCTGAATCCATTGTAACATTTGTGAAATTTATTTTCATTGCATTTTTTATATGAAGATTCCTTTTTTCAACTGTGCAGATTTCTGAAAATTACTTTTCAGAAAAGGGAGCGCTTGTCGAATCTGCGCGGATACGCAGGAACTCGATGCGACCGGCGAGACTGCCAATCGCATCCTTGCGCGGTGGATGTATCCCCGGTATAATGATGGTAATATCCACCACATACAGGGGGAATTGTACCATGAAATGGATCCATCTCTCGGACCTGCATCTGGGCAAGCGGGTCAACGAGTTTTCCATGCTGGAAGACCAGCAGTATATCCTGGCGGAAATCCTCCGGATCATCGACCAGGAACAGCCGGACGGCGTCCTGATCGCCGGGGATGTCTATGATAAATCCGTGCCCTCCGCAGAGGCGGTGGCCCTGCTGGACGACTTCCTGGTGCGCCTGTCCGAACGGGGCGTGCAGGTCTTTGTCATCAGCGGGAACCACGACTCGCCGGAGCGCATCGCTTTCGGCGGTCGGCTTATGGCCCGGAGCGGGGTGTATCTGGCGCCTGTGTATGACGGAGTTGTGAAGCCTTTCACCTTTACGGATGAGTACGGACCGGTGCACCTCTATCTGCTGCCCTTCGTGAAACCGGCTCATGTCCGGCGGTGCTTCCCGGAGCGGGAGATCTCCACCTATACCCAGGCCATGGCCGCCGCCATTGAGGCCATGGGGGTGGACACTGCCCAGCGGAATGTACTGGTGACCCATCAGTTTGTCACCGGGGCCGCCCGGTGCGATTCGGAGGAGATCTCGGTGGGGGGCTCCGACAATGTGGATGTGTCTGTCTTTGCGCCGTTTGACTATGTGGCCCTGGGGCACATCCATGGTCCCCAGCAGGTGGGGCGGGAGACGGTGCGCTACTGCGGTACGCCCCTGAAATACTCCTTTTCCGAGGCCGGGCACCAGAAATCCGTGACCGTGGTGGAGCTGCTGGAAAAGGGAAACGTATCCATCCGAACCGTACCGCTGACCCCCATGCGGGATCTGGTGGAGCTGCGGGGCACCTACGAGGAGCTGACCTTCCGCGGCTTTTATGAGGGGACAAGCTATCCGCGGGACTATGTCCATATCACCCTCACCGATGAGGAGGACGTCCCCGATGCGGTGCGCAAGCTGCGCATCCTCTATCCCAACCTGATGAAGCTGGACTATGACAATCAGCGCACCCGGACCGCGATTTCGCTGGACGGTGCAGAGGATGTGCAAAAGAAGTCTCCCCTGGCGCTGCTGGAGGAGTTTTACGAGAAGCAGAACGGGCAGCCCATGGGCGAGGAGCAGCGCGCCTTTGCCCGGAGCCTGATGGAACAGATCTGGGAGGGAGAAGCATGAGACCGCTGAAGCTGACGGTATCCGCCTTTGGGCCCTATGCGGGAAGGGTGGTCATCGACCTGGAACGGCTGGGGGAGCAGGGGCTCTATCTCATCACCGGTGACACCGGCGCCGGCAAGACCACCATCTTTGACGCCATCACCTACGCCCTCTACGGAGAGCCCAGCGGCGATAACCGGGACCCATCCATGTTTCGCTCCAAGTACGCCCAGCCGGATACCCCCACCGAGGTGGAGCTGATCTTTTCCTACGGGGGCAAGACCTACACCGTCCGCCGGAATCCGGAGTATGAGCGTCCCGCCAAGCGGGGCGGCGGCACCACCGTTCAGAAGGCCGACGCGGAGCTCACCCTACCAGATGGGCGCCTGGTCACGAAAGCCCGGGAGGTCAACCGGGAGATCATCGGGATCATTGGCCTGGACCGCAGCCAGTTTGCCCAGATCGCCATGATCGCCCAGGGGGATTTCCTCAAGCTGCTGCTGGCCGACACCAAGAGCCGCCAGGAGATCTTTCGGGAGATCTTCCAGACCCGATACTACATGGTGTTCCAGGAGCGGATGAAGCAGGAGGCCGGAAGGCTCCAGCGGGACTGTGAAGCCGCCCGCTCCAGTGTACAGCAGTATATCGGAGGGACGGTCTGTCCCGAGGACCACGTCCGCTGGCCCGACCTCCAGCGGGCCCAGGCGGGGGAGCTGTCCTTTGAGGAGACCGTGGAGCTGATCGAGCAGCTGATCGGTCAGGACCGTGAAGAGGAACAGCGCGTCCAAAAGATCCTGGACGGGCTGGACGAGGAGCTCAAAGAGACTGCCGCCCTGCTGGGAAAGGCGGAGGAGGCCCAGAAGACCCGTGAGAAGCTGGCGGCTGTCTGCAAAGCCCGGGAGGAATTGCTGCCCCAGGTGGAGCGGGCACAGCGGGCGCTGGAGGCAGAGCAGCAGAAAGCACCTCAGCAGGAGGCGCTGAGCCGGGAGCTGGCCGCCCTGGAAGCGGAGCTGCCCCGGTACCGGGAGCTGTCAGAAAAAGAGCACGCGCTCACCGTCCTGACCCAAAGGATGGTCGATCTGGAGCAGAGTCTGGCCCGTCAGGAGGAGGCCTGCCAGAGTAAGGCGCGGGAACTGGAACGGTGGAAAGAGGAGCTTGGTAGCCTGGCCGGCACGGAGACCGAGCAGGAGCGCCTGCTCCGGGAGCGGGAGGAGGCGGAGCGCCGTAAGTCCAACCTGGAAGCTCTGGGAAGTCAAATCAAGGCGTGGCAGGAATGCCTCCGGCAGCTGGCAGCAGGGGAGGCGCGGCGGGTAACACTTGCCCGTCAGCAGGAGCGGGCCGCTGCCGACCTGCTGGAAAAGAAGGGAACCCTGCAAGCCGACCGGGAGACTTACCAGGCGTCGCAGGGCTTGGCGGAGGAAAAACAAGCGCTCCTCCGCCGTCAGGAGCGGGCCCGGGAGAAAGAGCGTGCCTTGCAGGAGCTGGCGGCCCTGTTGGCGGATTGTACCCAGGCAAAAAAGGCCCGCGAGACGGCGCTGGCTGCCTATGAGCGGTCCAGAGGACGGGCCGAAGGGCTGGAGGCAGATTTTCGCAGGAAGAACCGGGCCTTTTTGGACGAGCAGGCCGGAGTACTGGCCCAGGCACTGACGGAGGGGGAACCCTGCCCCGTGTGCGGTTCCTGCCATCATCCCTCCCCGGCCCGGCTGTCCGGCGGGGCACCCACAGAGGTTGAGCTGGAACAGGCGAAGGCTGAGTTGGAGACGGCCCAGCGGGAGGCACAGGAGAAGAGCCTGGCCGCTGGCAGAGCCCACGCCGCCTTGGAAGAGCGGGAGGGACAGCTTCTGAGCCGGATGGCGGCACATATCGAGGCGCCATCCCTTGCAGAGGCGGAGGAGCAGCTGGCTGCCTGCCGGAAGGCCGTGGCAGAAGAGCTCTCCCAGCTCCACAGGGGGCTGCTGGCGCTGGAGGCACAGCTGACCCACCGGGCCGAGCTGGAGCAGGCGATCCAGCAGCAGGAGATCGCTCTGGCAGCTCTGGAAGGGCAGCAGGAAGAGCTGCGGGAGGCCCTGGGACAGGCAGAGGTGGCCCGAGGCGTGCTGGACGGCCAGCGGGAGCAGATAGAGCAAGCCCTGCACCGCGAGATCACAGCGCATCTGGAAGGGTGTCCGCTGGAGGAGGCTCCCGGGCGGATCGACGGGGAGCTGAAGCAGGTGGGAAGCGTGCTCGCCCGGATGGGAGCACAGGAACAGCTTCTCCAGGAAAAGATCCGGCGGAAACAGGAGTTGGACCGACAGATCCCACTGGCGGAGCAGGAACTCCGAAAGGCGGAAGACTCTGCCGCCAGACTGCGGGAGGAGCGGGCAGGCGCTCAGACCCGCAAAGAGGAGATCACCGGGCAGCTCCAGAACCTGCACACCCAGCTCCACTACCCGGATATGGAGGCGGCCCAGGGGAAGATGACCGCGCTGGGAGAGGAGATCCAGCGGCTTGCCGATGTACGGAAGCGGGCTGAGGAGACCGCAAAGACCTGTGAGGAAGAGCTGACCAAGGCTGACGCGGCCATTCAGGAACTGAACCACCTGTTGGAGAACAGCCAGAAGGTGGATGTCCAGGCCCAGCAGCTGCGCGGGGAGGAGCTGACCCGGCAGCGCGGGGAGCGGCTTCAGGCCCAGAAGGCGATCCATGCCCGTTGGATGGCCAATGAGACCGCTCTGCGGAATATGCAGGAGAAAGCGGCGGATCTGGCGAAGCTGGAGAAACGGTATGCCTGGGTGCGGACCCTCTCCAACACGGTCAACGGCAATCTCCAGGGCAAAGAGAAGATCGCGCTGGAGACCTACATCCAGATGACCTTCTTTGACCGCATATTGCAGCGGGCCAATCTCCGGCTGCTGGTCATGTCCGGAGGACAGTATGAACTCAAGCGCCGCCGGGAGGCGGAGAACAACCGCAGCCAGAGCGGCCTGGAGCTGGACGTTATAGACCATTACAATGGTTCGGAGCGCAGTGTCAAGTCCCTCTCCGGCGGTGAGTCCTTCAAGGCGTCCCTCTCCCTGGCCCTGGGCCTCTCAGATGAGATCCAGTCGGCCGCCGGGGGGATTCAGTTGGATACCATGTTCGTGGACGAGGGGTTCGGGTCTCTGGATGAGGAATCCCTCCAGCAGGCCCTTCGCGCGCTCACTGCCCTCACGGAGGGGAAACGCCTGGTGGGAATCATCTCCCATGTGGCAGAGCTGAAGGAGAAGATCGACAAACAGATCGTGGTCACAAAGGACAAGTCCGGCGGCAGCCGTGTGGAGATCCTGGCGTGATCTGGGAGGGGGGTACCATCTGTGTATCGCTATCAAACGTTAGAAGATGTCCCGCTGGGGGAAATCGCCGCTTGCCTCAACCTTGCTTTTTCAGATTATGATATTCCGCTCTGCCTGACCGAGGCAGAGCTGGCCCATCTCTTCCGGACAAGCGGTGTGGATGAAAGCCGGTCCTTCGGAGCCTTTTATGGGGACCAAATGGTGGGATTTATGCTCCATTCCTGCGGCCTCTATCATGGCCAGGAAGCGGTGTTCAATGTGGGAACGGGAGTGGTTCCGGAGCATCGGGGCAAGGGAATCTCTACCGACCTGTTTTCGTTGGCCGAGCAAGTGCTGAGGCAAGCACAGATCAAATCTTATTATCTGGAAGTGCTGCAGCAAAATGAGGGGGCCATCCGCCTGTACAAAAAGCAGGGCTTTTCGGTTACGAGAGAGTTTGCAGTTCTTCGCGCGAGTGCACCCACAGGGAGCGGAGAGCAGGGCAGGGTGGAATATATGGAGTTCGACCGGTTTGATCTGGACCACGTGGGGCAGTGCCGGAAGATCGGGCCCTCTTATGAGCATTCCACCGGCCTGTTGCGACGAAATCCCGAATTGTATGAGGTCGCCTATCGAAGAGAGGATGGGGTGTCCGCCTTTTGCGTGTTCTCAAAAGCGGATGGACAGATCCTCCAGCTGGGCTGCCGCAGCGTGGAGGAGTTAAAGCCGGTCATCCAATCCCTTCTCTCCAGGGTTCATCCGCTCACCGCAAAGAATATCGATCAAAAGGAGCGGGAGGTCCTGGAAATGCTCGCCGCGCTTGGATTTAAAACGGCAGCAAAACAATTTGAGATGGTAAAAAGAATCGATTCCTGATAAAATAGGATCATACTTGGTCAAACAATATCCCATCAAAAAGTGAGCCCTCAGGAACTCCATATAAAAAATAAAGCAGTAAGTCTGAAAAAGGTTTGCTGCTTTTTTATGCCCACAGCACCTCAGAAAAATTTTCGAAAAAATTTGTCCAGAGATAAAACCGGAGGGGGAGGTACGGGATCTTACGGATAGAAACAGCTGAGACGGTAACATCAGAACATGAGAGAAATGGAGTATGAGGTATGAAACAACACAAATTTACAAGCATTGCGACCCTGACCATCGCGCTGAGTCTGCTGCTGACGGCCTGCGGCGGAGACACCCCGGCCCCGGCGTCTGCCGCGGGAGCAGAGAATACACCAGCTGTGTCCGATGAGAAGAGCACCTCTGATGGCCTGAGTCCGGAGATGGAGGCGATCGTCAAGACGGTCAACGCCGAGACGGCGGAATCCGCGGGTGTGTGCGGAGCGGACCTGGTCTGGTACTATAAAGACTCCGTGCTGGTGATCTCCGGAGAGGGGGAGATGACCCATTACGAATTATCTGACAGACCTTGGGAGGACATCGATGATGAAATTGGCCTGATTTATATTTCCGAGGGCGTGACCTCCATTGGAAAAGGGGCGTTCAGGCGGTGTAGCAATTTGAGCCGCGTGGTGCTTCCAAATACCATAGAGGAAATTGGAAGTTCTGCATTTTCAGAGTGTGAACAGCTTGCGGAATTGACGGTGCCGGCCAGTGTAAAGCGTGTTGGGCACCATGGGCTGTCGGGGGAGTCGATCCTGTTTCAGGGAGACGCACCGGAGCCCATAAAGCTGGATTTTGACAATATGGACATTATTGCTACCTACCCAGCCACGGTGACCTACTGCGGAGAGGGATTCGAGCCGTTTATCGAGTATTATCGGGAGGATGCACCAGAACTCACGTGGGTCAAGGGATGAATCCGAAAAAGGGGAGAGATGAGAGATGAAACGGTTTGTGTGGCTGCTGGTGGCCGCGGTACTGCTGCTGAGCGGGTGCGGCGACAAGGAGGAAAAGTACACGGCCTACTGTGAGCAGGGGACCGCCAGCTTATCCCGGCAGGAATATGAGCAGGCGCTGGAGACCTTTGGAAAGGCGGCAGACCTGCTCCCGGATCGTCCGGAGGCCTATCAGGGCCGGGCGGAGGTCTATCTGGCCATGGCAGAGGCGGCAGAAGAGGGAAGTGAGGAGCAGACTTCTGCCTATGCGTCGGCCCTGGCGGAGTATGAGGCGGCCATCCAGCGGGACAGCGGCAACGCGGAGCTGTATCAGAAGGCGATCGAGCTGTGTCGGCAGATGGGAGAGGAGGACAAGCTGCTCGCCCTGCTCCAGAGCGGTGCAGAGGCGACTGGGGATCGAACCCTGAAAGAGGCTTTGGAGACGGAGCGTTCCAGACAGGCGGCTGCCGAAGTGCTCTCCGCCATGCCGTATTACGGGGACATCAGCAAGTGCCGGATGACAGCGGATCAGGCGGTCCTTCTGGGTCTGTTGATCGCCCATGGACTCCAGGGTGATATAGAGCCCTTCAGCGGATGCAGTCAGCCGGTGGATCAGGTGGTGTTTTGGAACGACCCCTACACGGTCCAGGGATATGACAGCTACTACGAGACCGACCGCTCCCTGATGGTGCTGGGAGATTTCTCGGGGGAAGGTCTCCCATATCTCTACTGTTTCAGCAGCCTGGCGGACAATTCCTTTGAGATCTACGGCTGGGATGAGTATGGAAAGCCGGTGCGCATCATCGGCGAGGAGGCGTACAACGGCCGGCAGGAGGGCTATCTCTTTGAGACGGAGAACGGCAAGGTAAAGATGTGTGAGAGTGGCTCTTCCGGGGCGGATAGCCACAGCAGAAGCGTGTACACCTTCCTCCAGGGCCGGGTAGAGGAGAGCGAATCCTACCTGGAGGAGTATATCTATGAGCTGGGGGAATGGAAGATCATCGAGAATGGAGAAGTAAACTACTATACCGAGGAGGAGTGGGCGAACCGGGACGTGGAAGAGCCGGTGGAGGAGGAGAAGACCGAGCGGAATCTCCCATACCGCTCCTTTGAGGAGGTCGTGGCCTGCGCCTGTTCTCCCAGCGAGATGATCCAATACCTCAACCAATACCGGGCGGCCCTCACCGACGGGGATGCCTCTCAGGGTGCATATGCCGCCGAGCACACCGAGGAGGAGCGCATGGCAAAAGACATGTATAATATCATGATGGAGCTGGATCAGATGGGGACCCTCTCCGATATCAGCGACCCGGAGATGCCGTGGGGACTCACGCTGGACTATGCCCGCCTTCTGGATATGAACGGAGACGGCATGAAGGAGCTCATCCTCGTCTCCCAAAACGACACCTCATACACCAATGCCTTCCTGGTGCAGTGGGCGGACGGACAGATCCAGGCCAATTGGCTCGGAACCGGACTGGATGCCGCAGTATCTCTGGTGCGGGAGAAAAGCAGCGGGGAATACGCCTTACAGATGGTGGAGTATCAGGGCCCACAGCAGCATACCTGTACCTTTGCCGACCGGACGGACTCCTTTTCCATGGGGATCGGGCCGGGCGATGAATCCAGCCAGGAGGAGTATGACCGGCTGTATGCGGCCTATGAGGCCAACTGCGCCCGATATGAGGTAATCGAGGATATCCTCAACGGAGACAGTCAGGTGGAGGAGAGCTTGGAAGAGCTGCGCGCCATGATGACAGGAGGCAACTGACGCCATGCTTCCTACCGGCCTGACCTACCCGTTTCCGTTTTGCGGATAGAGAAGATTTTATCAAAAAGAGGAGAGAAGAGAACATGAAGAATGCAAAGGGAATCTGCTTGACACTGGCACTGTGTATGGGGCTTTCACCTGTGGCCTCGGCGGCAACCTCCATTCAGGCCGCACCCAATCAGAGCAAGATCTACGTGGATGGAAAGGAAGTACGCTTGTCAGCCTATACCATCAAGCAGAACAACTACTTCAAACTCAGAGATCTGGCCTATGTCCTCTCGGACAGCCACAAGCAGTTTGATGTGACCTGGGACGATGGGATGGGGGCGGTGAAGATCGTCCCCAATCGGGCGTACAGCATGGCGGGGCATACGCTGACCTCCTCTGCCGGCGCGGGAAAGGCCACCCCCAGCTTCAATACCTTCCTCTATGGCGGAAAGGAGATCGCGCTGACCGCTTATGACATCGGCGGAAACAACTTCGTCAAGCTGAGAGATGTGGGAAAGCTCCTTAACTGCTCGGTGGAGTGGGACGCCGCGGCGAACGCCATTGTGGTGGACAGCTCTAAGGGATATACGGAGGAGAGCGGCCTCAGCCAGGAGGCGAAAAAGGCCCTGCAGCGGGTCACCTACTACGGAGACCGGAGCAAGTGCACCATGTCCCAGAAGCAGATGGAGGCCTATGGGCAAAAGCTCCTGGATGAGTGCGGAGATATGTATGAGACGCCGGAGGAGACGGATGTGTTTCTGGCCGACCTGGAGAACAACGGGAACCCCTATCTGGTGGTCAGCCGTCCCGCACCCGGGGTTGGAGCATATGCGCCGGTGGTCTACGGCTATGTCAACGGTAAGGTCCAGATGCTCTGTGACTGCTGGGACGGCAGCGCCAGCGGCGGCCGTGTGAGCTGGCTGAAGGATGGCCGGGTGCTATATACGGAGTGGGAGACAAACGACACCACGGGCTATGGGAACGACATCAGCAACGAGTACTATACTTTCTTCAACGGAGAACTGGTGGAGTACACCGAGCCGAAGAAGGGGGACTGGGGATCGGAGCAGGCCAGCCCGACCCTCAATGAGCTGTGCTATCCCGGCTTTGAGGAGAGCGAACGCTGCACCAACGTGATCGAGGCGGGCAATGCCCTTCTGGAGGCCGGCCGCGGCTCCGTCCAGACGGAGCGGTCCAAAATGGCGGCGGCCATGCTGGAAAAGCTCAATTCCTCCAATTATGCCAGCCTTGCGCAGGCCCAGCTGATCGATCTGAATGGAGACGGGATGGAGGAGCTGTTCGTTCTGGACTCTTTTTCGGCCAACCTCTACTATTGGCAGAACGGGAAACTCATGAGCAAGGAGACCGGGATCTGGGCCGGAGGTGCGCTGAACTGGTATCTGTGCCGGGATACTGCCACCGGAGAGCTGGGCATTGAGTATGAAAGCATCGGCGGAGGAGATTTCTCGGGTGGCAGCCATACCTTCTACTACCTCTCGCACACCACAGAGACTACCCAGGCGGAGTACGAGGCAGCGGCCGCGCGCAATGTCCGTATGGAGGCTTTGGGGGGAGATACCGTATCTGTGACCAATCACCGGGATGAAACCAGAGCTGCCCTTCAGGCCATGCTGAAGTGATACATATGGGATCGGCCTGAAAAAGGAAAAGCGCCGCCCCTGCCAGATCGTTCGGCGGGGGCGGCGCGCTGTTATCGAGGGGGGTGTGCAGCATGGAAAGGATTCCGGCGGCGGGGACGGAAAAATCTGTTTTTTGAAGGCCGCTCCTCCAGGAGAAGGCACCTCCCATGTTTTCTGTGTCCGTCTTACCGCCGCCGGCGGGAGCATTTCTGCCCACACCAGTAAGAGGCGGAAGGGGTGGGGGACGGTTTTATTTTTTCTATTTTTAAGGCGGAGTTTTGAAGGTTAGCCCCGGATTTCCTCGCCGATTTCCTGGAAAATCTCTGCCTCGATGGCTTTAATCTGCTCCAACGTGCCCAGTGGAAGCTCGGGCGGGATGGTCATTCCATCATATTGATTCGGAACAAAGCACATCTCCAGGCTGGGGCACTGGAGCAGCGGCGTCAGATCCACCGGGGGGCCGTCGTAGGAGAGTTCGATCCCGCGCAGTTGGGTCAGCTGGGCCACTGGCGTCAGATCGGTGTCTTCTACCGCATTGAGATTCACATATTCCAGGGCGGGCATATAGGACAGAATGTCCAAGGGAGTCAGAAAGTTGGAACCGCCGGGCAGGGTCAGGATCTTCAGATAGGGGAGTTCCGCCGTGGTCTCCAGTGTGATGTCGATGTCCGAATCCCCCCAGTAATCCAGAAAACGCAGCTGGGTCAGCTGGGAGACATCCAGGGTGGTGTCGCTCTCTGAAAACAGGGACAGACCCATCAGCGAGGTCTTGGTTTCAAGCAGAGTAAGGTCTATCCCAGGTTCTGTGTGGAGATACAGGGCGCGCAGATTGGGCAGGCGCTCCAGAAAGGACAGGTCCTCGATACCGGGCGCGTCCAGCTCATCCGTGTTGACCCAAGCTGTCTGGATGGACTCCTGCTCCGGCAGAGAGTCCAGCAGGGCACCCCCGTCTGTCACTTGGTAGTCAATCCGGCTTAGTTCAGAGAGAAGGGTGATGTCCTCCAGACTGCTCACCAGCTGAGTGCCCTGGAGGGCTTCCCCCGATGTTTTTGTTGTCATGCCGTCGTCCAGGATCCAGAGCTGTTTGATCTGCTCCAGATCGCTCGCTCGAATGGCCCCGGAAGGCTTGTCCAGAATGATCCGGATGTTCTGCTCGAAGACTGGATCTGAGAAGGTCACCGCCGGCTGGCTGAGGGCGATCCCTGTGCCGCCGGCCAGGACCGCGCCCGCCGTTACACCAGCCGCGATCTTCAGCTTCACCGCTCCGACCGCACCCTTGGCCGCGGCACTTGCACCACCCGCTGCGGTCTGGCTGCCCGCTGCCGTGGAGGCTGCCCCGGCGGAGGCGGTAGCCACGCCTGCGGTACCCATGCCAGCTGCAATGTTCTGCCAGATATGGAGGAGCGAGTCCGGGTCGGGCACTTCCGATCCCACGCAGGCGAAGAGAGGACCAATGGGCACCAGGGAGTGCAGGCGGATGCCGTCCCGGGCCTCCAGGGCCAGGACTCCCTCCTTCAGCTTTTTCCGCCCGTAGTTCAGGCGGCTTTTTACCGTTCCCTGTGTGCAGGCCTGGATCTGGGCGATCTGCTCCACAGAGCATTGGGAAAAATAGTAGAGGATGACACATTCCCGCTGGGCCTCGGGCAGACTGTCCACCAGTTCGGCCATCAAGCGCCGGGTCTCCCCACTGTCTACGACCGCTTCCGGAAGAAGCTTTTCATCCGGATCGGGGAGCGCGTCAAAATAGTCTGTCTCCTCGTCCTCCGACCCAGGGGAGGCAAAGCGGCGGGCCTGGTTGTGGAGCTTGCGGCAGCGATTGGCGGCGATCTGGAAGATCCAACTGAGAAAGGCGTCGGGATTCCGGAGTCCCTCCAGATTTTGCAGGGCGGACAGATAGCTCTCCTGCACCACATCCATGGCCTCGTCCGGATTGCCGGTCAGCCGCAAGGCCAGTGCATAGACTCTCTGATTGGTCGCCTGATACAGTTCTCCCATCGCTGCCGGGTCTCCCGTCTTGGCCCGTTCCACCAATGTACGAAGCTCCATCTCTCGTTCTCCCTCACTGTTTTCTATGGATGAGATGCCTCCGGGACCCCGTGATCCCGGAGAGCAGGACTCATGACCATTTTACAACCGGATTATATCGAATCTTCCTCTGCTTGGCAAGGATAGGAACTGACCGATAGAATGACCCCCTATCTGATTTACAGATAGGGGGTCATTTTTGGAAGAAAGACGAAAGGGAAGCTCAGTCCAGGCTGCGGTACACCTCGTCGGTGACTGCCTCCAGCCATTCGTTGGAGCAGTTCTCGCCGGGGACCTCCAGGGCCAGATGGGAGAACCACTGGTCCGAGGCCGCGCCGTGCCAGTGCTTTACGCCGGTGGGGATGTTGACCACATCGCCGGGACGCAGCGCCCGGGGCGCCTTGCCCCACTCCTGGTACCAGCCCTGTCCGGCCACACAGAGGAGGATCTGTCCACCACCCTGATCGGCGTGGTGGATGTGCCAGTTGTTGCGGCAGCCGGGCTCAAAGGTCACATTGTACACTCCCACCTGACTGGTGGAGAGGGGGTGCAGGTAGCTCTGGCCCACAAAATACTGGGCAAAGCCGTCGTTGGGGGCGCCGATGGGGAAGACCATCTCCTGCTGATGCTGCGCCTTGCCGTCCTGGGGCACATCCTCTGCCCAGACCTCCTTTGCCATGCGGAAGGCGGCCCAGGCCTTGGGCCAACCGGCGTAAAAGGCGGCGTGGGTGAGGATCTCCGCGATCTCTTCCCGGGTGATGCCATTTTGCCGGGCCGTGGTCAGGTGGTACTGGAAGGAGCTGTCCACCAGCCCCTGCGCCATGAGGGCGACCACGGTGACCAGGGAGCGGTCCCGCAGGGACAGCTGATTCTCCCGGCTCCACACCTGGCCGAAGAGCACATCGTCATTCAGTTGAGCGAATTGGGGAGCAAACTCCCCCAAAGCGTCTCGGCCCGCGGTCTGTTTCACTGCCATATCAAGTACCTCCTATGCAAGCGAAAATGTGATCTGCACAGCTCCGTCGCCCAGCTTCTCCGGTAAGCCGGCGGGATCTGTGATCCGGGCCAGCCGGGTAAAGCTCCAGGTGTTGGAGCCATAGTAAATGGTGATCTGATTGCCCTGGTAGAGGATCACGTCGCCCGGCTCCGTCGTGATCTGCTGATCGCTCCGGGACAGCGTTGTGCCCAGCGGGCCGACCTTCTCGAAGCCACCGTAGTCCTCCATTTCAATGGTCAGCGGTCCCTGAGTCAGAAGGGTCTGGAACTCCCGGGCGGAGGGGTTATCCTCAAAGGTAGCCAGCAGCTCATGGCTGCCCACCGTGATGTGTAACATAGGTTCCTCCTCACTGGGCTGAACTTCCGCGGAGGGATGGGGAATGGGGCTCTCGGTACCGGAAACCACCGCCTGTGGCGGAGGACTGCCGGAGTCTGCCGGGACAGCGCTGCTCCCGCAGGCGGAAATCCCAAGGACGGCGAGAAGTATGCAGAGAAGTCTCAAAAAAATCCCTCCTCCCGCAGGTGTTTACTTCAAATATTTCCGGAAGAACGCCTCGATCCGGTCAAAGGGAATGATGTCCTTTCGGTCGTAGAGGTCGGTATGGACCGCGCCGGGGATGAGGAGCAGTTCCTTGTTCTCGGTATCGGGATTGTCCTTTACCATGTCGGCAAAGGCGTCCTTGCTGAAATAGCAGGAGTGGGCCTTTTCGCCGTGAATGACCAGCACCGCGCTGCGGATCTCATTGCTGTACCGCAGGATCGGCATGTTCAGGAAGGACAGGGTGGAGGTGGTGTTCCAGCCGGCATTGGAGTTGAGGGACCGCTCGGTATAACCCCGCTCCGTCTTGTAGTAGTCGTAATAGTCCTTCACAAAGAAGGGCGCGTCCTCGGGCAGAGGGTCCACCACACCGCCCGCGCGGGCATAGGTGCCGCTCTTGTAGTCTGCCGTCCGCTGGGCGTTGAGGGCCTGCTTCATCTCATAGCGGGTGTCGGGGCTGTCGGCGGCGTCAAAGTAGCCCTTGGCATTTACCCGGGTCATGTCGTACATGGTAGAGGTGACGGTGGCCTTGATGCGGGTATCCATGGCAGCGGCGTTGAGGGCCATGCCGCCCCAGCCGCAGATCCCCAGGATGCCCACCTGTTCCGGGTCTACAAAGTCCCGGGTGGAGAGGAAGTCCACCGCGGCGGAGAAGTCCTCGGTGTTGATGTCGGGGGAGGCCACATTGCGGACCTCGCCGCCGCTCTCTCCAATAAAGGAGGGGTCAAAGGCCAGCGCCGCAAAGCCGCGGCTGGCCAGCTCCTCGGCGTACAGCCCGGCGCACTGCTCCTTCACCGCGCCGAAGGGACCGGCCACCGCCAGGGCGGCCAGCTTGCCTTCCGTCTCTTTGGGCAGGTACAGATCACCTGCCAGCTCGATGCCGTAGCGGTTGTGGAAGCGTACCTTTTCCCGCCGGACAGTATCCCGCAGGGGGAAGGAATAGCCGTTATATTTCGAATGCATGGTTGATCTCCTCCTCGCTTAAATGCCGTATGATTTTGGCGGGCACGCCGCCCACAATGGTGTTTTCCGGAACGTCTTTGGTCACCACGGCACCAGCCGCCACGATGGCCCCGTCTCCGATGGTCACACCGGGCAGAATGGTGGCATTGGAGCCGATCCAGACATGGTTCCCGATGTGGATGGGAGCGGGGATCATGCTGCCGCGATCCTTGGGGGACATGGCATGGTTCAATGTGGCCAAAACTACGTTGTGTCCGATCAGTGCGCCGTCCCCAATGAAAATACCGCCCTGATCCTGGAACTTACAGCCCATGTTGATAAAGACATGGGAGCCAATGTGGATGTTTTTGCCGCAGTCGGTATAAAAGGGTGGGAACAGCCCGAAGGTCTCGTCCACCGGAGCGCCGATCAGCTGGGAGAAGAGGCAGCGCAGCTCCTCCGGCGTATGGTAGCTTCCGTTGATCTCGGCGGTGAGACGCAGCGCCTCCTGGCTGACGCCGTGCATGAACTGATGGGCCTCGCTGCCGCCCGGCACCGGCTTTCCGCTGTTCAGATGCTCCAAAAATGCTTCTAAATCCATATTGCACTTCCGATCCATAGAATTTCTGGTTTTATTGTAGCACTCGTGAAGTTGGATAACAAATACCTATATAGAATATCTTAGTATGCTTGAAAACTATATCTACTCTGTGCTATCATCAGACCATTCGGAGGTGAAGCGAATGGAATTGCGTGTGCTGCAATATTTCCTGGCTGTGGCGCGGGAGCAGAGTATCTCGGCGGCCGCCCAGTCTCTCCACCTGACCCAGCCCACCCTCTCCCGGCAGCTCAAGGAGCTGGAGGAGGAGCTGGGCAAACAGCTGATGATCCGGGGCAGCCGGAAGATCACCCTCACCGAGGACGGCATGCTGCTGCGGAAGCGGGCGGAGGAGATCCTGGAACTGGTGAGCCGGACAGAAAAAGAGGTCATGTGGTCGGAGGAGACCATCAGCGGGGATGTCTATATCGGTACCGGCGAGACCGATGGGGTGCGTCAGCTTGCCAGAGCTGCAAAGGAGCTGCAGGAAAAGCACCCCGGCATCCGCTTTCACATCGTCAGCGGTGACGCGGTGGACGTGTGTGAGCGGCTAGACAAGGGGTTGCTGGATTTCGGAGTCCTCCTGGGGGACATGGACAAGAACAGGTATCACTATATCGAGCTGCCCATGAGGGATACCTGGGGCGTCCTGATGCGGCGGGACAGCCCCCTGGCCGGGCGGGAAACCATCGCGCCCCGGGATCTGTGGGACAAGCCGCTGCTCCTCTCCCGGCAGGTGGACAATAAGAGCGGGCTGTACCGCTGGCTCCGGAAGGAGCCGCCGGAGCTCCATACGGTCGCCACCTACAATCTGATCTACAATGCCTCCCTGATGGTGGATGAGGGGATGGGGTATGCCCTTGCCCTGGACAAGCTGGTGAATACCACCGGCAGCCATCTCTGCTTCCGGCCCCTGGAGCCGAGGCTGGAGCTGCGGATGTACCTGGTCTGGAAAAAATCCAGGATTTTCTCCAAGGCGGCCGAGCTGTTCCTGGAGCATCTGCAGGAGCACTTGGACCAAATTCAGGCGGACGTCTGAGGCCGCTTTCCGCATAAAAAACGCAGACGCCTGCTTTGGCGTCTGCATTTTTTTCGGCTGGCAGAAGTTCTCGCTGCCGGCACGGAGGGTGTTTACTTCAGTTTAGCGCCATCCTGGAAGGCGTTGCCCACCTTTTCGCCCATCTTACGGTAGGCGCTGTGGATGGGGTCAAAGAGAATGGGCTGGAGCTTGTCGGGATCGATGTTCCCGTCCCCATCCAGCACCGACGCATCGGCGCTGACATTGACGATCTCGCCCACCAGACGGCCGCTCTCCGCCTCGTAGCGGACCAGGTGGCACTCCACGGCCATGGGAAGCTCGTCAATGAGCGGAGCATCCACAAATTCCGATTTGGTGGTGTGCCAGCCCGCTTTTTCCAGTTTGTTGGTCACGCTATTGCCCGACTCAACGCCCACATAGTCGCAGGCCACGGCCTGCTCCGCGGTGGCCATGCTGACGGTGAAGGCCTTGCGGGAGAGGATGTTGGCGGTGGTCTTATGGCCGGCGCTGATGCACATGGAGAGTTCCGTACTGCCGCTGATGCCGCCCCAGGCTGCGTTCATGGCGTCGGGGGTGCCGTCCTCGCCGTAGGTGGCGAGGATGAACACCGGCTGAGGATAGGTCCAGGGCTTGGCTCCAAAATTCTTGCGCATAACAAAATACCTCCTGTTGTATTGGGTTCCGGCAGTTACTTTGCCGGGAGGGGTTTATGACAGATTCAGGCTCCGGAAGCGGTTGAGACAGGCAAAGATCTCCTGCGTTCTGGGCCGGGCCAGGAAGGGAGGGGCGGTGCGCGTTCCGCACAGCGCGGCCAGACCCTGAGTTTCCATCAGCCGGTCCAGCGCCTCCACGATCTGCCGCAGGGTCCGCCTGCCGTCCATCAGGTGCTTTTGGGCATAGAGCAGACAGTAGCCCAGGGCGGCCGACTGCTCCCCGTCGGCAAGCTGCTCCACATACCGCAGATCGATGGTCTCCCGCTGAATGGACACCCCGTCCCGGCCGAGGGATTTGAGCTTGATCCGGTCGCCGCTGCGGAATTCCGGCGACGGCTTGGGGCAGCGGGCGAAATCCGGCATGGAGGCCGGAGACAGCGGGAAGCGCTCATTGGGAAAGGCCTGGGCCTCCCGCTTGGCAAAGGCGGTAATATCCCGGGGGATATACCGGTCCATCTGGATGATGTGATCCGCCGCGTGGAAATAGGCCCCGGAGCTGCCCGCCACCAGAATGGTGGAGATGCCATGCTGTTGGTACAGCTCCTCAATGCGGTCCAGGAACGGGGTGATGGGCTCCATCTCCCGGCGGACCACCCGCTGCATCAGCTGGTCACGGATCATGAAGTTTGTGGCGCTGGTGTCCTCGTCCATCAGGAGCAGGAAAGCGCCCGCCTCCAGGCTCTCCACCACATTGGCCGCCTGGGAGGTGCTGCCGCTGGCGTCCTCCGTGGTGAAGTGGGAAGTGTCCTTTCCGTTGGGCAGGTCGTGGATGAACATGGAGATATCGGTGCGCTGAATGCTTCTGCCGTCCTCGGCCCGGATCTTCACCGCGGTATTGTCTGTGATCACGAACTCCCGGCCGTCTCCGGCGATATGGGAATAGACGCCCAGCTCCAGGGCTTTCAGCAGGGTGGATTTTCCGTGATAGCCGCCGCCCACGATCAGGGTGATCCCTCTTGGGATGCCCATGCCGGAGATGGCGCCCCGGTGGGGCAGCTGCAAGGTGACGGAGAGCTCTTTCGGGGCCTGGAAGGGAACCGCCCCCTTCATCGGCAGAGCGGAGACACCCGAGGCCCGGGGGAGGATGCTGCCGTCGGCCACAAAGGCGCACAGGCCCAGTTCAGGCAGCTTTTGCCGGATGTACTGCTGATCTTCTGCCAGATCGGCTATGGCCTGAAAGTGTGCACGGTCCGCGTCATGGTAGAACAGCGCGCCCTTTACACACCGGGGAAGGAGATCGAACAGGATCTTTTCCAGCTCTCTGGCGTTGATGGTACGGCCGTTGGCCGGGAAGCCCACCTCCAGCCGCAGGAGGATGTCGCCGCTCTCGGGAGACAGGGAGCAGGCGGTCCGCTCCAACACCTCTTGCCCGCAGCGGCTGACGGCGATCAGGCCGCTGTGGCCTGAACCTTTCGCCTGGAAAGAGGCCTGACTGGCCAGCCGTCCAAAGCGGCGGGTCAGCTCATCCTGGAGGGCGATGCGCTGGCAGGGAAGGCGGTAGAGTGCGGCGGGAAAGGCCGCCTGCTTTCCGCGGACGCAGACGCTCAGCTTGGAGGGGGCGGCAAAGGGATCCCCCTGCACGTGGTCGATGGAGAGGGTATAGCCGGGGAACTGATAGACCCCCAGCGTATCCTTGTAGGCCGGATAACCTCTCCGGTCGATTTTGTTCAGTAAGGTTTTCAAATCACTGGAAGTCTGCATGATGTGCTCCTCTCTGTGGTCGGTTGTCAGCAGGTGCGATCCGGGGGCAGCCCGGAGCTTCAGCCGCCTCTGGAAGGGGGCGGTATGCTGGGGATAGCGCGGAAAAAGAACTGGGCCATTTCCTCGGGTGTGGCGGAATCCCGCTCCAGCAGCCACTCCATCGCCGTGTTGCACAGTGCGCCGATGTACATATAGAGCTGGTATTTCTCAATGGAAGAGGAGGGCATGGTTCCCTCAATGCTCTCGTGAAACTGGTTGAGCTCCTCCAGAACCACCGACAGAAACCCCGAGTGGTACAGGTCCAGGAGATAGGTGCGATAGGCATGGAAATAGCGGAAGCTCAACAGGATGTTTTCATAGGTATAAAAGCTCTCCTGTCCCGGTGAGAGCTTGCTGCGGAAATCATCCAGAACATCCCGGATCAGCATGACCAGCACGTCTTCCTTGGAGCAGTAATTGCGATAGAAGGAGGCGCGGGCCACGCCCGCGCCCTTCACGATCTCGGAGACCGTGATTTCTGAGAGACTCTTTTTTTGCATCAGGGCAAAGAGAGTATCCGTGATCTGTCTCCGCACACGGAGGTTTGCCTCTTTTCGTTTGTCCATGTCCGTCATCCTCCGTGGAGCATATGAGACAAAAAGGGAGAATTTGTCTCACGGGCGGGAATTGATGCTGTCGGTCGAATTGTGATACACTTGTCTCGTATTTTAGCACGAAATTCAGCGATGTCAACGGAGGAACGACCATGGGCAACTACTGTTTGAGCTGCTGTTCCGCGGTGGATCTGACCCCGGAACGTATGAAGCAGCGGGATCTTCACTATGTATGCTTCCGCTATACACTGGACGGTACGGAATATCCGGACGATATGGGGGTCACCATGTCCTCCGAGGAGCTGTTCGACCGCATGCGGAAGGGCGCGGAGACCAAGACCTCGCAGGTGAGCGTAACGGAATATATCCGGCATTTTGAGCCTCTTCTGCGGGAGGGAAAGGACATTCTCCATGTGACCCTCTCTTCCGGGCTGACCGGTACCTATAACTCCGCCTGTCTGGCGAAAGCCGAGCTGGCGGAGCAGTATCCCGAGCGGAAGATCTATATCGTGGATTCGCTGGGTGCTTCCAGCGGGTACGGCCTGCTGATGGAGACACTGGCCGACCAGCGGGACGCGGGAAAGACGATCGATGAGCTCTATGCCTGGGCAGAGGAGAACAAGCTGCGGCTCCATCACTGGTTCTTCTCCACCGATCTGTCATTCTATATCCGGGGCGGACGAATCTCCAAAGCGGCAGGACTGGTGGGGACCATGCTGAACATCTGTCCGCTGCTGAATATGGATCAAGAGGGCCATCTGACGCCCCGGGAAAAGGTGCGCGGAAAGAAACGGGTCCTGAACCGGATCGTGGAGCAGATGGAACAGCATGCAGAAGGGGGGACGGCTTACCGCGGGAAGTGCTATCTCTGCCACTCCCTGTGTGAGGAGGATGCGCGTGCCGTGGCCGCTCTGGTGAAAGAGCGCTTTCCCCAGATGGATGGAGAGGTAGAGATTTTCCCCATTGGGACCACGATCGGAAGCCATACCGGTCCGGGAACCGTGGCGCTGTTTTTCTGGGGCGACCGGCGCGACAACTGAGGTTTGATGGAGAGAGGCTCTGAAACAGCTGCTCTCTGGAAAAGGCGACCCGCCTGCTATCTCTGGTGCAGATAGCAGGCGGGATTTTTCAGTCTGTGCGCACTTGTCCGGCGGACGGGGGAGTGTTACACGCGCTTTTGTCCAAAGACCGCTCGGGCCTCCTTCATGTTCTCGCGCACCTTCACGCCAAAGGGACAGTTCGGCTCACACCGGCCGCACATCAGGCAGTCGTCCGCGGTGGCGGACAGGGCCCAATAGTGCTGTGCCACGGTTTCGGGCACGGTATCCTGCTGCTTGGCCAAGTCCAGGAACTTGGTCACGGCAGCGATGTCGATGTGGGCGGGACAGGGCTGGCAGTGGTTGCAGTACATGCAGCGCCCGGTCATGTGGATGGTGCTGCCGGCGCTGAAAATGTGCGCGTAGCTGCGCTCTGCGGCGGGCACCTCATCGTATTTTACCGCTTCCTTTACTTCTTCCACCGTGTGGCAGCCCACGATGACCACCTTCACGCCGTTGCGGTCCAGGCAGTACTGGATGCACTGGGGGACCGTCATGGCGGTGCCGAAGGGAGAACTCTCCGCCTTGAGCAGGGTACCGGCCCCCAGCGGCTTCATCACGGTGATGGCCACACCAGCGGCCTCGCAGGCGGAGTACAGCTTCTGCCGCGCCTCGTCCACCACCAGGCCGCTCTGCGCCATCCCCTTGAATTCCATCAGATCATAGATATCCGTGTCGGCGGCCTCCATGTCATAGGCGGGATTGATGCTGAACATCAGCACGTCGATGAGACCGCTCTCCACGGCCTTCAGGGCGATGTGAGGATTGTGAGAGCTCATGCCAAGATGGCGGACCACGCCGCTGGCCTTCAGCTCCTTGGCGTACTCCATCACCGGGCCTTCAAAGACCGTGCGGAAATCCTCCTCGCTGTCCACATAATGGATCATGCCCACGTCGATGTAGTCGGTCTGGAGGCGCTCCAGCAGGTCGGCAAAGGACCGCTTTGTCTTTTCAATGTCCCGGGTACGGGTGTACTGCCCGTCCTCAAATACCGTACACAGATGGCCCTGGATGATAAATTCTTCCCGCCGGCCCTTCAGAGCGATTCCCAGGTTGCTGCGGGTGGGTGCCTGGGGCATGAAGATGTCGATGTAGTTGATGCCGCTCTGCTGCGCGGTATCCACGATCGCGGTACTCTCCTCGGCGGTCAGGCCGTTGAACCATTCGCCGCCCAGACCGATTTCGCTTACCTTCAGGCCGGTGCGGCCCAGCGTTCTGTACTGCATAGATAAACCCCCGTTTGATGCGATCAGGCATTGTAAAATAGTAAAAATACGATATACTTGAATTATATATAGCTGAATGCATAGGTACAAGTACGCACAATATTTTTATCAAGTGAAAAAAAGTTCACTATTGGAGGAGAGTATGGAAAAGATACAGGTCACCTGTGAAATGGAGGTCACGCTGAAAATGATCGGGGGGAAATGCAAGCCCCTGATTTTGGACAGCCTGATCCGCCATGGGACGCAGCGGTTCAGCGAGCTCATGCACCGCATCACCCAGGTATCCCAGCGCACGCTCACCAACCAGCTGCGGGAATTGGAGAGCGACGGGCTGATCCAGCGCACAGTGTACGCCGAGGTGCCGCCCCGGGTGGAGTACTCCATCACACCCAAGGGGAAATCGCTGGAGACCATTCTCAATCTGATGTGTGAATGGGGCGAGAAGAACATCGATGACCGCTTTGAAATGACAAATCCCCAGTGCTCCGGCTGCGAGGAGTAGAGAGCCGGGGCGACTGGGGGAGATGGGAAAAATGATATGAATCAAGCAGCGCAGCAGATCGTTGCTGTAATTGCGGGCGTCGTAATTCCACGGGGCGTCTTCCAAGGGTAAAATTCGTCCAATATAAAGGGCATTCAGAATATCCTGATCTGGGAGGTGAGCAACACCTGGAGCTGGGGCAGATAGTTCTGATCCAGGGTAGTCAAGAGATATATGGGTTCCACGCCTGCTGCCTCCTTTACGGACGCTTTCCCATACGGCTGACTGCCATCACGACACTGTCGATACCCAGCAAAATCAGATAGGCACTGGCGAAGTATCGGATGGTCGTGAGTGTGAACAGCGGGTTAAAAATCATCAAAACTCCCAAAATCAGTCCGATAATGTTAATGATCAGCGTAAAGTAGTAGATTCCATCACCTGCCACAAAGCGGATATGCCCCAGATGGACAAGCCGGGATATTCCGTGGGCAATGAACCAGATGGGGAACAGGAATGTCAGTACCAGCACCCCCGTCCCGGGATAGACCACCAGTGTCAGGCCAGTCATGACGCTCAACACCCCTGATATCAGAGAGAGAATGGGGCCGAGGCCTGTATACCGTTCCACTTCTATGAACAAGATGATATCCGCCACACCCATGACCACAGCCGCAATGCCATAGACAAAGATCAGACCTGTGAGAGCCAGATCTGGCTTTGCAAATGCGAGGATGCCCAATAGGATGAATGCAATTCCGATGACCAGCTCCAACCAGCCAAATCCAGAGCGCCTTCTCATTGCTTCTCCCCCCTTGTCAGAATCTCCATGAATTCCTCCCCGGTGATGGTCTCTTTTTCGTAGAGGAACTTGGCCAGTTCATCCAGCTTATCCCGGTTGTCCTCCAGGATTTTTCTTGCCTTTTTATGCTGGGCCCTCACTACCTCTACCACCTTCCGGTCAATTTCCTTCTGCGTCTCAGGGGAGCAGGTCAAGGAGGAGTCGCCGCCCAGATACTGATTCTGCACCATCTCCATGGCGACCATGTCAAAGTCTTCGCTCATACCATAGCGGGTAATCATGGCCCGGGCCAGTTTGGTGGCCTGCTCAATATCATTGGAGGCACCGGTGGTGATCTGTCCAAAAGCCACTTCCTCGGCGGCCCGACCGCCGGTATAGGTGGCGATTTTGTTCTCGATTTCTTCTTTTGTGAGCAGATACTTGTCCCCAGTGTCCACCTGCATGGTATAACCCAGTGCGCCGGAGGTGCGGGGGATGATGGTGATTTTCTGCACCGGGGCGGAGTGATTCTGCATCGCTGCCACCAGTGCATGTCCAATTTCGTGATAGGACACCACTTTCTTCTCCTGGTCAGAGAGAACCGCATTTTTCTTCTGATAGCCTGCGATGACGACCTCGATGCTCTCCTCCAGATCGGCCTCATTGACAATGATGCGGCCGCTGCGCACTGCACGAAGTGCAGCCTCATTGATGATATTGGCCAATTCCGCGCCGGAGGCCCCGGCCGCCATGCGGGCGATGGTGTGGAAATCCACGTCCTCTGCGGTCTTGATTTTCTTGGCATGGACCTTCAAAATGGCTTCACGTCCCGCAAGGTCGGGCAGTTCTACAGGAACGCGCCGGTCAAACCGACCCGGCCGGGTGAGGGCGGGGTCCAAGGACTCGGGACGGTTGGTGGCTGCCAGGATAATGACACCGGTATTCTCTTCAAAGCCATCCATCTCGGTGAGCAATTGATTCAGTGTCTGCTCCCGCTCGTCGTTACCACCGGAGAGGCTTCCGGAACTGCGTTTCTGTCCGATGGCATCGATCTCGTCAATAAATACAATACAGGGAGCTTTCTCCTTGGCTTGCTTAAAGAGATCTCGAACCTTGGAAGCACCCATACCGACGAACATCTCCACAAATTCCGAGCCGGAGATAGAAAAGAAGGGAACATTGGCCTCGCCGGCCACTGCTTTTGCCAGCATGGTTTTGCCGGTGCCCGGAGGGCCTACCAACAAAATGCCCTTGGGCATGGCGGCACCGGCTTCGGTGTATTTTTGCGGATTGTGCAGGTAGTCCACGATTTCCGACAGACTCTCCTTGGCCTCGTCCTCACCGGCCACATCGGAGAATCGGATGCCCTTCGTGGATTGGACGTAGACCTTGGCATTGCTCTTTCCCAGGCCGAAGGCCATAGAGCCTTTGCCGCCCCCGGCCTGTTCCATGAGCTTCTTGCTCATGTACTGGCCAAGGCCCACAAAGATAAGAATGGGCAGCACAAAGGTTAGAAGAAAGCTCCAGATGGGGGAGATGGGCTCCTCAATCACCCGGGTAAATTTTGCCCCGGAGTGATAGAGACGTTCTGTGAGAGTGGGATCCTCCATGGGCGCTGTCTCATAGACTGTGGTTTCGTCCTTGTCCGTAAACAGGATCTGGGAGTCCTCCACCTGTACCATGCCAATGTTCTTTTCGTCGATCATGTCCATGAAGGTGCCGTAGTCCACTTCCACCACCTGGCGCTGGGAGAGCATGGGAGTGACCAGTAGATTGAACAGCAGGATGATCAGCAGTACGATTCCATAATAATAAATCAGTGGCTTCTTGGGTGTTTTGACTTCTTTCATGATGATATCTTGTCTCCTTCCTGTCCAACCAATTGGGTGTCGATGGCCTCCATGGCCAATAGCAGAGCCCGGTTTGCCGCCTGTAGTGCAAAATCCAGGGCATACTCCGCCAAAAGGATCTTTTCCTCAGCTGCAGCCTCCGGATCACCGCGGTTTGCCGCCTGTTCCTGTAGTGTAATTCTGGCCTTTTGGAGGATCTGCTCTACCTCTCCATAGGAGTCCGCCAGGACAGACACCATCTCTGCCCGGGACCGCTGCAGCTTTGTCCGCAAGGTCAGCTCCGTTTCAGAGCATTCCAGACGCAGAGCCTGGATCTCTCGCTGCAGCTGCGGATGGCCGGCCGCTTCGCTCAGATGGATGCGGCTGCTCAACCGGGAAAGTTCATCCTCCAGTTCACAGAGTTTTACGGCAAGAATTTCATGAGCCATATCCCTGCCTCCCTTCTGTTTTTTATTATAATAGAAGGGTTTTTGTTCGCAATAAACAGAATTCCTGCTGTGTATAGACACAAAGGGCCGGAGTGTAAAAATTTTTTACACTCCGGCCCTTTTGACAAACAGGATATTACGTTCGGCTGCTCCAGGGAGGAATTTCCGCTGTCATAATATGGTACACGGTATGAACAATCTGGTCCAACTGCTCGGTGTCCTCATCGGTCCATTCTTCCAGCAAGCCCATGATGGCCTGGCTGTGATAGCGCAGGATAACTTTCATCTGGGAGCGGGTACAGTCGGGATAAAAGTTTTTCCGCTCGGAAGCCAAGGTGAAATAATGCAGGAAGCACTGACGCAGCAGCCGCTTCAGCTCCTCTCCATAGTTGCTTTTCATCCCATGCTCTACGTAGGGGGCAATATTGATGGCCATGACGAAAAAACTGCGCAGTCCGACTTCACCGTCCTCCTGATCCAGCGCTTTTCCCATCACCTGCTCAAAATACTCCTCAATCATCCAGCGAAGTAACTCTGGAATACCATCAAAGTGATAATAAAACGCTTGCCGTGTGATGTTGCACTGCTCCACAATATCCTTGACCGTCAGCTTCTTTACATGGCGCTCAAACAGCAGAGTCTGCGTGGCTTCCGCGATTATTTTCTTCATATCGGTGGGCACGGCGGCTCCGCCTCCTTTTTGCAAATCGATCCTAAGGACTTGTTTCTGATTATATCGTTTTCTATGATTGTTTTCAATTGCTCTATGGAAGAAAGCATGATGGAAACGGTCTGGTATTGCCTTATAGAATTGGAAATAAAAATGCGAAGTATCATCAAGGGTCGTTTCAGATCCTTTCATGATACTCCGCACGGTCGAGCGGCTGGATTCGAACCAGCAGGAGGGGGTGGTGTTCCGTCTGCTCTCCTGACAGCGGCCAAAGACAAAAAGAAAGTCCGTATTCCTTGCGGAATACGGACTTGGTCCGAGTGACTGGATTCGAACCAGCGGCCTCTTGAACCCCATTCAAGCGCGATACCAAACTTCGCCACACCCGGATTTAGCTGTCTCGTCAGACGACTCATATACTATATCACAGATTATTTTATAATGCAAGTGTTTTTTACGTTTTTATCAAAAATTTTTAAAAAGCGTTTTCTGGCGTGGTCCTATCAAAAAAACGGAAACTGACTCTTTTGAAATGTGCAGGACGCGGTATCATAGAACAAAAGAGGAGGGAAACCGCATATGAAAACCAAGTCACAGAACATAAACCTCAAATATATCGTGGTATCCGGGCTTTTTGCAGCCTGCATTACCATGACGACCGCGTATCTGTTCCACATTCCCTTTCCGGGGGGATACATCCATCTGGGCGATGTGCTGATCTATATGGTCGCCTGTCTGCTCCCGACGCCCTACGCGGCGGCGGCGGCCGCCATTGGAGCGGGGCTGGCGGATCTCCTCACGTATCCGGCCTGGTGCCTGCCAACACTGGTAATCAAGAGCTGCCTGGTGTTCTTTTTTACATCCAGCGCGTCCACCTTCCTGTGTAAGCGCAACTATGTAGGGCTGGTCCTTGCCTCGGTCTTTTCGCCGGCTGCGTACGGCCTGTGTGCAGTGGTTCTCTATGGAAGCATACAGAGCTTCTGGCCGCAGTTTGCCGGGACTGCGATCCAGTCTCTGGGAAACGGCGTCATCTTTTTGATCGTGGCCAGAGCGGTCGATATGACGCATCTGAAGCAGCAGATGGAAAAGCACGTGCTCACCTGACGAAAGGCATCCCGGCTGGGATGCCTTAGGCATATCCGCGTCTCCCCAGGCATACTGTTAGGACAAACAGAATGCAACCTGAGTGGAAAGGGGGGACCGCGGTATGGAGAACACGACCTATCAGGAATGGGTCAGAAGAAGGGCCGGGCGGTCCGGAAGTATATCGTCGCATCCATCGGCGCGGCAGAAGAAGCGCCGTGGGGTGGAGTTGGGCGCAAAGGAGCGGCGGAGGCTGATCCAACTGGCCGTCTGTACCATGGCATTTGTGGTCATACTGGTGGGGAAGGGTGTCTTCCCGGAGCGTCTGGTTTCCATGCGGGAGGAACTGGCCCAAATGCTCCATGCGGACACCGATTTTACCGCGGCTTTTTCCAATCTGGGAAGGGCGATTGCGGAGGGGGAGACCGTGACGGAGACCCTGGGAGATTTCTGTACCGAAGTCTTTGGAACCTCTTCTGAGGTGCGCGTGAGCACGTCCTCCACGGCGGTGGATGGGATGTTCTGTACCGCGGAGATCCAGCGGCTGGCGGCGGGGGAGAAGCGCCCTCCGGGCGTCTATCTGGGGGTAGAGGAGGCGCAGACGGCCGCTGATCCGCCGGCTCCCTTTGCCTTTACAGCTGCACAACAGGCCGAACCGGTCCAGCCGGAACCCACACCGGAGGCGGAGCCGGCGGTGGTGCACATGGAGTACAGCGGACCGACGCTGCCCGATAACGCCACGATGGACAAGTACCGGCTGGACATCGGAGAGACTGCGACGCCGGTCCTCGGCTGGGTCTCGTCCCCCTTTGGCTGGCGAGAGCATCCGGTGGACGGCGGAGAGAAATTCCACAACGGGGTGGATCTGGCGGTCAATCTGGACACGCCGGTCCGGGCCTTTGCAGCCGGAACCATTGACTATATCGGGGAGAGCCCCATTTACGGTCTGTATCTTCAGATCAACCATGGGAACGGCGTGACCAGCTTCTACGCCCACTGTGACCGGCTGGATGTCCAGCAGGGACAGCAGGTCAAGGTGGGAGAGCAGGTGGCGTTGTCCGGGCAGAGCGGGAATGCCACGGGGCCGCACCTGCATTTTGAGGTGAAGCGGAACCAGGTCCGCCTCAACCCGCTGTACTATATTCAGACGCAGAGCTCTTGATCCATGCGATGGGGCTGTCTGGAGGTGAGCGGGGGATTTCTCCTGCTGGCCGCATTCCTTTATTATATGGATACCCAGGGCGTGGTTCTCTGGGGCGCTGCCGCCTGCGCCCTCCATGAAGGGGGGCACTATCTGGCCATCCGCCTGCTGGGCGGACGGGTCACCGGGCTCCGGCTGACCTGTGTGGGGGCGGAGATGCGCCTCTCCGCCAGCGCCCCCAGTGGACGCGCGTTCCGCATCCTGACCGCACTGGCCGGCCCGGCCGCCAATCTGGCCGCGGCGGCGGCCATCACCCGCTGGGGCGAGGGAATGGGGGAGGAGCGGTATCTGTTGATCGGGCTGAATCTGAGTTTGGGGCTCTTTAACCTTCTGCCCATCTCAGGCCTGGACGGAGGGCGCATCCTGCGCACTCTGCTGGAGGGCGGCGCCTGGAAGAGAAGCTGGGGACAGGGGATCTCCCTGGCCCTGGCGCTGGCCCTCGGAGGGGCCGGGATCTGGCTTTTGCTTCAGCGGGGAAACCCGACGCTGCTCCTGACTGCTGGATGGCTCGGCATCCTCTCTCTGCCTGAGCCGGAGCGGGGCGGCGGGAGAGGGGGATTGTGCAGAAAACCCTTGCAATCCCCAAAGAAGTGTGATATACTTCCAAAGTCTGAATAAAGGGTGTTCCTCTGCTGGCGCGGGACGAAGAAAGAGCCTGCGGCAACAACCCGGCAAGAACACCTATAAATGAGGAGGAAATATCCATGGATCTGATGAAGGCTTTTACCGAGAAGCAGATGAAGGCCGAGGCCCCTGTGGCCAATGTGGGCGACACCGTCCGCGTGCACGTTCACATCAAGGAAGGCAACCGCGAGCGTATCCAGGTGTTCGAGGGCACCGTCATTGCCAAGAAGCATGGCGGCATTGAGGAGAGCATCACCGTCCGCCGTATCTCCTACGGTGTTGGCGTGGAGAAGGTGTTCCCCCTGCACGCTCCCTCTGTGGAGAAGATCGAGCTGGTCCGCAAGGGTAAGGTTCGTCGTGCCAAGCTGTACTACCTGCGTGACCGCGTGGGCAAGGCTGCCAAGGTCAAGGAGCGCATCTAATTTTCAGGCATATTTCAGGAGCGAGCTCCTGGAAATTGGGAAAACAGGACGGGAAACCGTCCTGTTTTTTCGTTTTTCGTGAAAATTTGCCGGTCCTGTCGAAGGGTTCAAAATGGATTTCTGAAATAAAAGTCTTTTTTTCTGACGCTATCTTGTGTATAATGATAGAATCGTGATTATGCAAATATACAAAGGGGCTGAACGCCATGAACATACAGTGGTATCCGGGTCATATGACGAAAACGCGGCGTATGATCGCGGAACATCTGAAATATGTGGATCTGGTGGCCGAGGTGGTGGACGCCCGCATTCCAGTCTCCAGCCGCAACCCGGACATTGACGAGCTGGTGGGGAGCAAGCCGCGCATCATCATCCTCAACCGGGCCGACCAGGCCGACCCCGCCCAGAACCGGGCCTGGGGGGATTGGTTCCGTGCCCAGGGCTTCACCGTGCTGGAGACCAGCGCCAAGGACGGGAAGGGCGTCAATCAGTTTTCCGCCGCCGCCCGCGCTGCACTGAAGGACAAGCTGGAGCAGTGGAAGGCCAAGGGGCAGGTGGGGCGTCCCATCCGCGCTATGATCGTTGGGGTGCCCAACGTGGGCAAGTCCACCTTCATCAACCAGGTGGCCAAGCGCAAATCGGCCAAGGCGGGGGACCGGCCCGGCGTCACCCGGGGCAAGCAGTGGGTGTCGGTGGACGCCTCTCTGGACCTGCTGGACACGCCCGGCATCCTCTGGCCCAAGTTTGAGGACCAGTCCATCGGGCTGAATCTGGCCTTTACCGGCGCAGTGAAGGATGAGATCATGGATGTGGAGACGCTGGCCTGCCATTTCATGGACTTGCTCAACCGCCGCTATCCGGAGGCACTGGGACGGTATAAGATCGAGGCCGATCCCGAAGCCCAGGGATGGGAGCTGCTGGAGCGGGCCGCCCGCAAGCGGGGCTTCCTCATCTCTGGCGGGGAGCCGGACACGGAGCGGATGTCCAAGATCCTGCTGGACGAGTACCGGGGCGGTAAGCTGGGGCGTTTTACCCTGGAGACTCCGGAGGATGTCCGGCGGGAGGAGACCGAAACGGAGGCGCCCCGTGGAGAAGATTGATTTCTGGCAGTATGAGCGGGAGGCGTGGGCGGAAGGCTATGCCGCGGTGTGCGGCTGCGACGAGGCCGGCGCGGGACCGCTGGCCGGTCCGGTCTACGCGGCGGCGGTGATCCTGCCTCCGGGCGTGGAGCTGGACGGGCTCAACGACTCCAAAAAGCTCACGCCGAAAAAGAGGGACATCCTCTTTGATGCGATCCGGGAGCAGGCATCGGCCTGGGCGGTGGCCTGGGTGGATGCCTCGGAGATCGACGAGACCGATATTCTGAGCGCCCGGATGAAGGCCATGCAGATGGCCATTGACCGCCTGGACAGGGCGGCGGACTTTGCCCTCATCGACGGCAACCGGGACAAGGGGAAGAGCGCCGCCATCATCACCCCCCATCGGACCATCGTCCAGGGGGACGGACACAGCGCCAGTATCGCTGCGGCCTCCATTCTGGCCAAGGTCAGCCGGGACCGCTGGATGGAAGAGGCGGCCAAGACCTATCCCCAGTATGAGTTTGAGCGCCACAAGGGGTACGGCACCAAGCGGCACTATGAGCTGCTGCGGCTGTATGGACCCAGTCCCATCCACCGCCGGACCTTCCTGAAGCGCCTGTGAGCGGCAGAAGAGCAGCGGAGCGGGGGCGTTGGGGCGAGGAACAGGTGGAGCGGGAGCTGCAGCGGCGCGGATATACCATCCGGGCGCGGCGCTGCCGCAGCCGGTATGGGGAGATCGATCTCATCGCGGAGAACGAGGCCTTCCTGGCCTTTGTGGAGGTCAAGTTCCGAAGCTCTTGTGCATATGGCTCCGGTCTGGAGGCGGTGGACGCGCGCAAGCAGTGCCGCCTGCGCCAGACGGCGGAGCTCTACCTGAGCGCCAACCCCGCCGAAAAGCAGCCCCGCTTTGATGTGGCGGAGGTTTGCCCGGCGGAGGAAGCGGGCAGGGTGACCATTACATACATCGAAAATGCGTTTTAAGCGGGGGAACCGCTGAGAGAAGGAGGTAAGCAGAATGGATCTGTTTGACGGACACTGCGATACCATGACCCGGTGCTACCGTTACGGATACGGCATTCGGGAGAATTTTGGAAATCAGGACCTGAAGCGGGCGGAGTATATCGGGAAGTGGGGACAGTTTTTTGCCCTCTTTGCCGATGAAGTCCTCAAGCCGGGGGTCACCCGACGGGACGTGTTCCGGGCCGAGTACGCCATTTTCCAGCGGGAGATGGAGCTCAATCAGAATGTGATCGTCCAGTGCCGGACCGGGGAAGAGGCCAAGGCGGCCTTTGCCGCGGGCAAGCGGGCGGCCTTCCTCTCCATCGAGGGGGCGGATCTCATCGACTGCACCCTGGAGGGCCTCCAGGAGGCCTGGGAGATGGGCGTGCGGGCCATCAACCCCGTGTGGAATGCGGCCAACATCCTGTGCGGCACCACCGAGGACGAGACCGACAAGGGGCTCACCCCCGAGGGCAAGGCCTTTGTCAAGCGGATGACCGAGCTGCACATGCTGGTGGATGTGTCCCACATGTCCGATCCGGGCTTCTGGGATGTGGCCGAGATCGTGGAGGGGCCCTTCATGGCCAGCCATTCCTGCTCCCGCGCCCTGTGCGACCAGCCCCGCAACCTCACCGACGATATGTTCCGGGAGATCATGCGGCACAACGGCGTAGCCGGAATCAATATGTACCGCACCTTCCTGGGCGAGCCCACCACCGTGGATACCGTGGTGGAGCACATCGAGCATTTCCTCTCCCTGGGCGGCGAGAAGAACATCTGCATGGGCGGAGATCTGGACGGCTGCTATGACGAGATGCCCGACGGGATCGACGGCATCCAGGACATGGGCAAGATCTATGACCGGATGCTTCAGCGCAACTATAAAGAAGAACTGGTACATGCCATCTTCTTTGACAATATGATGAGGGTCGTGAACGAAGTATGTACTATGTAAGCACACGAAACAAAGGAATGAAAAAGCTGGCCGCGGAGGCCATCGCCCAGGGCTTGTCCCGGGATGGAGGCCTCTTCACCCCGGAGGTCTTCCCCAAGCTCTCGCCCAACGCGCTGGAGACCATGCGGGAGATGTCCTACCAGCAGCGGGCCGTCTATGTGATGAAGCCCTTCCTGGACGACTTCACCGTCTCGGAGCTGACGGCCTATGCCAAGCGGGCCTATGGGGACAATAAGTTCGACGTCAAGGAGGTCGCCCCGGTCCGGCAGGTGGACGACACCACCTACTGCCTGGAGCTGTGGCACGGCCCCACCTGTGCCTTTAAGGATATGGCGCTCCAGATGCTGCCCCACCTGCTCACCGGCTCTCTGAGCAAGAACGCGGAGGACAAGACGGCCTGCATTCTGGTGGCCACCTCGGGCGACACCGGAAAGGCCGCGCTGGAGGGCTTCCGGGATGTGGACAAGACCCGCATCCTGGTGTTCTATCCCAAGGACGGCGTGTCCGACATCCAGGAGCTCCAGATGCTCACCCAGCAGGGAGAGAACGTGGGGATCTGCGCGGTGGAGGGCAACTTTGACGATGCCCAGAGCGGCGTTAAGCGCCTCTTCTCCGATGAGAAGCTGCGGGATGTCCTGGCGGAGCGGGGCTATTTCTTCTCCTCGGCCAACTCCATCAACTGGGGCCGGGTCCTGCCTCAGATCGTCTACTATGTGTCGGCCTACTGCGACCTGCTGCGGGACGAGAAGATCCAGCGGGGGGAGAAGGTCAACGTCTGCGTGCCCACCGGCAACTTCGGCGACATCCTGGCCGCCTACTACGCCCGAGAGATGGGCGTGCCCATCGGCAAGCTGATCTGCGCCTCCAACCAGAACAAGGTGCTCACCGACTTCATCCGCACCGGCATCTATGACCGGAACCGGACCTTCTACAATACCATCTCGCCCTCCATGGACATCCTGATCTCCTCTAATCTGGAGCGGATGATCTTTGAGTTTGCCGAGCGCAGCGACGGGGAAGTGCGCAGCTATATGACCCAGCTGGCCAACCAGGGCCGCTACGAGGTCAGTGACTCGGTCCGCGCCCGGTTCCAGCAGAATTTCGCGGCCGGGTTCTGCGATGACACCCAGACCAAGGAGACCATCGCCAAGCTGTGGAATGAGAACCACTACCTGGTGGATCCCCACAGCGCCGTGGCCTTCCACGTGCTGGAGGAGTACCGCCGTGAGAGCGGGGATGAGACCCCCACCATCGTGGTCTCCACCGCCAGCCCCTTCAAGTTCTGCGCCGATGTGCTGGAAGCCCTGGGGGAGAAGGAGATCGCCCAGGGTACCGCGGTCATCGACCAGCTGACCGAGAAGACGGGCGTTCCGGCCCCTGCGCCTCTGGCGGCCCTGAAGCACTTCAAGCCCCGGGACGCCAAGGTCACGGCCAAGGAGGCCATGGAGACGGCGGTACTGGATTTTCTGAAATAATGCGCCACGGAGCGCTGGAAGGTTGGTGTGCGCGTGGCGCTGTATGCACTGGGAGACACCCATCTGTCTCTCGCTGTCAATAAGCCCATGGACGTATTCGGCGGTGCGTGGAGCGGCTATGTGGAGAAGCTCCGGGAGGGGCTGAGCGTTCTGACGAGCCAGGATACCCTGGTCCTGTGCGGCGATATCTCCTGGGGGATGAGTCTGGAGCAGGCGGAGCGGGACTTTGCCTTTCTGGAGTCCTACCCGGGCCGCAAGCTGATCCTCAAGGGCAACCACGACTACTGGTGGAACACCGCCTCAAAGATGGAGCGGTTCTGGGCCGAGCGGGGATTTCAAAGCCTGCACGTCCTTCACAACAACTGCTACGAGTACGGGCCCTATGCCCTGTGCGGGACCCGGGGATGGTTCTATGAGGAGGACGAGGGAGGACACAACGACAAGGTGTTCCGGCGGGAGCTGATCCGCTTGGAGGCCTCCCTAAAGGCGGCCGGAGAGCGGAAAAAGCTGTGTTTTCTGCACTATCCGCCCCGGTATCATGGCTATCTGTGCGCGGAGATCATCGCCCTTCTGGAGCAGTACGGCGTGGAACAGTGCTTCTACGGGCACCTCCACGGCGGGAGCCACCGACTGGCCATTGAGGGGCCCAGCGGGGGCGTGGACTACCATCTGGTGGCGGCGGATTATCTGCAATTTCGCCCCTACCGCATCTGCGACTGAGATCGATTTGGCGTGAGACGGAAATATTTTTGTAAAAAGTCTGGAAATCCATCTGGTTTTCTGGTACAATTACACGGATAATGCAACAAAGGCTACCGGCGGCCGGTTGATCGGGCCGTTCGGAACCGATAGGAGGAAGTAAACAACATGAATGTCAAGAGCGTTGAAAAGCAGGAAAAGAGCATTGTCGAGCTGGTCATCGAGGTGAGCGGCGAGGAGTTTGAGGCCGCCATCGAGAAGGTCTACAAGAAGCAGCGCAGCAAGATCAGCGTGCCCGGCTTCCGGAAGGGCAAGGCCCCCCGTAAGATCATCGAGGGTATGTACGGCTCCGGCGTGTTCTATGAAGATGCCATCAACGAGATCTATCCCGAGGCTTACAGCCAGGCTGTGGAGCAGGAGAAGCTGGACGTCGTGGCCTGGCCCCAGGTCGAGATCCAGGAAGTGGGCAAGGATGGCTTCACCTTCAAGGCGAAGGTCACCGTGCGTCCCGAGGTCAAGCTGGGCGAGTACAAGGGCCTGACCGCTGAGCGGGAAGAGGTCACTGTCACCGACGAGGACCTGGACAACGAGCTCAAGCCCTACATCAACCGCGCCACCCGCGCCGTGACCGTGGAGCGCGAGGCCAAGCTGGGCGACACCGTGGTCATCGACTTCGAGGGCTTCAAGGACGACGTGGCCTTTGAGGGCGGCAAGGCTGAGGGCTTCAGCCTGGAGCTGGGCTCCGGCACCTTCATCCCCGGCTTCGAGGATCAGCTGGTGGGCACCAAGGCCGGTGACGAGAAGGATCTGAACGTGACCTTCCCTGAGGATTATCAGGCCGAGGAGCTGGCCGGCGCCCCCGTGGTGTTCAAGGTCAAGGTCCACGAGGTCAAGGAGAAGCAGCTCCCCACCGTGGACGACGAGTTTGCCAAGGACGTGTCCGAGTTTGAGACCCTGGCCGATCTGAAGAAGGACCTGGGCGACAAGCTGAAGGCCCGCCGTGAGGATGCCGCTCAGCACGCCTTTGAGAACGCCCTGATCGAGCAGGTCGTGGAGAACATGGAGGTCGAGATCCCCGAGGCCATGGTGGACGCCGAGGCCGAGAAGCTGGTCAACAACTATGCCCAGCGCGTGACCTCTCAGGGCATCCCCTTTGACCAGTACCTGGCCATGATGGGCATGACCATGGAGCAGATGAAGGAGCAGGCCAAGGAGAGCGCCCTCAAGCAGGTCCAGAGCGATCTGGCCCTGGGCGCCATCGTGGACGCCGAGAAGATCGAGGTCACCGACGAGGAGGTCGAGGCCGAGATCAAGCGTCTGGCTGAGCAGTACAACATGACCGAGGAGCAGCTCAAGAAGGTCCTGATCGTGGAGGACCTCAAGCGCGATCTGTGCCGTCAGAAGGCCGCTCACGTCGTGTTCGACAGCGCCAAGACCGGCAAGGCTCCCGCCAAGAAGAAGACCACCAAGAAGAAGGCGGACGCGGAGACCGAGGGCGAGGAGAAGCCCAAGCGTACCCGCAAGACCACCAAGAAGGACGAGGAGAAGTCTGAGGAGAAGACCGAGGGCTAATTCGCTCCGTTCGGGACTCAGGAGGCGGCAGGTTCCGCCTCCTGAACTGCCCCGTTTTTGGTATAATCCGCCAGCGCGCGGGTATACTCTGTGTGTGAGTGCCCGCCGGCCGCGGAGAGGATGGTCGGGCGCGCCCCGACTTGAACAAAAAAGGAGTACCAAAACATGAGTTTAGTTCCCTATGTAGTGGAGCAGACCAACCGTGGCGAGCGGTCGTATGATATTTTTTCCCGTTTGCTGAACGACCGCATCATTTTCCTGGGCGAGGAAGTCAACGCCACAACGGCCAGCCTGGTCGTGGCCCAGATGCTCTATCTGGAGGCCCAGGACCCGGACAAGGATATCCAGTTTTACATCAACAGCCCCGGCGGCTCGGTCACCGACGGCATGGCGATCTATGACACGATGCAGTATGTCAAGTGCGACGTGTCCACCATCTGCATCGGCATGGCCGCCAGCATGGGAGCGTTCCTGCTCTCCTCCGGGGCCAAGGGCAAGCGCTTTGCCCTGCCCAATGCGGAGATCATGATCCACCAGCCTCTCGGCGGCGCCAAGGGGCAGGCTTCGGACATCAAGATCCACGCCGACTGGATCCTGAAGACCCGCGACAAGCTCAACCAGATCCTGGCCCGCAACACGGGCAAGAGTGTGGAGGAGATCGCGCGGGATACCGAGCGGGATAACTTTATGTCTGCCGACGAGGCTCTGGCCTACGGTCTGGTGGACAAAGTGATTACCAACGGAAACAAGTAACGCGGGGGAGCGGGAGATCAAGTCGCCCGCTCCTCTTTCCACATCTTTGAATCGGGCAGAGTTGCCTGTGACTGAGGTAACATTATGGCAAAAAACGACGAACACAAGTCGGTACGCTGTTCCTTCTGCGGCAAGCATCAGGAGCAGGTCAACCGCATTATCGCGGGCCCGGGCGCTTATATCTGCAATGAGTGCGTGCATCTGTGCATGAGTATTCTGGATGACGCCTACGACCCCGAGGAATCCCAGGACGAACAGCTGGACATTCCCGACGTCATTCCCACGCCCCGGGAGATCCGGACGGTCCTGGACCAGTATATCATCGGCCAGGAGGCCGCCAAGGTGGCCCTCTCGGTGGCGGTCTACAACCACTATAAGCGCATCTACTTCGGCGGCGGGGAGGACGTGGAGCTCCAGAAGAGCAACATCCTTCTGATCGGTCCCACCGGCAGCGGCAAGACCCTCTTTGCCCAGACCCTGGCCCGCATCCTGAAGGTGCCCTTCGCCATCGCGGACGCCACCACCCTCACGGAGGCCGGCTATGTGGGCGACGACGTGGAGAACATCCTCCTGCGCCTGGTGCAGGCGGCCGATTTCGACATCGAGCTGGCCGAGCGGGGCATCATCTACGTGGATGAGATCGACAAGATCGCCCGCAAGAGCGAGAACACCTCCATCACCCGGGATGTGTCGGGCGAGGGTGTGCAGCAGGCGCTGCTGAAGATCCTGGAGGGTACGGTGGCCAATGTTCCTCCCCAGGGCGGACGCAAGCACCCCCATCAGGAGTTCATCCAGATCAACACCAAGAACATTCTCTTTATCTGCGGCGGCGCGTTCGACGGTATCGAGAAGATCATCGAGCAGCGGCTGGATAAGAAGAGCATCGGCTTCGGCGCCAAGATCGAGAGCAAGAAGGAGCGGGATACCTCCGCGATCTACAAGGAGATCCAGCCCCACGATCTGCTCAAATTCGGTATCATTCCGGAGCTGGTGGGCCGTCTGCCGGTCATCACGGCGCTCCAGGCCCTGAACAAGGAGCAGCTGGTACAGATCCTGACCGAGCCCAAAAACGCTCTGGTCAAGCAGTACCAGAAGCTGCTGGAGTATGATATGGTGGACCTGGAGTTCCAGCCGGAGGCGCTGGAGGCGGCGGCGGACAAGGCCATTGCCCGCGGCATCGGCGCCCGCGGCCTGCGTGCGGTGCTGGAGGAGGTCATGACCCAGGTCATGTACGACGTGCCGTCCGACCCCACCATCGCAAAGGTGACCATCACCGCCGAGAGTGTGCGGGACCATGTCCCGCCTGCGGTGGAGCATGACCCCGAGCGGACGGAGCGTCCCCGGCTGGGCAGCGCGGAGCTCCGGGCGGAGCAGGGAGGCGCCCCCGCCCACGGAAATGTTTCTTAAACAGACGGACAGCGGGGCGAGGGAAATTCTCTCGCCCCGTTATGCATATTGCTGTCTTCCAGAAAGGAAGTGAATGATCATGAGTGAACAGGAGAAAGAGATTCAGACCGTGACGCTGCCGGCGCTGGCGCTGCGCGGCATGACGGTATTTCCCAATATGATGCTGCACTTTGACGTGGGACGTGAGATCTCCGTCAAGGCGCTGGACGAGTCGATGACCAGCGGAACGCCCATCTTCCTGGTGGCCCAGCGGGACATCGCGGTGGAGTCCCCCAAGGAGAAGGATCTGTGCCGGATCGGCACCATCTGCAATGTCCGGCAGATCCTCCGCCTGCCGGGCGACAACGTCCGTGTCATGGTGGAGGGCGCAGCCCGGGGCCGGATGCACCGGCTGACCCAGCTGACCCCCTATCTGGCCGCCGAGGTGGAGGAGATCGTACCGGAGGAGCCGGTGCGTGGCTCTGCCAAGACCGAGGCCCTGATCCGGCAGACCTATGAGCTCTTCGAGCGCTATGTGGAGCTGGCCCCCAAAATGACCCCCGATCTGCTGCTCAACCTGATCTCCAGCGAGGACCCGGGCTACATCGCCGACTACATCGCACAGAACATCGTCATGCGTACCGGGGACAAGCAGTCCATCCTGGAGGAGCTGCGGCCGGTCCGCCGGCTGGAGAAGCTCTTCCGGCAGCTGCGCCAGGAGCTGGAGGTGCTGGAGCTGGAGCTGGACATGCAGAACCGGGTCCGGGAGGGCATGAACCGCAACCAGAGAGACTACTACCTGCGGGAGCAGCTCAAGGTCATCCAGCAGGAGCTGGGCGAGGGCGAGGCCGGAGGAGACAGCGAGATCGCCGAGTACCGCCAGGCCATCGAGAAGGCAAAGCTGCCGGAAGAGGTGGGTCAGAAGCTCCTGAAAGAGGTCAGCCGGCTGGAAAAGCAGCCCTTTGGCTCGGCAGAGGCCACCGTCCTGCGGAACTATCTGGACGTGTGCCTGGAGCTTCCCTGGAATAAAAAGACCAAGGAGCGGGCCGATGTGGAGGCTGTGCGCAAGGCGTTGGACAATGACCACTACGGCCTGGAGAAGGTCAAGGAGCGCATCCTGGAGTTTGTGGCCGTCAAGCAGCTGGCCCCCGATCTGAAGGGGCAGATCATCTGCCTGGTGGGCCCGCCCGGCGTGGGCAAGACCTCCATCGCCATGTCCATGGCCAAGGCTATGAACCGGAAGCTGGCCCGGATCTCGCTGGGCGGCGTCCACGATGAGGCCGAGATCCGAGGACACCGGAAGACGTACATCGGCGCCATGCCCGGGCGCATCATCGCCGGCATCCGGCAGGCGGGCAGCTCCAATCCGCTGCTGCTGCTGGATGAGATCGACAAGCTGGGCTCCGACCACCGGGGCGACCCGGCCGATGCCCTGCTGGAAGTGCTGGACGGGGAGCAGAACAGCACCTTCCGGGACCATTTCCTGGAAGTGCCCTACGACCTGTCCGACGTCCTCTTCATCACCACGGCCAACACGCTGGACACCATCCCGCGGCCCCTGCTGGACCGGATGGAAGTGATCGAGCTGTCCAGCTACACCGACGAGGAGAAGCTCCAGATCGCCAAGCGCCACCTGCTCCCCAAGGAGCTCAAGCGCCACGGTCTGAAGAAGAGCCAGCTCAAGCTCACCGACGGCGCCCTGCGGGAGATCATTACCGGCTATACCAAGGAGTCGGGCGTGCGTATCCTGGAGCGGAAGCTGGGTGCTGTGTGCCGAAAGGTCGCAATGTGTGTGGTGTCAGACGGTGTAAAGTCTGTTAGCATTACAGGAGACAATGTGGAGGAGTTCCTGGGTATCCGCCGCTATCACCCGGAGCGCCTGCCCAGAACCGAGCAGGTGGGCGTGGTCAACGGCCTGGCCTGGACCAGTGTGGGCGGCGAGCTGCTGGAGGTGGAGGTCAATGTGGTCCCCGGCTCCGGCAAGCTGGAGCTGACCGGCAACCTGGGCAACGTGATGAAGGAGTCCGCCCATGCGGCCTACTCCTACATCCGTAGCCGTGCGGACCGCCTGGGCATCGAGGCCGACTTCTACCAGAAGAAGGACATCCATGTCCACTTCCCGGAGGGGGCGGTACCCAAGGACGGCCCCTCGGCGGGCATTGCTATTACCACTGCCATGGTCTCGGCCCTGACCAACACACCGGTGCGGCGGGAGCTGGCTATGACCGGCGAGGTGACGCTGCGGGGCCGGGTGCTGGCCATCGGCGGCCTGAAGGAGAAGACCATGGCCGCTCTGCGCAACGGCATCCGTACGGTGATCCTGCCGGCGGAGAACGAGAAGGATCTGGAGGAGATCGACCAGACCGTGCGCGCCGCGCTGCACTTCCTGCCGGTCGAGCAGGTGGATGCGGTGCTGGCCTATGCCCTGGGGCTGGACGTCACACAGGGGGTCGGGCAGCTGCCGGAGGCCCCGGCGGAGGCGTCCCCGGCCGCGGGTGGAATCTCCATCCATCAGTAAACAGACGGTTCCCCGCCGGAGCATGCTCCGGCGGGGAACACGAGAAAGGGGCGCGCTATGCCGCTGAATCTGAACAACGCGGAGTTTATCCGCTCGGCCGCAAAGGCGGCTGATTTTCCCCGGGACATGCTGCCCCAGGTGGTATTTGCGGGGCGATCCAATGTAGGGAAGTCCTCGGTGATCAACAAGCTGCTCAACCGCAAGAACTTTGCGCGGGTGGGCTCCGCACCGGGCAAGACCACCCATATCAACTACTTCCTCATCGATAAGAAGCTCTATCTGGTGGACCTGCCCGGCTACGGCTATGCCAAGGTCTCCCAGGCGGAGAAGGCCCGCTGGGGCCGCCTGATCGAGAGCTGGTTTGCCGACCAGACTCTGATGACCCTCGGGGTCCTGATCGTGGACTCCCGCCACAAGCCCACCGCGGACGACTGCGTGATGGCTGACTGGTTCAAGCAGAGCGGCCGCCCCTTCGTGGTGGTGGCAAACAAGCTGGACAAGCTGAAAAAGAGCGAGATCGAGCCCAATCTCCAGCGGGTCCGGGAGACTCTGGAACTGGATGAATCTGTAAAGGTAATTCCCTTTTCGGCTGAGAAGGGAGAAGGGCGGACGGCTCTGCTCGATGCCATTCTGGACCACCAGGAGGGCATGTAAGTGAAGTATGTGCGCATTGACCGCGCCGGGACTCCGGTCTGGGGCGTGCTCCAGGGAGAACTGGTCCGCACGCTGACCGGCGCGCCCTATGAGGGCATCTGCTACGATGGAGAGAGCCTTCCGCTGGCGGACTGCCGCCTGCTGGCCCCCTGCGAACCCACCAAGATCGTGTGCATTGGCAAGAACTACTATGATCATGCCATCGAGATGGGGGAGGGCGTGCCGGAGCGGCCCATCCTGTTCCTGAAAGCGCCCAATACCCTCAATCGCCCGGAGGGGCCCCTCCACGCGCCCGATTTTGTGCAGCGCCTGGAATATGAGGGGGAGCTGGCCGTCGTGATCGGCCGCCGCGCAAAGGATGTAAAGGAAGAAGACTTTGCAGATTATATCCTGGGTTACACCTGTCTGAACGACGTGACCGCCCGGGATATCCAAAAGGGCGACGGGCAGTGGACCCGGGGCAAGAGCATGGACGGCTTTGCTCCGGTGGGCCCCATCGTCACGGACGAGGTGGACGGGAGCGACCTGGGCATCCAGACCCGGCTCAACGGCCGGGTCGTGCAGCAGGGCCGGACTGCCCAGTTCATGCACAAGATTCCGGAGCTGCTGGCCTTCATCACGGCCTCTATGACCCTGGAGCCGGGGGATGTGGTGACCACCGGAACCCCGGCCGGCGTGGGTACCATGCATCCGGGCGATGTGGTGGAGGTCGAGATCGAAGGGATCGGAGTCCTGCGCAACCACGTGGTATAACGCTGCGGGAGCACCGTGCTCCGCAGGAAAACGAGGGGGAGTCTGCCCGAAGAGACGGGTGGGCTCCCCCTTTTGGCGGAGCAGAGGGGCTGCCTTGTGTTTTGCAGGGGGATTTGGTATAATGAGGTCTACGAGACGGTCCGTTCTCCCCACCGGGGGGAAGACAGGACCGGATAGCTGCAGGAGGGCGGATCAGTGGTAAGTTTTTCGGATTTCTTTCATCATCTGGACTGGCAGGGAATGCTGTGGATGCTGGTGCAGATCCTGGCCGTGCTCCTGTGTCTCACCGTCCATGAGACCTGCCACGGACTGGCCGCCTATCTGCTGGGGGACCCCACCGCCAAGCGGATGCACCGGCTGTCCTTCAATCCGCTGCGCCACATCGACCCCTTCGGCGCGCTGATGATGCTGGTGGCCGGATTCGGCTGGGCCAAGCCGGTCCCGGTGGACATGCGCTATTTCAAGCACCCCAAGAGCGGCATGGCCCTGACCGCCCTGGCGGGGCCGGTCTCCAACTTTGTATTGGCCTATCTGGCCCTGTGCCTGCGGGCGCTTCTGATCACGGTGGGATACCAGGTCGAGGCGGAGAGTGTGCTCTTGATCTGGGTCATTGATTTTCTGGCCACCGTCGCCATTCTGAGCGTCGGCCTGGGCCTCTTCAATCTGATTCCGGTTCCGCCGCTGGACGGTTCCAAGGTGCTGGGAGCGCTGCTGCCGGATCGGATCTACTATACCATCCTCCGCTATGAGCGGATCGGAATGCTGCTCCTGGTGGTGGTCCTGTGGAGTGGGGCGCTGGACGGAGGCCTGGTGTGGGCCCGCGACGGGGTGCTGGACTGGCTGGCCCGGGCGGCCAGCGCGCCCTTCCGGATGCTGCTGGGTTAGGGGGCGGACGGCGTGGACAGCCCCATTTACCACCTGGAGGGGGTGGTGAAGTCCCGCTCGGAGGAGCGGGAGGACTTTACCGGCCCTCTGGACCTGATCCTCCATCTGTTGAGCAAGAACCGCATGGAGATCCGGGATATTCAGATTTCCCTCATTCTGGAACAATACCTGGAGTGGATGGAGCGCCGGAAAGAGCTGGATCTGGAGATCGCCAGTGAGTTTGTCCAGATGGCGGCCCAGCTCATTTTCATCAAGACCAGGATGCTCCTTTCCATCCAGGACGAGGAGGCCCTGTCCGAGATGGAAGCGCTGATGGCCTCCCTGGAGGAGCACCAGAGCCATGAGAACTATGCCCGCATCAAAGCGGTCCTACCCCAGCTGGAGCAGGGGTGGAAGGTGGGGCAGGATTACATGACCAAGCCTCCGGAGCGCCTTCCGGAGGATCGGATGTATCATTACTCCCATAAGAAGGAAGAATTATACCGTGCCCTTCTCCCGGTGCTGAGCCGGAGCGAGCAGAAGCGGACGCCGCCCATGGCGGCCTTTGAGGGCATTGTGGGGCGGGAGCCCTACCCGGTGGCCGACAAGGCCGGAGAATTGCTGCGCCGTCTTCTGAACAGCGGGGTGACCCATTTTCTCGCCCTGTTCCGGGGAAGCCGGAGCCGTTCGGAGGTGGTGGCCACCTTTCTGGCCGTGCTGGAGCTGTGCAAGGCCCGCCGCCTGCTGCTCACCGGGACGGACCGGCGTTGTACCGTCGCCCCCGTCCTGTCCGCGCCCGGGGAAGAAGAAACAAAGGCGCAGCAGGAGCCGTAAACCAAGGAGGTGGCCATGGAACGAAAGGAACTGGAAGCGGCGGTGGAGGCCATCCTCTTTGCCGCCGGAGAGCCGGTGCCGGCGGAGCGGCTCTGTCTGGCTCTGGAGATGAGCCGGGAGCAGATCGACGCCCTGTGCGGAGCCCTGGCCGACCGCTACCGGTATGACCGCTGCGGCCTGCGCCTGGTGCAGCTGGGGGAGAGCTATCAGCTCTGCTCGGCGCCCGAGCACGCGCCGGTCATCCGAAAAGCACTGGAGGGACGGCGGCCGCCCAAGCTGTCCCAGACGGCCCTGGAGGTGCTCTCCATCGTGGCCTATTTTCAGCCCATCACCCGGGCCTATATCGACCAGATCCGGGGGGTGGACAGCGCCTATACGGTCAGCCAGCTGGCCGACCGAGACCTGATCGAGCCCTGCGGACGTCTGGCCGTTCCCGGGCGTCCCATTCAGTACCGGACGACCCAGACCTTCCTGCGCTCCTTTGGGCTTTCCACGCTGGAGGATCTGCCTGAGCTGCCCCAGGTCTCCACGGAAGAGGGCCAGGCGGCCCGTGCCCTGCAGGAACGGCTTGCGCTTCTGCGCACGCAGGCGGAGAGCGGGGCGATGGAGGATTGAATGGTCTTTGGATCACCGGGGCGGTCGTGTTGGCCCTTTTCCTCCTGGGACAGCTGCGCCTGGGCGGGGAGGTCCGCTATCATCCCGGAGAGGTGGGGATATGGCTGCGTGTGGGCGGCGTGCCCATTCGTCTCTATCCCCGGAAAAAGAAGAAAGAGTCCGACCGGGTTTCGAAAAAAGAACGGAAGGCCCGGCCGAAGAAACCGAAAAAACCGAAGGAGCCCGGGCCGCCCTGGACCACGGAGCGGGTACTGGATCTGGTAAAGCGGGTGCTGCCCCTCATCGGGGAGGCGGCCGGAAAGCTGCGCCGGCGGATCCGCATCGATGTATTTCATCTGGATGTGCTTCTGGGCGGCGAGGATCCGGGCGATACGGCCATGGCATTTGGACGAGTGAACGCAAGCTGTGGGATAATCCTGCCGGTTTTGGAGCAAAATTTCCGGTGTAAGGACAATCGAGTCCGCACAGCGGTGGACTTTGCGCGGGAGAACACAGAGGTGCGGCTGACGCTGGCCCTGTCCATGACCCTGGGCCAGCTGATCGGGTTTGGCCTCTGGTGTGGGTATGCGGCTTGGAAAGTCTGGAAGGAAACAACGGGCGGTTTGATGTCAAACAAGGGCCCTCAACAGAAAGAGGCGGTAAAGTATGGAAACTAAAATCAGCGATTTCATGGGGCAGACCATGCAGAAGATCAAGGAGATGGTGGATGCCAACACCGTGATCGGCACCCCCATTCAGGCGGATGGCGTGACCATCATCCCTGTTTCCCGTATCAGCGTGGGCTTTGCCTCGGGCGGCAGTGAATTTGCCACCAAGCATCAAAAGCCGGAGGGGGAGAATGCCTTCGGGGGCGGCGGCGGTGCCAGCGTCAAGGTGACGCCGGTCTCCTTCCTGATCCTGAAGGGGGACATGGTAAAGCTCCTGCCGGTGGATCCGCCGGCCTCCAACACCGCCGACCGTGTGGTGGAGCTGGTGCCTGAGCTGGTGGACCGTGTCACCACCTTTATTGACCAGCAGAAGGAGAAGAAGGCGGCCGAGCAGGAGACCTTCTAAGGGCCGAGTGGGCACGTATAATGCCCGGACGCGGAGGGCATACTGCCATCATCGATTCAGATGCGAGGTGATGGCAGATATGAAACGGGTCTGGGCGCTGGTATTGTGGCTTGCGGTTTTGGCCGGAGTCTGCCCGGCGGGTGCTGCGACGCCCACACTCTCCGCAAAATCCGCTATTTTGATGGATGCGGAATCGGGGCGGGTCCTCTATGCCTACCAGGCGGATGAGGAGCGGCCCATTGCCAGCACCACCAAGCTGATGACCGCGCTGGTGGCGCTGGAGTCCACGCCGGATCTGGAGACCGTGATCAACGTGCAGCCGGAGTGGACCACTGCGGGAGGTTCTTCCATGTATCTCCGGGCCGGGGAGGAGCTCACCCTACGAGAACTGCTCTACGGCCTGATGCTCTCCTCGGGCAACGACGCCGCGCTGGCCGTTGCGGAGGGCTGTGCCGGAGATGTGGAGACCTTTGTGGAGTGGATGAACCGAAGAGCCCGGGATCTGGGCATGGAACATACTCATTTTTCCAACCCAAACGGGCTGGAGGACGAGGGAAACTACTCCACCGCCCGGGATATGGCGCGGCTGGCCCAGGTGTGCCTTGCCAATGAGAAGCTGCGGGAGATCGTCTCCACCAAGACCATCACGGTGGGGGAGCGGAGCCTGGTCAACCACAACAAGCTCCTCTGGCGCTATGAGGGCTGCATCGGCCTGAAAACGGGATATACCGATCTGGCCGGGCGGACGCTGGTGTCCGCGGCCGAGCGGGACGGACAGACGCTCATCGCGGTGACCCTCTTTGACCGCAACGACTGGGAGGACCACGCGGCCCTCTTCGACTATGGATTTGAGACCTATCCGAGACAACTTCTGGCCCGCGCGGGCAAGGAGTTTACCCGCATCCCGGTGGAAGGGAGCCTGAAGCGGTATGTGCCGGTGGTGACCTATGATGAGGTCTCCTACCCGCTGACCCAGGCCGAGCGGGTCAAGGTCCGCATCGTGCTCCCGGACACGGTGGAGGCGCCGGTAGAGCAGGGGGCCATCGCCGGAGAGCTCTGCTTCTCCCTGGACGGGGAGCCCATTGGAAGCACCTATCTGGTCTATGGCCAGAGCGTGGAGGACGATCGGGCGGGAAGCGGCGGTCTCTTCTCCCGCCTTCAGGATCTGTGGAAGGGGGAGACGGCCTCGGCGCCCATTCCCGAGCCGGAGATCTGGATGGAGCGGGTACTCTTTTAAGGTGTACCCCTCCTGTGGGTCCCGCAGGCATCTGCCTGCGGGACCGTCCTTTGCACAAATGCAACAGAGAACAGGGGATGAGTGAGTTTGGAAGAACGCCTGCAAAAGATCCTGTCCGCCTCCGGAGTGGTATCCCGGCGGGGGGCGGAGGCATACATACAGGCCGGACGGGTGACCGTGAACGGCAGAAAAGCACAGCTGGGGGAGAAGGCCGACCCGGAGCGGGATGACATCCGCGTGGACGGGCGTCCCCTGCGCGCGCCGGAGGAGCGGACCTATCTGATGCTGTACAAGCCCCGGGGATTTGTGACCACCCTGTCGGACGAGAAGGGGCGCAGGACGGTGGCCGATCTGGTCAAGGGGTGCGGGGCCCGGGTTTGGCCCGTGGGCCGACTGGATCTGGATTCGGAGGGGCTGCTGCTTCTGACGGATGACGGCGCGCTCACCCATCAGCTCCTGCATCCCAGCCATGAGGTGGAAAAAGAGTACCACGTCTGGGTGACGGGGGACGTGGAGCGGGGGATCCCGGTATTACGGGGCCCGCTGGAGCTGGACGGGGTGCCCCTCCATCCGGCCCGGGTGCGGTTCCTCCGCCGGGAAAAGGGGGAGAGTGTGCTCTCCGTGACCATCCACGAGGGGCGCAACCGGCAGGTGCGGCGGATGTGCGCCCTGGCCGGGCTGGAAGTGCGCCGCCTCTGCCGGGTACGGGAGGGAGAGGTACTTCTGGGCGACCTGCTCCCGGGCCGGTGGAGAAAGCTGACCCCCGGCGAGCTGGATGCGCTGCGCCGCGGCGGAGCGGATTTGCAAGAATGAAGTGAAAACTTGCAGAACGGGTCTTGCAATTCCAGAGACTTCCCGGTATGATTATAGGATAAAAGGAAACGCAGCCCCCGCCTGGGCGGCAGATCGGGAGGATACGCTCTCATGTCAAAAGATATCTTGTCCATCATCCAGACAAATATGAATACCTTCTCCAAGGGCCAGAAGCTGATCGGGCGCTTTATTCTGGACTCCTATGACAAAGCGGCTTTCATGACGGCCAGCAAGCTGGGAAAGACGGTCAACGTCAGTGAGTCCACGGTGGTCCGCTTTGCCGCCGAGCTGGGCTATGACGGTTATCCCGCCATGCAGAAGGCTCTTCAGGAGATGATCCGCAATAAACTCACCTCCATCCAGCGCATCGAGGTGTCCAACGACCGCATCGGAAACCAGGACATCCTCTCCATGGTCATGCAGTCCGATGTGGAGAAGATCCGCATGACGCTGGAGGAGGTGGACCGGGACAGCTTTGACCGGGCAGTGGACGCCATTGTGTCCGCACGGCGCATCTACATCCTCGGCGTCCGCTCGGCGTCGGCCATTGCCAGCTTCCTGGCCTTCTACTTCAACCTGATCTTCGAGGACGTGGTCCATATCCACAGTACCTCGGTCAGTGAGGTCTTTGAGCAGCTGCTGCGCATCGGGCCCCGGGATGTGATCATCGGGATCAGCTTCCCCCGCTACTCCAGACGCACCGTCAAGGCCATGGAATTTGCCCGGGACCGGGGGGCCCAGGTGGTGACCATCACGGACAGCGAGACCTCGCCCCTCACCGCCATTGCGACCCACACCCTGATGGCCAAGAGCGATATGGCCTCCTTTGTAGACTCGCTGGTGGCCCCCCTGAGTCTGGTCAACGCCCTCATCGTGGCGCTGGGCCGGAGAAAGAACAGCGATCTCTCGGAGACCTTTGGAGTCCTGGAGAAGATCTGGGACGAGTACGAGGTATATGAAAAGGTGGAGGATTCCTTTTGACCAGTGATATGATTGTAATCGGCGGCGGCGCGGCAGGCATGATGGCCGCGCTGGCCGCCGCGGACCGAGGGTGTTCCGTGCTCCTGCTGGAGCGCAACGCCAAAGTCGGCCGCAAGCTGTACATCACCGGGAAGGGGCGGTGCAACGTAGCCAATGACTGCTCGGTCCCGGAGGTTCTTCAGCACGTGCCCCGCAATCCCAAATTTCTCATGAGCGCCGTCACACGCTTCCCGCCGGAGGCCGTGAAGGCGTTTTTTGAGGGATTGGGTGTCCCGCTCAAGACCGAGCGGGGGAACCGGATCTTTCCCCAGAGCGACCGGGCCGCGGACATCATCGACGCGCTCTTTCAGGCGCTGCGGCGGAAGCGGGTGAGCCTGGTGGAGGACCGGGCCGTCCGCCTGCTGACCGATGAGGAAGGACGGATCTCCGGGGTCAAGGGGGAGCACGGCTCCTACTCCGCCCGGGCGGTGATTCTGGCCACCGGGGGAGCCTCCTATCCGCTCACCGGTTCCAGCGGGGACGGCTATGAGATGGCCGCAGCGGTGGGGCACACCATCGTGCCGCCTAAGCCTTCGCTGGTCCCGCTGGTGGCGGAGGGGGAGGACTGCCGCCGGATGCAGGGCCTCTCCCTGCGCAATGTGGCGGTCAAGGTCAAAAACCAGAAGAAAAAAGTGATCTATGCCGAGCAGGGGGAGCTGCTGTTCACCCATTTCGGGCTCTCCGGCCCGCTGATCCTCAGCGCAAGCGCCCATATGCGGGACTTTGAAAAGGACCACTACCAGGTGATCATCGACCTCAAGCCGGCTTTGGATGAGGAAAAGCTGGAGCAGCGGCTGCTGCGGGATTTCACCGAGCGGGCCAATCAGGACTTTCACAATGTTCTGGAGGGGCTGCTGCCCCGCCTGATGGTGCCGGTGATGGTGGAGCGGTCCGGGATCCCCGGCGACACCAAGGCCCACTCCATCACCAAGGCCCAGCGCCGGCGGCTGCTGGAGGAGCTCAAGGGCTTCCGGATCGACATTGCCGGGCCGCGGCCGCTGGCGGAGGCCATCATTACCTCCGGCGGCGTGAAGGTGTCGGAGGTGGACCCCCACACCATGGCCTCCAAACGCCTGCCGGGCCTCTACCTGGCGGGGGAGCTGTTGGATGTGGACGCTTACACGGGCGGCTTCAACCTTCAAATCGCCTGGTCTACCGGTCGAGCCGCGGGAGAAGGGGCGGCTCAGTTTTTGGAAGAAGGAGCAGAATAAGTATGGGATACAAAAGCATTGCCATCGACGGCCCCTCCGGTGCGGGAAAGAGCACCCTGGCCCGGCGGTTGGCTGAGGCCATGGGCTATCTCTATGTGGATACCGGGGCTATCTACCGTACGCTGGGGCTGGCGGCCCTGCGCCACGGCGTGGATGCCGAGGACAGCAGCGGCGTGATCGCGCTGCTGGGGCAGGTCGCCATCGACCTGCGGCACGGGGAGGACGGACTGCAGCACATGTACCTGGACGGGGAGGATGTGAGCACGGCCATCCGGGAGCCTAGCGTCTCCCGGTATGCCTCGGGCGTGTCCGCCATCCCGGAGGTGCGGGCCTTCCTGATGGACATGCAGCGGGATCTGGCCCGCCGTCAGAATGTGATCATGGACGGACGGGACATCGGCACCGTGGTGCTGCCCGACGCGGACGTGAAGATCTTCCTCACCGCCACGGCGGAGGACCGCGCCCGGCGGCGGTATGCCGAGCTGACCGAGCGGGGGACTGACACCGACTTTGACACCGTGCTGCGGGACATCATCGCCCGGGACGAAAAAGACACCCAGCGTGCGGCGGCTCCTCTGCGCCAGGCGGAGGACGCCATTGCGGTGGATACCACCGGCAACACCCTGGAGGAGAGCTTCCGGCAGCTCCTGGGCGTGGTGAGAGCGGGGGTGGGTCTGTGAGAGGCTGGTATACCTTTCTCTATTGTCTCGTCTATCCCGTATTCAATCTGGTCCACCCCGGAAAGGTGATCGGACGGGAGAACATCCCCGACGGCGCGGTTATGATCTGCTGCAATCACACCAGTGACAGTGATCCGCTCTTCCTCTGCTATGCCTTCCGTCTCAAGCACCAGATCCGGGCCATGGCAAAGATCGAGCTGATCCGCATCCCCGTGATCGGATGGCTGCTGAGCAAGGCGGGCATCTTCGGCGTGGACCGGGGAAAGAGCGACATCGGCGCCATCAAGCAGGCCATGAAGTATCTGCGGGAGGGCGAGAAGGTACTGATTTTCCCCGAGGGAACCCGGGTCCGCTCCAGCCGGGGCGACGTGAGCCAGCCCAAGGCGGGCGCCGCCATGCTGGCGGTGCGGTGCGGCGTTCCCATCCTGCCGGTCTACGTGCCGGAGCACAAGCGCTGGTTCCGCCGCACGCCGGTGGTGATCGGGGAGGCCTTCACGCCCACCGTCGCCACCCGCAAGGGGACCCAGGAGGAGTATGAGGCCATCACCGCCGATCTGATGGCGCGGATCCGTGCGTTGGAGGCGCAGGCCAGATGAGCCGGCTGACACTGGCCCGCTCCGCGGGCTTCTGCTATGGCGTGCGCCGGGCGGTGACCATGGCGGAGGAGGCTGCCCAGTCGGGCCGCCCCTGCGTGATGCTGGGCCATATCATCCACAACGGAAGCGTGATCGAGCAGCTGGAGAAGGCCGGCGTGCAGGTCGTCCACAGCGTGGAGGAGGTGCCCACGGGCGCGGCCGTCATCATCCGCTCCCACGGGGAGGGCCGGGCGGTCTATGAGCGCTTGCAGGAGCGGGGGGCAGAGATCATTGATACCACCTGCCCCAACGTCTCCCACATCCACCGCCTGGTCTCCCAGGCAGAGGAGGAGGGGCGCATCCCGGTCATCATCGGCACGCCCACCCATCCGGAGGTGGAGGCCATCGCCGGCTGGTGCCGCAATCCGGTGGTGCTCTCCGGTCCGGACGCGCTGGAAAACTGGCTGAGGGAGCATCCGGAGCTGCGTACGCAGCCCATCACCATGGTTTCCCAGACCACCTCGACCCAAAAGAAGTGGAATTTGTGCGTAGAAAAAGCAAAAAAAGAGTGTACAAATTTAAAAATTTTTGATACAATATGTAATGCTACGTGCAAACGGCAGAGTGAGGCCCAGGAGTTGGCGGCCCAAAATGACGCGATGATCGTCATCGGCGGCCGCGATAGCTCCAACACCAGGCGCCTCACGGAGCTTTGCGCGGCACTCTGCCCGACGGTCTGCTGGATCGAGCGGGCGGAGGAACTGGAACCTTCCAACCTGTACGGGAAGGCTTCTATAGGAATCACCGCGGGCGCGTCGACACCCGGGTGGATTATAAAGGAGGTCTATGACAAAATGAGCGCAGAAAACATGGAGATCGAAGAATCCTTTGCTGAAATGCTGGAGAAGTCGATCAAAACTTTAAATACAGGGGAGAAGGTTACCGGCGTCGTCACTGGCATTACGCCCACCGAGATCTACGTCGATCTGGGTACCAAGCATGCCGGTTACATACCGGTGTCTGAGCTGACCGACGATCCCACTGTAAAGGTCGAGGACATTGTGAAGGTGGGCGACGAGATCGAGACCTACGTCATGCGTGTCAACGATCAGGAGGGTGTTGTCACCCTGTCCAAGAAGCGCCTGGATACCGTCAAGAGCTGGGACGATATCGAGCAGGCCAAGGACGACCAGACTGTGGTCGAGGGCGTCGTCACCGAGGAGAACAAGGGCGGCGTGGTCGTGAGCGTCAAGGGCGTTCGCGTGTTCGTGCCCGCTTCCCAGACCGGCCTGGCCCGCGATGTGGCCATGACCGAGCTGGTCAAGCAGCATGTCCGTCTCCGCATCACCGAGGTCAACCGTGCCCGCCGCCGCGTGGTGGGTTCCATCCGCGCCGTGGCCGCTGCCGAGCGCGCCGAGAAGGCCGCTAAGGTGTGGGAGGAGATCGAGGAAGGCAAGCGCTACACCGGCGTTGTGAAGTCCCTGACTTCTTACGGCGCCTTTGTGGACATCGGCGGCGTGGACGGCATGGTCCACATCTCCGAGCTCTCCTGGAGCCGCATCAAGCACCCCTCCGAGGTGGTGAAGGTGGGCGACACCGTCGAGGTCTATGTCATCGCCGCTGACAAGGAGAAGAAGAAGATCTCCCTGGGCATGAAGGACCGCACCGAGGATCCCTGGGCCAAGTTCACCGCTACCTATGATGTGGGCTCCGTGGCCAACGTCAAGGTGGTCAAGCTGATGACCTTCGGCGCCTTTGCCGAGATCGTCCCCGGCGTGGACGGCCTGATCCACATCTCTCAGATCGCCGATCACCGCATCGAGAAGCCCGGCGACGTGCTGAGCGAGGGCCAGATGGTGGACGTGAAGGTCACCGACATCGACTTCGAGAACAAGAAGGTGTCTCTGTCCATCCGTGCTCTGCTGGACGAGCAGGCCGATGCCGCTGAGGATGAGGACGGCTCCGCTGAGTAATTTCTCTATCTGATAAAAGCAGCTCACTTTGAACAAAAGTGGGCTGCTTTTTTTAAAAACTGCTCATTTTCCTTGCAAAAGGCGGGGAAATGGTCTATAATACAATTAGTATTATGGGCTGTCTCCGACGCAGGGAACAAGCCCCATACCGAAATTGGCAAACAACGTGAGAATCATTCACAGGCTCAAACGGTTTGGGAGGTGGGATCATGTTTCAGGTAGGCGATAAAATCGTCCATCCAATGCATGGTGCTGGTGTCATTGACAGTATCGTGCAGAAGAAGGTCAACGGAGTGCTGCGGGAATACTATATCTTAAAGCTTCCTCTGAATGGGATGCTTGTCATGATCCCGACGCACAACAGTGAGGAGATCGGCGTACGTCCCATTGTGGAGGGGGAAGAGGCAGACCGTGTGATCGCGGCCATTCCCAGCATGGACGTGGAGATGGATTCCAACTGGAACCGGCGCTATCGGGAGAATATGCTGCGGCTGAAAAGCGGCGACCTCCTGGAGGTGGCCCGGGTGGTAAAGGGACTGGTGCGCCGGGACGGAGAGCGCGGCCTCTCCACCGGGGAGCGGAAGATGCTCCACTCGGCCAAACAGATCCTGATCTCGGAGATCGTCCTCTCCCAGAATTCCAGTTATGAAGCGGTAGAGGCCCGCATTGATTCTGCCCTGGCATAATAAGATGGGAGAGACGGCGACAGCGTGGACCCATCGAGCAAGAGGGAGCCTTCGGGCTCCTTTTCTTGTGGCCAGCAGAGGAAAGGAAGGAAACGAACATGGCAGAATGGCTCAAACGGCTGCTGAAGCGAAACCGGGAACAGCAGGCCTTTTGTACCGCGGTAGTCCCGGCTGCCGGATCCTCCACCCGCATGGGGGGACAGGATAAGATATTGCTTACGCTGGGGGATGTGCCGGTCCTGATGCACACGCTGCGCGCACTGGACAGCTGCCCCCGTATCCAGGAGATCGTGGTGGTCACCCGGGAGGATCTGATCGTGCCCATCAGCCAGCTCTGCCGGGAGGGTGGATTTACCAAGATCAAATCGGTGGTCGTGGGCGGGGCGAGCCGGGCGGAATCCGTGCTGCGGGGCATCCGAGAGGCCAGCGAGGAGGCCGAGCTCATTGCCATTCACGACGGGGCCCGTCCCCTGGTCAGCCAGGCGGTGCTGGATGAGGTCATCCGCAAGGCGGAGGAGTGCGGCGCGGCGGCCCCCGCGGTGCCGGTCAAGGACACGATCAAGCAGGCAGTCGGAGGGATCGTGGAACGGACGCCCGACCGCTCAGAGCTTTTTGCAGTACAGACGCCCCAGGTCTTTGATGCCGCGCTGATCCGGGGTGCGCTGGCCAAGGCGCTGGAGGAGGGGGCCGCCCTCACGGACGACTGCTCCGCGGTGGAGCGGATCGGGATGAAAGTCTCTCTGACCGGAGGGGACTATACGAATTTGAAGATCACCACGCCGGAGGACTTGGTCCTGGCGGAGGCGCTGTTGGAGTGGAGGGAGAAGCCGTGAGAATCGGACATGGTTATGATGTACATAAATTGGTGGAGGGACGCCGCCTCATCCTGGGCGGGGTGGAGATCCCCTATGAGCGGGGACTGCTGGGCCACTCGGACGCGGATGTCCTGACCCATGCGGTGATGGACGCGCTCCTGGGGGCCGCGGGGCTCTGGGACATCGGCCATGCCTTTCCGGACAGCGATCCGGCCTATGAGGGCGCGGACAGCCTGGTGCTGCTGGACCGGGTCATGGAGATGCTGCGCGGGAAAGGATACCGGGTGGGCAACGTGGACGCCACCATCCTGGCCCAGCGGCCCAAGCTGGCCCCCCACATTCCCCAGATGCGCGCCAATCTGGCCAAGCGTATGGGAATCGGGGAGGACCGGGTCAACGTCAAGGCCACCACGGAAGAGGGGCTGGGCTTTACCGGCGCCGGCGAGGGCATGGCCGCTCACGCGGTGGCGCTGCTGGAGGAGTAGCCATGGAACCGCACCTCCCGCCCCGGCATACGATGGGGCGAGAGGAGCGTTTGAACCATGGTCTATTATCTTATCGTCTGCCGTTCCCTGACCTATGCGCAGCGGACCGCCGCTGTGTTGGAGCGGGTAGGCATTACGGCGCATATCCTGCGTTCGCCGAAAGTGATTGCCGGAGAGGGATGCGGATACTCGGTCAAGGTGGCACAGCGAAACCTGTCCGACGCCCTGCGCATCCTGGTCCAAGCGGGATTGGGGCCGAAGCGGGTCTTTATTATGGAGAGCGACGGCAGCTATAAAGAGGTGCTGCTATGATTTACCTGGACAGTGCTGCCACCACGCTCCAAAAGCCGGACACCGTCGCAAGGGCCGTCGCACAGGCGGTCCATACCATGACCACCCCCGGGCGGGGCGGCTACCGCCCGGCCCAACGGGCGGCGGACACGGCATTCGCCTGCCGGATGGCTGCGGCGGAGCTCTTTGACATGCCGGAGCACCCGGAACGGGTGATTTTTACCAGCAATGCCACACATGCCCTCAATCTGGCCATCAAAACCCTGGTGCATCCCGGAGACCGGGTGGTCATTTCGGGCTATGAGCACAATGCCGTCACCCGGCCGCTGGTGGCCCTCGGCGCGGAGACGCTGGTGGCGCAGGCCCCGCTCTTCCGGCCCGAGGTCCTGCTGCGGCAGATGGAAGAGGCGATCACCGACCGGACTGCGGCAGTCGTCTGCACCCACGTGTCCAATGTGTTTGGCTATGTGCTGCCGGTGCACGAGATCGCGGCCATCTGCCGGGAGAGGGGAGTCCCGTTTGTACTGGACGCCTCCCAGTCGGCCGGAGTGATCCCCATCTCCTGCAAGGAGTTGGGGGCGGACTTTGTCGCCATGCCGGGACACAAGGGTCTCTATGGCCCCCAGGGGACCGGACTGCTGCTCTGTGCCCGGGAGGATGTGAACACCCTTCTGGAGGGCGGAACGGGCAGCGCCTCGGCGTTGCCGGGTATGCCCGAGGTCCTGCCGGACCGCCTGGAGGCGGGGACCCACAACATGCCCGGCATTGCCGGACTGCTGGAGGGACTGCGCTTCGTGAAGCGGACCGGGATCGGCCGGATCCGCGCCCACGAGGAGCGCATGATCCGCACCACGGTCCAGCTGCTGCGGGGGATGGACGGGGTGACCCTCTATGCCTCTCCCGACCCGGGGCTGCAAACCGGCGTACTCTCCCTGTGTATGGAAGGGATGGAGTGCGAACAGGTGGGAGAAGTGCTGGGGAAGCGGGGCGTGGCCGTGCGCGCCGGACTCCACTGTGCGCCGCTGGCCCACCGCACCGCCGGTACCTTTGAGACCGGGACCATACGGATGAGTGTTTCCGCCTTCACCATGGAATCGGAGATCCGGCGGTTCGCCCACATGCTGCGGGAGATCCGGCGAAATGGGGCACAGGCGGTTTAAAAGGGGAGCTCCAGGCCCGGTGCGGCTTGGAGCTCCTTTCCTGTCATGATCGGATTGATATCACGCTAAAGAGAGGCGTGATGGGGAGAATTGGCCCCATCCTGCGAAAATAGGCGGGATGGGTCGGAAATGCTGTGAATAAATTGAAAATTATTTGTAAACAGACCGAAAGAACCAAAAGATTCCCGGCCTTACTTCTTGCCAATATTGCGGAAAGACAGTATAATAATGAAGTTAAAGGGCCCGGTATGTTTGTGTGAACGATCGGGTGAGCACAGGGCGCACACCATGCGTTCGACATGGGGAGTAGTGGGAAATGGAACATCTATACCAGTTTATGCAGGTTGTCCTCAATTATCTCCGTTTGATCCACGTCACCGATTTTATTGATATCGGCATCATGGCCTTTATCATCTACCGGGTGATCATTTTGATCCGGCGGAGCAGCTCCGGCCAGGTGGCCAAGGGAGTCGTTCTGATTCTGGCGGCCCTGTGGCTTTCACAGCTGCTGAAACTGAATACGGTGAACTACTTCCTGGGGAAGACGGTAGAGTGGGGCGTTCTGGCTCTGGTGGTGCTCTTTCAGCCGGAGATCCGGAAGATGCTGGAGCAGGTGGGCAACAGCCGCCTGGGAAATGTCTTTGGGAAAGCAGAGGCGCCGGATGAGATCGAGCATGCCATCCAGCAGACGGTGGAGGCCTATGCCTCTCTCTCCAAGAGCAAGACGGGCGCGCTCATGGTCTTTGAGCGGAAAAATCTCTTTGACGACTCCATCAAGACCGGCACTTCGCTGGACTGTTCGGTGAGCAGTGAGCTGCTGAAGAACCTCTTCTGGAACAAGGCGCCCCTCCATGACGGCGCGGTCATCGTCCGCAACGGGCGGATCGTGGGCGCCGGATGCGTGCTGCCCCTCTCCGGAAATGTGAACCTGTCCCGGGATCTGGGCATGCGCCACCGGGCCGGGATCGGCGCCAGCGAACATTCGGACGCGGTGGTGGCCATCGTCTCGGAGGAGACCGGCTCCATCTCGGTGGCGGTGGGCGGAATGCTCAAGCGCCATCTGGCCCCGGAGACGCTGGAGCGGCTTCTGCGCAATGAGCTCCTTCCCAAGAATGAGGAGGATGAGAGCCAGCGCTTCAAGCTCTTCAACCTGTTGAAAGCCATGAAAGGAGGTCAGCGTGATGGAGAACATAAGGGAGAGTAAGTGGCTCTATATCGTACTGTCTCTGCTGCTGGCCATCTTTCTCTGGCTCTATGTAGGCAGCGGAGAGGGCCGGGAGGAGATCAACACGATCCGCAACATTCCCGTGACCTTCACCAATGTGGAGACCCTGGAGGAGCGCGGCCTGATGATCTCGGAGGGCGCGGAGCAGACCATTACCCTGGAGATTAAATCCACCCGGAGCGTGGCCATGAAGCTGTCTGAGAAGGGGGCAGTCACCGCAGTGGTGGATGTCTCCAAGATCACCGCTCCGGGCTCCTACACCACGGGCTATCAGCTCAACACGCCCAGCAGCGTCAGCCAGATCAGCTACAGCGTGGTGGGCAATGTACAGAATATCTCCTACACCGTGGCCCGCCGCTCGGACCGGCAGGTTGAGGTGCGCGGCGTCTTTAACGGCGAGGTGGCCGACGGCTTCCAGCGGGGCGAATTCTCCATCACGCCGGGCAGCATCACGGTCAGCGGCGAGGAGGAAAATGTCAACCAGGTCGACTATGCCCTCGTGACGGTCACCCGGGAGGACGAGCCGCTCTCCGCCACCTTTACCGGAACCATGCCCTTCCAGCTGATCGGCTTTGACGGACAGGTGCTGGATGCCAAGGCGCTGAGACTGACTACCAATGTGGACATGGTGGACGTGACCCTCCCGGTGGTGAAGCTCAAGGAGATCCCGCTGACCGTGGATATCCTGCCCGGAGGCGGCGCCACCGCGGACAACGCAGAGGTACACATTGAGCCGGAGACCATTACCGTTTCCGGAGATGAGGAAGCGCTGGACTCCGTGACCAAGATCGTGTTGGGCCAGATCGACCTTCAGACGATCTTTGATCAGAACACGATCACCTTCCCCATCGACGTGGGTACCCATCTGGAAAATGTCAGCGGTGTGACCGAGGCCACCGTGACGGTCAAGATCACCGGACTGACCACCCGCACATTGGAAGTGGACAATATCAACTTCATCAATGTGCCGGAGGGATATACGCCGGAGAAGGTGACCCTCTCCTGCCTGGTGCAGATCCGCGGGGAGGAAGAGGCCGTGAATGCGGTGATCCCGTCCCAGCTGCGGGTGGTGGCCGATCTGAAGGATGCCGGACCGGGCAGCCAGACGGTGAACGCCACGGTCTATCTGGACGGCAGCAGCAGCGTGGGCGTCGTCGGCGGAGACTACAAAGTGGTCGTCAATCTGCGGCGTAATTAAAGAAGCATACGAGAAACACGGTGGGACGGGCGCAATGCGTCCGTCCCACACAGCAACTAGGTAATAAGAGGTTAGATATGGAACAGATCGCAAGAGTAAATCGGGTGGTCAGCGACACCGTGGCAGAGATCGCTGTGAAGCGGAAATCGGCCTGCGGGCATGACTGCTCCCAGTGCGGAGGCGGATGCAGCGAGATGCTGGTACAGAGCGAAGTGACCGCCATGGCCTTTAATCCGCTCCACGCCAGGGCGGGGGACACGGTACAGGTAGAGAGTGAGACAAAACAGGTGCTCAGCATCGCGGCCATCGTCTATCTGGTGCCGCTGATCCTCTTTTTCCTGCTCTATGCCGTGGGGCGTATGATTGCTCATGTGGAATCTGTCTCCATTGCGCTGGGCGGACTGGGCTTCTTTGTGGGGATCGCGGTTGCGGTCTATGCCAACAGCGTGGTCAAGCGCCGCCGGCTCACCTCCTTCCGGATCACCGCTATCCTGGACTGAGACAGAAGCGATGTTTGGATATGTCAGGCCGGTGCGGACGGAGCTGCGGGTATGGGAGTGGGAGCGGTACCGGGAGGCCTACTGCGGTCTGTGTGACACCATGGGCCGCCGCCATGGCTTTCTGGCCCGGATGTTCCTCAACTATGACTTTACCTTTTTGGCTATGCTGCTCCTGCCCGATCTGGGCCGGAGAGAGCGGAGCCGGTGCCGCTGTCCCGCACGGCTGTGGGTATGCCGGAAATCCTGTACGCCCCGGCATGAGATGATGGATCTGGCCGCCGATGAGAGCGTGATTCTCACCTACTGGAAGCTGCGGGACGGTGTACTGGACGGCTCCTTCTGGCAGCGGCAGGGAAGCCGGCTCTTATCCCGCCTGCTGCGTCCGGCCTACCGGAGAGCACAGCGCGCCTGCCCGGGCTTTGCGGAGACCGTGGAGAACTGCCTGGAAGAGCTCCATGTACTGGAGCGGGAGCAGTCCCCCTCGCTGGACCGGACGGCCGATACCTTCGCCCGCATCCTGTCGGCCGCCGGGCCGAAAACGGGGCGTCCGGCGCGGGACCGGGCGATGGAGCAGCTGCTCTACCATGTGGGGCGGTGGATCTATCTGCTGGACGCCTGGGACGACCTGGAGGAGGACCGGCAGTCCGGACAGTATAACCCCATCTTGAAGCGCTTCCCGGACGGGGCACAGGACCACCGGGAGGAGATCGCGCGGACCTTGCTTCACTCCAGAAACCTAGCAGTATCCGCATATGCGCTGCTGGAGGCGGGCGACTGGAGCGGAATTTTAGAAAATATCCTTTACCTTGGCCTTCCCGCCATGGAGCGAAGTGTCTTTGCCCCATCCGACGGAACGGGCCGACGGAATTCTTGCATGCATAGGAGAATGGACAGATGACGGATCCCTACCGTGTTTTGGGCGTGGAGCCCACTGCCAGTGACGACGAGATCAAGCGCGCATACCGGGAGCTGGCCCGGAAGTACCATCCGGACAACTATCAGAACAATCCTCTGGCCGATCTGGCGGAGGAGAAGATGAAAGAGATCAATGAGGCCTACGACCAGATCACGAAGCAGCGCGCCGGAGGGGGCGGGTACAATGCCTCCAATGCCGGCTACCAGCGACAGCAGAGCAGCTATCAGCAGCAGTCCTATTCCGGCGGAAGCGTGTACCAGCAGGCCCGGCAGGCCATCAACCTGGGCGACCTGGGCCGGGCGGAGCAGCTGCTGCGCACCGCGCCCGCCCAGAACGGGGAGTGGCACTTCCTGATGGGCAGCATCGCCTACCGGAAGGGGTGGCTGGACGAGGCCATGCAGCACTATCAGATGGCCTGCCGCATGGACCCCACAAACGGGGAGTACCGCCAGGCGCTGGCCATGATGCAGAACGGCGGGCAGGCATACCGTCCCTACGGATACGGGGGCGGCATGGACGCCTGCGACTGCTGTACCAGTCTGATGTGTCTCAACTGCCTGTGCGGCGGATGCGGAGGGTACTAAGGTGCCCCGCGCACGTTCCGGAGGCGCCAGGGAAGTGGCGCTGCCGGCGGTACTGGCCGCTCTTTCGCTGCTGCTGCTCTATGGGGCCTCCATTGCGCCCAGCGGGCGGATGGGCCTGGTAGCGCTCTCCGGTCTGGTGCCGGCCGCGGCGGTGGTCTCGGGCGGACTGCATGCCGGACTGCTGTGCTATGGCGCGGCTGGGATCCTGGGTTTGCTCCTGGTGCCCGACAAGGGGAGTGCACTGCTCTATCTGCTCTTTTTCGGCCTGTATCCGGTGATCAAGTCCCGGGCCGAGCGGCTGCGGACAAGGCTGGCCGAGTATGGGCTGAAGCTGCTGTGCTTCAACCTGGCGCTGACCATTCTGTGGTTTGGCTTTCGGGGACTCTTTCTCCCGTTCCTGCCGGAGGCTTTGCGCATGACCGCGCTGGTCTACCTGGTGGGCAACCCGGTCTTTCTGGTCTATGATTTTGGATGCTCCAAGGTCATCAGCCTCTATGTGGCGCGCCTTGGCCGCCGGCTGGGGAAATGAGACTTTTCAAGCGGGAGAAATTCTGCTATAATATTCCGATGACTCTGTGTGATGCAGAGCCCCATTCTGAAGAGAAGCGAGGGGAAGCCCTTTGATTAAAAGTATGACCGGTTACGGAAGGGGAGAGGCGGTCCTCCACGGCCGTCCCATCACGGTAGAGCTGCGTTCCGTCAATAACCGCTATCTGGATTGCAATATCAAGCTGCCCCGTATCTATGTCTTTGCGGAGGACGCCATCAAGGCAAAGGTACAGGAGAGTATTTCCCGGGGCAAGGTGGACGTGTTCGTCACCATCGGGCCCTCTGAGGGGGGAGACGTCAACATCTCGGTCAACCGGCCGGTGGCCGACGGCTACTATAAGGCCCTGTGCGACCTGCGGGACAGCTATGGCCTGAAGGATGACATCTCGGTCTCTCTGCTCTCCCGCCTGCCCGACGTGTTCCTGGTGGAGAAGAACCAGGAGGACCTGGAGGCGGTGTCCGCCGACCTGTGCGAGGTGCTGGGCCTGGCCCTGAAGGACTTTGACGCCATGCGCGAGCGGGAGGGCGAGAAGCTGGTGCAGGATGTCCGCTCCCGGGCCGCCACCATCGCCGCCCTCACCGGGAAGGTGGAGGAGCGCTCCCCCGGGATCGTGGCCGATTACCGCGCCCGGCTGGAGTCCAAGATGGCCGAGGTGCTCCAGAATACCCAGATCGATGAGAGCCGCATCCTCACCGAGGCGGCCATCTTTGCGGATAAGGTCGCCGTGGATGAGGAGACCGTCCGTCTGCGCAGCCACCTCTCCCAGCTGGAGCATATGCTCTCCGGAGACGGCCCGGTGGGACGGAAGCTGGACTTCCTGATCCAGGAGTTCAACCGGGAGGCCAATACCATCGGCTCCAAGTGCAGCGATATCGAGACGGCCCGCTATGTGGTGGAGATCAAGGGCGAGATCGAGAAGATCCGCGAGCAGATCCAGAATATTGAGTAACGCGGAGGACGCGGTATGAAACTGATCAACATCGGCTTCGGCAATATGGTCTCCGCAGGACGTCTCATCGCCATCATCAGCCCCGATTCCGCCCCCATCAAGCGAATGATCCAGGAGGCCAGGGACAGCGGCTGTCTCATTGACGCCACCTATGGGCGGCGCACCCGGGCGGTGCTGATTATGGACAGCGACCACATCGTCCTCTCCGCCCTCCAGCCCGAGACCGTAGCGGGACGGCTGGCAGGGAAGGAGACCGGGCCTGAGCCGGAGGAGGATATGGAATGATACGAAAGAAAAAGAAGCGTGGACAGCTGATCGTTTTGTCCGGCCCCTCTGGCGTGGGAAAGAGCACCGTGATCTCCGAGCTGCTCAGTGAGCGCAGCGACATCCATTTCTCGGTCTCCTTCACCACCCGGCAGCCCCGGGTGGGCGAGGCCGACGGTGTGAATTACAATTTCGTCAGCCGGGAAACCTTTGAGGGGATGATCGCCCGGGAGGAGCTTCTGGAGCATGCCGAGTATGTGGGCAACTATTACGGCACCTCCCTCAAGGTCATCCAGGAGAAGCTGGACGCGGGCATCGACGTGCTGCTGGACATTGAGGTGCAGGGCGCGGCCAAGGTCCGGGCCAAGTGCCCGGAGGCGGTGCTGATCTTTATTATTCCGCCCAGCTTTGAAGAGCTCTCCCGCCGGCTCCACCGCCGGGCTACCGATCAGGAGGAGGTCATTCAGGGCCGCCTCCAGAAGGCCCGGGAGGAATACCGGCAGATTCCCAACTACGACTACATGGTGGTCAACGACAAGGTATCCGAGGCTGCGGCCGAGATCATCGCCATCCTGACGGCGGAGGGCTGCCGTACCCGGAACCGGCTTCACCTGGTGGACGATGTCTCGCTGGACCGCTGAGACCACTGCTATACCAAAATAAAAGGTAAAAGGAGTTTGATGCGTTATGATGCTCTATCCCCCCATGAATAAGCTGCTGGAGCAGGTGCCCAGCCGGTACATGCTGGTCAATGTGGTGGCCCAGCGGGCCCGCCAGATCGCCAGTGAGGCGGAGGAGAACGGGATCTCCCTGGACGATAAGCCGGTCACGCTCGCCATCCGTGAGGTGGCGGAGGGCAAGGTCACGCCCCAGGCCGCAGAATAACACGCACAGAAGGGCAAGCGTTGGGGCGGGAGCCCTGGCGCTTGCCTTTTCCCGGATTTGGGGCGGGGAGAAGGAGGAGAGAATATGGAGCAGTCTGTGGCGGCCCGGGTGGCCCTGTCCGCGGCTACCTACGCCATTGACAAGCCCTATACGTACCTGGTTCCCCCGGAGCTGCGGGAGACCCTGTCGCCCGGAATGCGGGTGATCGTGCCCTTCGGGGCGGGAAACCGGCGGACCGAGGGGATCGTGCTCTCCATCGATGAGATCACCGCGCCCGATCCGAAATGCAAGCCCATTTTGACCCAGCTGGACGAGGAGCCTGTGCTGGACGGAGAGGGGCTCCATCTGGCTATCTGGATGCGGGAGCGGTACTTCTGTACGGTCTATGACGCGGCCCGGGCCATGCTCCCGGCCGGACTGTACTTCTCCTTACAGGACCGCTACCGCCTGGCCCCGGGGATCGACCGGGAGGCAGCCTATGAGGCGGCCGGGAACTCGGAATATGCCCGCACCATTGTGGGGATGGTCTGTGCCTCCGGCAGCGCCGAGCTGGGACAGATCCGCGCGGTGTTCGGTACCCGAAACCCCGGACCCGCGCTCAAACAGCTGGTGGACCGGGGCATCCTGGTGTTGGAGACCAGCGCCTCCCGGGGCGTGGGGGACAAGACCGAGCGGGTGGCCGTCCTGGCCGTCCCGCCGGAGGACGCCATGGCACAGGTCACACCCCGCCGGCGGTCGGCCCCCATGCGCTATGCGGTGATGGAGCTGCTGTGCGCCATTGGAGAGGCCTCCACCAAGGAGCTGTGCTATTTTACGGGCGCCTCCATGGAGACCCTGAAATCCCTGCGCAAGAGCGGCCTGATCCGGCTGGAGGAGCGGGAGGCCTTCCGCCGGGTATCGGTGGAGCCCTGCGAACCAGCCGGGCCGGTCTATCTCAACGAGGAGCAGGAGACCGCCTTTCAGGGACTGGACGCACTGGCCCGGACCGGGACAGCGGCCGCGGCGCTCCTCTACGGAGTGACGGGCAGCGGAAAAACTCAGATCTACATCCGGCTCATTCAGGAGAGCCTGAAGCGGGGGAAGAGCACCCTGGTGCTGGTGCCCGAGATCGCGCTGACTCCCCAGCTCCTGCACCACTTTTCCGCCCATTTCGGGGATGCGGTGGCGGTCCTCCACAGCTCGCTGCGGGCGGGGGAGCGCTACGACGAGTGGAAGCGGGCGAAAGCCGGGAAGGCACAGGTGGTGATCGGCACCCGCTCGGCGGTCTTTGCCCCCCTGCGCAATCTGGGACTCATCATCCTGGACGAGGAGCAGGAGGGGAGCTACAAATCGGAGCAGGTCCCCAAATACCATGCCCGGGATGTGGCAAAATACCGCTGTGCCCAGACCGGGGCGCTGCTGGTCCTGGGATCGGCCACGCCGTCCATTGAGAGCATGTATCAGGCGAAACAGGGCGTGTACCACCTCTTCACGCTGCGGCGGCGCTACAATGAGCGGGCCCTTCCCCAGGTGCAGATCGCCGATCTGCGGGAGGAGCTGAAGGCGGGAAACGGCGGCTCCATTGGCCATGCCCTGCGGTCTGCCTTGGAGGAAAATCTCCGGCGGGGGGAGCAGTCCATTCTGTTCCTGAACCGGCGGGGGGCCAGCCGTATGCTCTCCTGCGGGGAGTGCGGTGAGGCGCCCACCTGCCCCCGCTGTTCGGTGTATCTCACCTATCACTCCGCCAACGGGCGGCTCATGTGTCACTGCTGCGGCCACTCGGAGCGGGTCCCGGACGTCTGCCCCAATTGCGGCGGCACCTTCCATTTTATCGGGACCGGGACCCAGCGGGTCCAGGAGGAGCTGGAGGAGATGTTTCCCGGGGTAGAAGTGCTGCGGATGGATACCGACACCATCTCCGCGGTCCACTCCCATGAGAAGCTGCTCGCCCGGTTTGAACAGGAGCGGGTCCCCATTCTGGTGGGGACCCAGATGGTGGCCAAGGGGCTGGATTTTGAGAATGTGACCCTGGTGGGCGTGGTGGCGGCCGACCTGTCCCTCTATGTGGACGACTACCGGGCGGCGGAGCGGACCTTTTCCCTCATCACCCAGGTGGTGGGTCGGGCAGGCCGGGGCGAAAAGACCGGCCGGGCGCTCATCCAGACCTATACGCCGGAAAATGACGTGATTATCTTTGCGGCGGCGCAGAACTACGACGCCTTTTATGAACAGGAGATCGGCCTGCGGGAGCTGCGGGGTTGCCCGCCCTTCCGGGATCTCTTTGTACTCACCGCCTCGGGGACGACGGAGAGCGCCGTCTTACAGACCTGCATGCGCCTGCGGCGCAGTCTGGAGGAGTGGCTGCGCCAGCCGCCCTATGAGGGGTACCGCTCCCAGCTGCTGGGCCCGGCGCCGGCGGCCATCGCCAAGGTGAACAACCGCTACCGCTACCGCCTGACCCTGAGTACCCGAAATGACAAGCGCATGCGTGCGCTGGTGGCCCATCTGCTCTGCTGCGCACAGAAAGATAAAGAAAACCGGGGCGTATCCGTCTATGCGGATGTGAATCCCCTGGATTAGGAGGAAGATTACCATGGCACTGAGAACGATTCTGACAGACGAAGATCCGGCCCTGCACAAGGTCTGCCGGCCCTATACGGTTTTTGACGAGCGGCTGTGGTCCCTGCTGGACGACATGAAGGAGACCCTGGCCCACGCCAACGGCGCGGGACTGGCCGCACCTCAGATCGGCATTCTGCGCCGTGCGGTCATCGTGGTGGACGGCAACGACGAGATGCTGGAGCTGGTCAACCCGGAGATCATCTGGACCGACGGGGAGCAGGAGGGCTTTGAGGGCTGCCTGAGCGTCCCGGGCCGCTGGGGCGTGGTCAAGCGCCCCATGAAGGTGCGCGTCCGCGCCCAGGACCGCCACGGCAACTGGTTCGAGGCCGAGGGCGAGGAGATTGTGGCCCGCTGCTTCTGCCATGAGCTGGAGCATCTGGAGGGCCACCTCTTCACCGAGCGCAGTGACAAGCTCTATACTACGGAAGAGCTGGACGCCATGATGGAGCGTGAGTAAGAGTATGCGGATCGTTTTTATGGGTACCCCTGCATTTGCGGTGCCCTCTCTGGAAAAGCTAATCGAGGCCGGACATGAGATCGTTGGGATCTTTACCCAGCCGGACAAACCTAAGAACCGGGGCATGAAGCTCCTTCCGCCGCCGGTGAAGGTGTGCGCGCAGGAGCACGAGATCCCGGTCTATCAGCCCACCAAGCTGCGGGACGGCACAGCGCTGGCCCAGATCCAGGCCCTCGCCCCGGAGCTTATCGTGGTGGCCGCCTACGGGCGCATTCTGCCCGATGAGATCCTGGATTACCCGAAGCTGGGGTGCATCAATGTCCACTCCTCGCTGCTGCCCCGCTACCGTGGAGCGGCTCCTATCAACTGGGCCATCCTCAACGGGGATGAGAAAACCGGCGTGACCATCATGCACATGGCCACCGAGCTGGACGCGGGAGACATCATTACCCAGGCGGAGACCGCCATCGACCCGGATGAGGACGCGGAGACCCTCTATCAGCGTCTGGCTGACATGGGCGGCGCGCTCCTCATCTCCGCGGTGGAGCAGCTTGCCGCCGGGACGGCCACCCGGACGCCCCAGGAAGCGGCGGGCGTGACCCTGGCCCCCATGCTGGGACGGGAGCTCTCGCCCATCGACTGGAAGCGCTCCGCTCAGGAGATCCACAACCAGGTGCGCGGGCTGATCCCCTGGCCCACCGCCACCACGGATGCCATTACGGGCGACACCATGAAGATCCTGGTCACACAGCAGACCGGGGAGCAGACTGGCGCCCCTGCCGGAACCGTGGTGGCCGCTGGAAAGCAGGGCATCGACATGGCGTGCGGGGACGGGAAGATCCTGCGGATCGTGGAGCTCCAGGCAGCGGGCAAGAAGCGCATGAAGGCCGCAGACTACCTGCGGGGCAACCCCATTTCCATTCCCTGAGCGGGAACGGAGGCCGTATCCGGTCAGAAAGGAAACAGCCATGTTTTATTATGATCCTACCTATTGGAGCATCCTGGTCCCCGCCATGCTCATCGCGGCGTGGGCCCAGTGGCGCGTGAGTTCCACCTTCCGCCGGTTCTCCGGTGTCCGCGCCTCCCGGGGCTATACCGGGGCACAGGCCGCCGAGGCGGTATTGCGGGCCCACGGGGTGCACGATGTGCGCATCGAGCGGGTGTCCGGACGGCTCACGGACCATTTTGATCCCCGGAGCAATGTCATCCGCCTGTCGGACAGCGTATATGGCTCCAACAGCGTGGCCGCCATCGGCGTGGCGGCCCACGAGGCGGGGCATGCGGTACAGTATGCGGTGGGATACGGTCCCATCAAGCTGCGCAACGCCATCATCCCGGTGTGCAACTTGGGTTCTCAGCTCTCCATTGTCTTCATCCTGCTGGGGCTGTTTCTCTATATCCAGCCCCTCTTTGCCGTGGGTATCCTGCTGTTCTCGCTGGCCGTGGTGGTGCAGCTGGTCACGCTGCCGGTGGAGTTCAATGCCTCCCACCGGGCGCTGGAGACCCTGAAAAGCACCCATCTCCTGGACGGAGAGGAGCTGAGCGGGGCCCGCAAGGTGCTGGGCGCGGCGGCCATGACCTATGTGGCGGCCCTTCTGGTCTCCCTGGCCCAGCTGCTGCGCTTCCTGCTGGCCTTTGCCGGACGTCGGAGGGACTAAGCGATGGCGCGAGAGAGAAAAAAGAGCGCCCGTGAAGTGGCTCTCCTGGCGCTGCATGCCTGTGAGCAGCAGGGGGCCTGGTCCGACGGCTTTTTGAAGAAGGCCATCCGGGAGGCCGGGCTGGACAGCCGGGACGCCGGGTTCGCCTCCCGGCTCTGTTTTGGAGTTTTGCAGAACCGGATGCTTCTGGATTTTTACCTGGGGCAGTTTTCCAAGCTCCCGCTGGACCGGCTGGAGGCGAAGATCCGCTCCTGCCTGCGTCTGGGCGCCTATCAGATTTTGCTGCTGGACCGTGTGCCGGAGTCGGCAGCCGTCAATGAGTCGGTCAATCTGGCACGCCAGTACGCAAAGAATCCCAGAGCGGCCGGGATGGTAAACGGCATTCTGCGAAACCTGATTCGCAGCCGGGAAACCCTCGGCCTTCCAACCCAGCTGGACATCCGTTATTCCCATCCCGCATGGCTTGTAAAGGAATTTGACCTTGCACTGAATGGGGAGGGCGTGGAGGCCCTGCTGGAGGCCGACAACGCCATTCCGCCCACTATGGCCCAGGTCAACACCACCCACTTCTCCCAGGAGGAGGTCGTGGAGCTGCTGCGGCAGGAGGGGGTGGAGGTACAGCCCCACCCCTGGATTCCGGACTGCCTCCTCTTGCAGGGAACGGGAGATCTGGAGCGGCTGGAGAGCTTCCGCCGGGGTGCGTTCTATATCCAGGACGGCGCCGGAAAACTCTCTGTCCTGGCGGCCGACCCAAGGCCGGGAATGCAGGTGCTGGACGCCTGCGCCGCGCCGGGCGGCAAGAGCTTTGCTGCGGCCATCCGAATGGGCGGACAGGGGGAGATCTGGTCCTGCGACATCCACCCCCACAAGCGGGGATTGATCCAGGCGGGGGCCGAGCGGCTTGGATTTTCCGAGCTGATCCATCCCGCCATTCAGGATGGAAAGCAGTGCCGGGAGGAGTGGATCGGCCGGTTTGACCGGGTGATCGCCGATGTGCCCTGCTCCGGGCTGGGCATCATCCGTAAGAAGCCGGATATCCGCTATAAGGACCCGGAGCCCCTGGCAGGACTCCCCGCCATTCAGAGCGCGATCCTGGAGAATGTATCCCGCTATGTCAAGCCGGGCGGGGCGCTTCTCTACTCCACCTGTACCTTGCTCCGGCGGGAAAATGAGGGTGTGGTGGAGGCTTTCCTTGAAAAGCATTCTGACTTTACATTAGAGCGTTTTCAACTGCCCGGACCGGTTGGAGCGGTCGAGGGCGGCATGCTGACCCTCTGGCCGCACCTGCATGGGACAGACGGATTCTTCTTTGCGAAATTGAGGAGGGCGACATGACCGATATCAAATCCATGAATCAGGAGGAGCTGTCCTCCTTTCTCAAAGAGCTGGGGCAGCCGGCCTTTCGGGCCAAGCAGGTCTTCCAGTGGCTCCACCGGGGCGTCCGCTCCTTTGACGAGATGACCAACCTCTCCAAGGCCCTGCGGGAACAGCTGGCTCAGAGCTGCCTGCTCGCGCCTCCTACGGTAGAGCGCAAGCAGGTCTCCGCCCTGGATGGGACCATCAAGTACCTGTGGCGTCTGCACGACGGAAACTGCATCGAAACCGTTCTGATGCGCTACAAACATGGGAATACTGTGTGCATCTCCTCCCAGGTGGGATGCCGGATGGGATGCGCTTTCTGCGCCTCCACAATCGCTGGCAAGGTAAGAGACTTGACACCTGCTGAAATGCTGGATCAGGTCCTGTTCACCCAGATCGATTCGGGGGCACCCATCTCCAACATCGTGCTCATGGGCATCGGCGAGCCGCTGGACAATTTCGACACCGTCATGCGCTTTCTGGAGCTGGTCAACCACCCGGACGGGATGAACATCGGCATGCGCCATATCTCGCTGTCCACCTGCGGGTTGGTCGACCGGATCGATGAGCTGGCCAAACGGCAGCTCCAGCTGACCCTGTCCGTCTCCCTCCACGCACCGGACGACGAGACCCGCTCCAAGATCATGCCGGTGAACAAGAGTGTGGGGGTGGAGCGGCTCTTTGCCAGCTGCCGGCGGTATTTTGAGCAGACCGGCCGGCGGATCTCCTATGAGTATGCCATGATCGACGGGGTCAACGACACGGACTGGCAAGCAGATCTACTTGCCAGCCATTTGAAGGGAACGCCGGGGCATGTGAACCTGATCCCGCTCAACGAGGTCAAGGAGAGCCCGCTGCGTCCCAGCCGCCGGGTGGCTGCATTCCAAAAACGTCTGGAGTCCCAGGGCGTGACCGTGACGGTACGGCGCAAACTGGGTGGCGATATCGACGCCTCCTGCGGGCAGCTCCGCCGCAAGCAGATGCTGGAGGAGCAGGCCTGAGAAGGGGCTGTGCGACGGGCTCATCCCGATCCGCATGGGATGGGCTGCGGAAAAATCGATGTGGAGAAGAAGGCTGTTTACTATGATAAAAGCATGGGGAATCACACATAAGGGCTGCGTCCGTCCGCAGAATCAGGATACTTACTACCTGGACGTTCTGTCGGAAGACCTGGCTGTGGGCCTGGTCTGTGACGGTATGGGCGGCGCGCGCGCCGGAAATATCGCCAGCATGCTGGCGGTGGAGGCATTTGTCGAGGCTTTGCAGGATCTCCCGCCGGGCACGCCGGAGGATCCGGAGGCCCTGCTGGCACAGGGCAGCGCCGGGGCCAACACGGTGGTGTACCACCGGGCCAGAAGGGACCCGGACTGCCATGGGATGGGGACCACCATGGTGGCAGCTCTGGTCCTGTCGGATATGGCGTACCTGTTGAACATCGGAGATAGCCGCGCCTATTACATCTCGGGGAACGGGATCGAGAAGGTGACCCGGGATCACTCCCTGGTGGAAGATATGGTCCGGCGGGGGGACATCACGCCGGAACAGGCGCGCAACCATCCGCAGAAGAACCTCATTACCCGCGCCCTCGGGACCGAGGAACATGTGAGGGCGGACTTTTACCGTAAGAAACTGGAAAGCGGAGACTCGCTTCTCCTGTGCTCGGACGGACTCTCCAACGTGGTCAGCGATCAGGAGATGCTCTATGAGGTACTCCACGGCGGTCCGGTGGGCGAATGCTGCCACCGGCTTTTGGACATCGCGTTATCCCGGGGCGCACCGGATAACGTGACCTGTGTCCTGTTTCAGTTTGAGTAAGGGAGGGTAATGACTATGGATCAATACATAGGGAAGTTACTCGACAACCGATATGAGATTTTGGAGCGGATCGGGACCGGAGGCATGGCGGTGGTCTATAAGGCCCGCTGTCACCGGCTCAACCGTCTGGTGGCCATTAAGATCCTCAAGGAAGAGCTGGCCCAGGACGCAGAGTTTCGCCGCCGCTTCCACGATGAGTCCCAGGCCGTGGCCATGCTCTCCCACCCCAATATCATGGCGGTGTACGACGTGAGCAAATCCGGCGACGTGGACTATATCGTCATGGAGCTGCTGGAGGGCATTACCCTCAAGCAGTATATGCAGAAAAAGGGCGGAAAGCTGAGCTGGAAGGAGTCCCTCCACTTTATCATCCAGATCATGAAGGCCCTCTCCCACGCCCACAGCCGCGGCATCATCCACCGGGACATCAAGCCCCACAACATCATGGTGCTGCGGGACGGCAGTATTAAGGTGGCCGACTTCGGCATCGCCCGACTGACCTCGGCCAGCCAGAACACCATGACGCAGGAGGCGCTGGGGTCGGTACACTACATCTCTCCGGAGCAGGCCAGAGGAAGCCACATCGACGCCCGCTCCGATATCTACTCCGCGGGCGTGGTGCTCTACGAGATGCTGACCGGAAGGCTGCCCTACGAGGGGGATTCCCCGGTGGCGGTGGCCATTCAGCACATCAACTCCATTCCGCTCTCGCCCCGTGAGCTGGAGCCCGGGATTCCGGAGGCGCTGGAGGCCATCACCCTGAAGGCCATGGCCTCGGATGTCAACCAGCGCTACATTTCGGCCGACGCCATGCTGGCCGACCTGGAGGAGTTCCGGAAGAATCCCAACATCAACTTTGAGTTCCGCCCGGAGGACGTCCGGCTGACCGACGAAGCGGATGAGCCAACCCAGATCATCGGAGCCAATACGCCCAGCGCCATGACCGGCGGACGCCGCCTGCCCCATCCGGGCGAGGCGGAGGATGCCACACAGCGCATTCCGCGCCACAGAGGGCCGGAGTCCGGGGTACGCCACAGCGGGGACACCGCGGGCAGCCGTCCGTCCAATCGTCCGTCCAGCCGCCGCAGCGAGGACTATTACGAGGAAGAGGAGGAGCCGGCCAGCAAGTGGCCCATTATTGCCGCGGTCGGCGCCATCCTGATCTTCCTGGTGGGTATCGGTATTTTTCTGGTCAGCATCTTCGGAAATGCCTTTCCAGAGACCCAGGACATCACCATTCCCGATGTAATGGGCTATACCCTGGAAGAGGCACAAGAACTGGATGCTGTAAAGGAAGGTGGCTTTACTATTGAGGAAGACGGAGAGGCCATAGAGAGCTCCTATCCGGAGGGGACGATTGCACACCAGTCGCCCGGCGCCAACACCACCCTGCGGGACACTACGGAAAATCGGGTCATCAAGGTCCAGCTCAGTGCCGGCAGTGAGGTCCCGAAAATGCTGGATCTGGTCAATCAGGAGCAGGCACTGGCCCAGCAGAAGCTGAAGAACCAGTTCCCCGACCTGAACTTGACTGTGGAGGTCGAGACGGAGCCCTCGGAAGAGGTGGAGTCCGGCTATGTCATCCGTACCGACCCGGAGGCCGAGAGTGAGCTGCGTGAGGGACAGACCATCACGCTCTATGTCAGCGAGGGCAAGCCGAGCAAGATGATCACCATCCCGTCTCTCATCGGGCAGACCCTGAACAAGGCCCAGGAGATGCTGAAGGATTATAACCTGGTGGTGAAGGTCTCTGAGAAATATGATGATGTGGCAGAGGCCGGAATCGTCATCGACCAGTCCATCAACCCCAATGTGGAAGTGCAGGAGGGTGCGACCCTCACCCTCACGGTGAGCAAGGGACCGGAGCCCAAGCCTACCGACACGCCCACGCCGCCGGAGGTATCCGATGACCCGGGCGGAGAGACGCAGCCCTCCTCCCACACCATCACCATTTCTCTCCCCCAGGACGGCCGTGAGTATGTCATGGTCCGGGTCATGGTGGGCGACAGCGAAGCCTTTGGAGAGGAGGTTGCCACCAGTCAGGGGAGCATTCAGGTGCCTGTCACGGGAACCGGCTCTCAGGAAGTGGTGGTGTACATCGACGGACAGATCTCCAGCAGCGAGATCATTGATTTTTGAGTATGGCAGAAGGAACGATTTTGAAAGCCCTGAGCGGCTTCTATTACGTTGACACCGGTACGGCGGTGGTCACCTGCCGGGCCCGGGGAAAATTCCGCCACCAGAAGCAGACCCCTCTGGTGGGGGACCGGGTAGTCTTTACCGACCTGGGGGATGGGACCGGCGCCCTGGATGAGATCCTGCCCCGCAGAAACCAGTTTTCCCGCCCGGCGGTGGCCAACATCGAGATGCTGGTGGTCATCGCCTCCGGCGCCATCCCGGTCACCGATCCCTTTTTGATCGATCGGGTGGTCTCCATTGCGGAGAGCCGGAACTGCGAGCCGGTGATCTGTATCAACAAATGCGATCTGGATGCGGCGGAGACCCTCTACCAGACCTATCTGGCGGCGGGCTTCACCACCCTCCGTGTCAGTGCCGAGACCGGGGAGGGGATCGACCGCCTGCGGGAGGTCATTGCCGACAAGTCCTGCGCCTTCACCGGAAACTCCGGAGTGGGCAAGTCCAGCATCCTCAATGCGCTGGAGCCGGACTTCGGTCTGGAGACCGGTGCGGTCAGCGAAAAGCTGGGCCGCGGACGCCACACCACCCGCCATGTGGAGCTCTTCCGGCTCTCCAACGGGGCGGTGGTGGCAGACACCCCCGGCTTCTCATCCTTTGACACCGAGCTGCACGAGCTTTGGCGGCCGGAGGACCTTCCCGGGACCTTCCGGGAGTTCCGGCCCTATCTGGACCAGTGCCGCTTCCAGGGGTGCGCCCACGTGAAAGAAAAGGGGTGCGCGGTCCGGCAGGCGGTCAAAGAGGGAAAGATCGCGCCCAGCCGGCACGCCAGCTATGTGCGCCTGTATGAGCAGGCCAAGGAGGTGCCGGAGTGGAAGCGAAAGTAAAGCGTGCCCTGGTATTTGGCTCGGTCCCGTGCCGGGACTGGTCCTTTCTGGAGGCATACCGCCGGGAGGACCAGCAGGTCTACTGCGCCGACGGCGGACTGAATAACGCCCTGGCCGCCGGCTGCAAACCGGACTTTGTGGTGGGGGACTGGGACTCCGGCGGAGCGCCCCGTGCCGACGTGCCCAGCGTCACCCTTCCTGTCGAAAAGGATATGACCGATCTTCAGGCGGCGCTGCACCACGCCCTGGCCGCCGGCTGCACGGAGTTTCTCCTGTGCGGCTGTCTGGGGGGGCGCCGCCTGGACCACACGGCATTCAATCTGGTCCTGCTGGAGTGGCTGAAGGCCCGAGGCGGGCAGGGCATCCTGATCGACGAGGACAATGAGGTGCGCCTGCTGGAGCATGAGACCGTCACGCTCCATCCGGAGGAGGGGCCCCGCTACCGCTACCTGTCCCTGCTTCCGCTGGACCGCACCGTGGAAGGGGTCTCCATCGACGGAGTGAAGTATCCCCTAACGGATGCAGCCATCCTGCGGGGGGATACCCTTACCGTGAGCAACCAGCCCGCAGGGCCGGTAGTTTCCGTTACTGTGGGGGATGGGCGCGCCCTTCTCATCCAGAGTGAGCGGGACGCATAGCATACTGTACCGGGCAGACCGGTGAGAAAAACAGGCACAGATGACCGCTCTCTGCGTATACTGGGGATAGAAGCCAGTTGCGAAGGGGGCGGTCATTTTGCCGCAATGGCTGAACAAACAGACGGTAGGGTGGGCGGCCGGTACGGCGGTCACGCTTGCGCTGCTGCTCTATCCGGCCAGTCTTGTGACCTTGGGGATCGGCGCGGCACTGGGATACCGGGGACGCGCTTGGCTGGAAAAAACCGAAAGGAGTGCTCCGTCTTGAAAATTGTCGTTGTGCGGTCTCCCAAAGCGTTTCGGGGGATCCTCCGTACGCTGTTCGGTCTGCGGTAAAGACCGAAATGCTGCTGTTACATCCCTCTGCCCTGGAGAGCGGCCGGAATATTCCGGCCGCTCTCAGCGTGTCGAAAAACTTCGACACGCTTCTCAAAAATGCAGGCATTTTTTCGAGAGGATGCAGGCCGCCGCGCGCACTCGCTTTCGCTCGTACACTTGCGGCCTGAGAAGAGTGTTTTCCGACGTACACGCCGCCGGAAAACACGATTCGATCCGCTTCCGCCGCCTGCGGACGGCGGAACTCTGCGAGGCCCTTGCGGCATAAAGCGCAGAAACACACTTTATCGACAGCCTGGAGCGGCCGGAATATTCCGGCCGCTCTTTTCATATAGTGTTTCAAACACGAAGGCGAACGTGCCTTTGCCAAAGGGAGTGGAACACTATGGAACTGGAATTAGAGCGGACTGAGCTGAGCGGCTATGAGACAGTTTTGAACACCACGCTGTTTCAGGAAGAGACCATGGAGATGATCGTACCGGACGCCTGCCCGGATATTCTGCGTATCCTGGATACCGAGGGCTGGGTGGAACTGAAAAGCCGGGAGGCATCGGAGGGGCATGCGGCCGTCTCCGGTACCATCCGGGCATGTGTGCTGTACCTGCCGGACGGAGAAGAGGGGATCCGCCGGCTGGACGTCTCCATCCCGTTCAGCGGGGGCGTGGACGGGGCTAGGCTGAACCACCGGTGCAGTCTCGTCTCTCTGGGCCGGATCGAGGGGGCGGAGACCCGTGCACTCAATCCGCGCAAGGTACTGGTCCGGGTGGGGATCGCCGTGGAGCTGCAGGGGTACGCTCCGCTGGAAGAGGCGGTGTGCTCCAGCGTACACGCCGAGAGCAAGACCGGGGTGGAGCAGCTCTGTGAGACCTGCCACACCTACGGCGTGGTGTGCGTACAGGAAAAGCCCTTCCAATTTTCCGATGAGGTGACCCTGCCGGGCAGTAAGCCCCAGGCCGCAGAGCTGCTCAAGCAGCGTGTGACGGTGGTATGCACCGAGTCCAAGGTGATCGGGAATAAACTGATCTTTAAGGGAAATGTGAATCTTCAGATCCTCTATCGCAGTGTGGACCATCAGATCTGCGACAGTCTCTTTGAGCTTCCGTTCTCGCAGATCATGGAGGTCTCGGGCGGCGGAGAAGAGGCCGACTGTACCCTGGAGATTATGGCCACCGAGGTCCAGTGTAGTCTGGAGTCGGGGGAAGACGGAAGAATCATCCATGTTGCGCTGGAATTGCTGGCCCAGGCCGTCCTGCGGGCCGAGCGCAGCGTGGCGGTCCTGTGCGATCTATACAGCACCTCCTATCTGCTGGAGGCGGAGCGCTGCACCCATTCCATGGAGCATCTCATCGACCGCAGCGTCAAAACGCCCGCTCTGCGGGAGGTGGTGGAGTGCGGAGAGTCCATCGACAACATTCTGGACGCCTATCTCTCGGTGGGGCGGATGGCACAGAACCGGGAGGGAGAGCGGCTGGTTCTGGAGGCAGAGGTGCGCGCGACCATCCTTTACCGCACCGAGGGCGGAGAGTCGGGCAGTGTATCCCGCGTCTTCTCGGTGCCGTGCAGCCTGGAACTGCCGGAGGGGTGCAGCTGTACCTGCGTGTGCCGCTGTCCCGAGCCCGTCTTTGCCACGCCCACCGCAGGCGGGATCGAGGTGCGCTTTGCCGTGGAATTTCGCTATATGGCCCTGCGCAGCGAGCCCATCACCGGGATCTCCGCAGCCAGGCTGGATCCGGACTCGCCCAGAGACCGGGACCACCAGCCCTCCATCGTGCTGCGGATGGTCGGACGGGGAGAGCGGCTGTGGGACATTGCAAAGTGCTATGGGACCACCATGGCCGAGATCTGCCGGGCCAATGCATTGGAGGAAGAGCAGGCACCCGGCGGGCAGCTTCTTCTGATTCCCCGGAAACGTGCCTGATGGATACCGCCGCCGCAGCGGCACAGGCGGTGGGCTGCGGCGGCGGTGTACCCGGGGCGGGCGTCTGATTTTCTGCCCGGTGAGGTATAAGTCAGAGCTTATCCCCATAGCTATATAGGGAAAACGACCGGCACACAAGATGCGGGGGAGCCCTCGTATCCGGCCGAAGGAGGAATTGCAATTGGAAGAGCGCAAGATCTATGAGGATATTGCTCTGCGTACCGAGGGTGATATTTACATCGGTGTGGTGGGACCGGTGCGGACCGGAAAGTCCACCTTTATCAAGCGGTTTATGGAGACCATGGTCATCCCCAACATTGAGAACGTCTACCGGCGGGAGCGGGCCAGAGATGAGCTGCCCCAGAGCGGCTCCGGACGGACCATCATGACCGCCGAGCCGAAATTCGTACCCGAGGAAGCGGTGGAAGTCACCATGGAGAATGGGGCGGCTTTTTCCGTCCGGCTGATCGACTGCGTGGGCTATCTGGTGCCGGGCGCGGTGGGACAGATGGAGGACGACAGCCCCCGCATGGTGACGACCCCCTGGTTCGACTATGAGATCCCCATGACCGAGGCCGCGGAGATCGGGACCCGCAAGGTGATCGCGGAGCACTCCACCATCGGGATCGTGATCACCACAGACGGCAGCATCACGGACATCCCCCGGGAGGACTATCTGGAGGCCGAGGAGCGGGTCATCTCGGAGCTGAAGGAGCTGGGGAAGCCTTTCCTGGTGGTGCTCAACTCGGCCTACCCGAATTCCGAGCGGGCACAGGCCATCCGCGCGGATCTCTCCTCCCGGTACGATGTGACCTGTGTGGTGGCAAACTGCCTGGAGCTGGATGAGGCGGATGTCCGCGATATCATCAAAGGCGTACTCTACGAGTTCCCGGTGAAGGAGCTGGACCTGTTCCTGCCCCACTGGGTGGACGCACTGGACTATACCCATCCCATCAAGAGCAGTCTCTATGCGGCCATCCGGGAGGGTGCCAGTGGGATGCGTCGTATCCGGGATGTGGAACAGGCGGTCCACTCCATCGCCTCCTGCGAAAACGTCAGCAGCGCGCAGATCTCCGCCATCAGCCTGGGGACCGGCGTGGCGGCCGCCACCCTGGATCTGCCCCGGAGCCTGTTCTACGGGACCATCTCCGAGCAGTCCGGCTTTGCCATTCACGACGACGGCGATCTTTTGGGCCTGCTGACCGAGCTGTCCCATGTCAAATGTGAGTACGATAAGGTGTCCTCCGCCCTGGAGGACGTGAAGCAGACCGGCTATGGTATTGTGATCCCCAGCACGGATGAGTTGGTGCTGGAGGAGCCCGAGATCGTGAAGCAGGGCGGGCGGTATGGGGTCCGCCTGAAGGCTTCCGCGCCCTCCATCCATATGATCCGGGCGGACATCGAGACCGAGGTCTCTCCCATTGTCGGCAATGAAAAGCAGAGCGAGGAGATGATCAATTATCTCCTCCAGGAGTTTGAGGGGGACACCAAGGCCATCTGGCAGTCCAATATCTTCGGAAAATCCTTCCACGAGCTGGTGAGCGAGGACCTCAATACCAAGCTCAAGCGGATGCCGGAGGATGCCCGTGGAAAGCTGCGGGAGACCCTCCAGCGGATCATCAACGAGGGGTCCGGCGGACTGATCTGTATTATTCTCTGAATGTGATTGGGCATTCTTCCTGTCGCGGCCCGGGCCGACAGGAAGAATGCCTTTTTGCTGGCGTGAAAAGCACTTGCCTGGGGTGGACAAAGGGTGTTATAATCGGCACAAACCCTTTGGATGGGAGGCGGAAACGCGATGCATGTGATCGTTTGCCTGGATGACCGCGGTGGGATGCTCTTCCACCAGCGCCGTCAGAGCCGGGACCGGGCGGTCCAGAGCGATATCCTCCAGATGTGCCGGGGAGAGGTTCTATGGATGAACCGCTATTCTCAGGCCCTGTTTTCGGACGCGGAGGGAAATGCCATCCGGACGGCGGAGGATTTTCTGGAGCAGGCAGGAGCGGGCGAGTACTGCTTTGTGGAGACCTGTGCGTCCCTCCGGCCCTATGAGAAAAACATCGAGCATCTGATCCTGTACCGCTGGAACCGGCACTATCCCTCCGATGCCAGGCTCGATCTGGACCCGGCGGCCGAGGGCTGGCGGCAGATCGGCTGTACGGAATTTCCCGGCCACTCCCATGAACGGATTACGAAAGAGGTCTATACAAGATGAAACTGATCCACACGCTGTTCCTTCCAATCCTTCTGACCGGCAGCCTGCTTCTGAGCGGGTGTGAGACGGGCGGTCCGGCTGCCACGTCGGCCGGGTCCTTCCACCTGAGCGAAGTCCCGCCGTTTTCCGGCGAGCCCTATGTGGTCTTGAATGAGAACCAGCCCGATTTTCCAGAGGAGGACTTTACCACCAATTCCTTTGAGTCCTACGGGCCCCTGGACGAGCTGGGCCGCTGTACCACCGCCTATGCCAATATATGGGTGGATCTGATGCCCACCGAAGAGCGGGGGAACATCGGACAGGTCAAGCCAACCGGGTGGCAGACCGTCAAATACGATATCGTGGACGGAAAGTACCTCTATAACCGGTGCCATCTGATCGGGTTCCAGCTCACGGGCGAAAACGCAAATGAGCAGAACCTCATCACCGGGACCCGGTATCTGAATGTAGAGGGGATGCTCCCCTTTGAAAATCTGGTGGCCGACTATGTGAAGGAGACCGAGCACCACGTGCTCTACCGGGTCACCCCCATCTATGAGGGGGACAATCTGGTGGCCAGCGGCGTACAGATGGAGGCCCAGTCGGTGGAAGATGACGAGGTCTGCTATAACGTCTATGTCTATAACTGTCAGCCCGGGATCGAGATCGACTATGCCACCGGGGAGAGCTGGCTGGCAGAGACGGCGGAAGAGCCGAGTCCCACCGAGAACACGGCTTCCGGGGAGGAGCGGTATGTACTCAACACCTCTTCCAAGAAGTTCCACAAGCCGGACTGCTCCGGCGTTCAGAGTATGAGCGAAGCAAACCGGCAGGACTATACGGGCGAGCGGGACGCCCTGTTGGAGCAGGGATACCAGCCCTGCGGGATCTGCAAGCCATAAAGATAGCACACAGCGGCCTGTTTTTCGGGCCGCTGTGTGTGTTTTTGTGGGGAGTGGACCATACTAAGACCATACAAATGGCAGGAGCAGAGGGGAAATAGCTTGCACTTTTTGGTATATATAGTACAATGAACATGACCCACGCAAAATATGGTGGAAAAGGGGTGCCTCAAATGGAAGCATTCGAGTTAAAGCCGGGACTGTATTTTACAGGCGCGATCGACCATGACCTCCGGGTATTTGACATCATTATGTACACGGAGTACGGAACGACCTATAATTCCTATGTCCTGAAGACCCAGCACCACACGGTCCTCTTTGAGACCGCAAAGGCCAAGTGTCTGGAGAGCTGGCTCAAGAAGGTGGGGGAGATCACTCCCATTGAAGAGGTGGACTATCTGGTGGTCAGCCATACGGAGCCCGACCACAGCGGAAGTATCGAACGGCTGCTGGAGCTCAATCCCCGTCTGAAGATCGTGGGGACAGGCTGTGCGCTGCAATTTCTCCGGGAGATCGTAAACCGTGATTTTTATTCCATTCCCATCAAAGACGGGCAGTCGCTGACGGTGGATGACAAGACGCTGGAATTTATCGTGGTGCCTAACCTCCACTGGCCGGATACCATGTATACCTATATCCCCCAGGATCGGGTCCTTGTCACCTGCGATTCCTTCGGCTCCCACTATGCCATGGACGGCGTGCTCCTCAGCTCGGTCACCGACCGGGAGGGCTACCGCCGGGCCGCCAAGTACTACTTTGACTGTATCATCGGACCCTATAAATCCTTTATGCGCAAGGCGCTCCAGCGGGTCAATCCCCTTGCGGTGGACATGATCTGTCCGGGACACGGGCCGGTTCTGGATCAGGACATCGACTGGATGTTCCAGACCTATGAGGAGTGGTCTGCCGTCCGGAATCCCAACCCCAGACCGACGGTCATCATCCCCTATGTGAGCGCCTACGGCTATACCGGCATGCTGGCCCAGGCCATTGCGGAGGGTATCCAGGCAAGCGGTGCGGTGGATGTGCGTCTCTATGATATGGTAAAGGCAGATCCCGCTCAGGTGGGGGAGGAACTCCTCTATGCGGACGGAATCCTCTTTGGCACGCCCACCATTGTGGGGGAGGCCCTGCGGCCCATCTGGGATCTGACCAGCGGCATGTTCGCGGCCACCTATGGCGGAAAGCTGGCCAGTGCCTTTGGAAGCTACGGCTGGAGCGGCGAGGGCGTGCCCCACATCATGGAACGCCTGAAGCAGCTGAAGCTGAAAACGGTGGAGGGCTTCCGGGTCCGCTTCAAGCCCAGCGAGCCGGAGCTGGAGCAGGCCAGGGAATTTGGCGTGCGCTTTGGTGAGACACTGCTGAAGCAGGCGGACGATGTGCCGCGGGCACCGGCGCGGAAGGTAAAGTGCGCCATCTGCGGCGCGGTCTTTGACGAGGGAACGGAGGTCTGCCCGGTCTGTAAGGTGGGCAAAGAGCATTTTGTGCCCCTGGCCGGAGAGGCCGCGGATCAGGAGAAGACGGAAAAGGTACGCTGCAAGATCTGCGGGGCCGTTTTCGACGGAGACAAGGAGAAGTGTCCGGTCTGCGGCGTGGGGCCGGAGTACTATGTCCCGGTCCGGGAGACCAAGCAGAAGGAGGAGAAGAAGCGGGGCCGCAAGCTGGTGAAATGTCTGGTCTGCGGCGAGATCTTTGACGCCTCCCTGGACACCTGCCCGGTGTGCGGCGTGGGTCGGGAGAAGTTTGTGGAGGTAGAGCTGGACGAGGTCACCTTCCGCAACGACACCCAGAACACCTATGTGATCCTGGGCAACGGCTGCGCGGGCGTCAACGCCGCGGAGGCCATCCGGGAGCGGGACAAGACCGGACGCATCCTGCTCCTGTCCGACGAGGGACCGTCCTACCAGAGACCCATGCTGACCAAGGCCATGCTCTCCGGTCTGAGCGAGGAGCAAATCGCCCTCCATCCCGCCGGATGGTATGAGGCCCAGCAGATCGTGCCCATCCTGCACCGCAAGGTCCTCTCGGTGGACACGAAGGGCAAGGAGGTCACCCTGGACGGGGATTACCGCCTGCCCTACACGAAGCTGATTTTTGCCCTGGGCAGCGAGAGCTTTATTCCGCCCATCCCCGGCCATGAGCAGGCGGGCGTGGTGGCCATCCGGCGCATCTCCGACGTGGAGAAGATCCAGGCCATGGGGAACCAGCTCCGCCGGGCCGTGGTGATCGGCGGCGGCGTGCTGGGCCTGGAGGCCGCCTGGGAGCTGCGCAAGGCAAAATGCGAGGTAACCGTCCTGGAGCTGGCCCCCCAGATCATGGCCCGCCAGCTGGATGACCAGGCCGCCGAGCTTCTGCTGAAGCAGTGCGGCGGGCAGGGCGTGCGCGTGGAGACCGGTGTCAAGATCGCGGCCATCGAAGGGGATGGAGCGGTCAGCGGCGTGCGTCTGGAGAACGGGGAAGTCATCCCCGCGGACCTGGTGGTCATCTCCTGCGGCGTGCGGGCCAATACCGCCATTGCGCAGGAGGCCGGGATCACGGTGGACCGGGCCATCGTGGTCAACGAGTCCATGGAGACCAATGTGCCCGGCGTCTATGCCTGCGGAGACTGCGCGCAGTTCCAGGGCGTCAACTACGCCCTGTGGCCGGAAGCCCAGGCCCAAGGCAAGGTGGCAGGCGCTTGTGCCACCGGAGATCTGGTGACCTATCAGCCCATCACGCCGGTGCTGGCCTTCCATGGCATGGGGACGGAGCTCTTTTCCCTGGGAGACCCGGGCAAGACACCGGGTATCTCCTATAAGACCGTGGAGATCCGCCAGGACACCCAGGGACATCTGGAGCGCTATTACTTTGCCAACGGCGCGCTGTGCGGCGTGATCCTGCTGGGAGATCTGTCCCGCATGGGCGAGATGATACAGGCCATCGAGGAGAAGCGGACCTTTGCTGAGGTCTTTCCCAGCTGAGTGACCGGATAACCGAATCAACCGATGAAAAAGACGCAGGTGAGGAGAGCATCCATCACCTGCGTCTTTCTTACGCCTTTCTTATCTTATCAGTGCGCTTCCTGGGAGCCGCGCTCCACCAGTTGTTCCAATGCCCGCCGGCGGAGGATCTGAACGGTGCGGTAGCCAGTTTTGATCCAGCCCAGGCGGACAAATTCCCCCAGGACCCGGCTGACCGTCACTCGGCTGACCCCTACCGATGCGCCGATCTCCTCATGGGTACAGAGGATCTCCCCGCGGTCGGAAGCGGCGGAGAGGGAGAGCAGATGCCGTGCGATCCGCTGGTCCGCCTGGAGAAAGGTGCTGTCCACATGGACAGAGAGGAGACGGACCGTCCGTGCCAGATACTCCAGCATGGGGATGGCAAGGTCCGGATGCTTTTCAAAGACCTGCTGAAGGTGTGCTCGGTCCACGACGACCAGGGAGCAGGGGGTGACCGCCACCGCCGAGGAGACCCGGGACTGACGGTCAAAGAACGAGGCCTCTCCGATCAGCTCGCCGCCATAGTGAAAGGTCAGGATCCGCTCCTCTCCCGATTCTGCGCTCAGGAAGCATTTTACGGTCCCGTCCATGATGTAGTAAAATTGGGACGCTTCGGTCCCCTGTAAATAAATGAGTTGCCCCGGAGCGTAGAGCTGAGGCTTTTTGCCCTCGGCAAGAGGCGCCCATACATCCATATGCGAAGTCCTCCGATGTACTGTATTGTTTTAATTGTATCACAGTTTACATTCTTTCCGCAAGAAACCTGTCATAATAAAAAGCACAAAACCATACACAGGAGGAATGGATCATGGGAATGACAATGACCCAAAAAATCTTGGCAAAGCATGCCGGCGTATCCGCAGTGGAGGCCGGACAGCTGATTGAGGGGAAGCTGGATCTGGTCCTGGGAAACGATATCACGACCCCTGTGGCGATTACGGAATTTGAAAAGGCCGGCCTGACGCAGGTCTTTGATCGGGATAAGATCGCAATTGTTCTGGATCACTCCACCCCCTGCAAGGACATCAAGTCCGCGCAGCTGTGCGCCCAGGCGCGCTCCTTTGCGCAGCGCTTCCAGATCACCCACTTCTATGACGTGGGCCAGATGGGCGTGGAGCACGCCCTTCTGCCGGAAAAGGGCCTGGTCGCCCCCGGCGAGGTGGTGATCGGCGCCGACTCTCACACCTGTACCTACGGCGCACTGGGCGCGTTTTCCACCGGCGTGGGCTCTACCGATATGGCGGCCGGAATGGCCACGGGCCTTGCCTGGTTCAAGGTGCCCTCCGCCATCAAGGTGACCCTGCATGGCTCCTTCCGCCCCTATGTGTCGGGTAAGGACCTGATCCTGCACCTGATCGGCATGATCGGGGTGGACGGCGCCCTCTACCGCTCGCTGGAGTTTACCGGCGACGGAGTGGCCGCCCTCTCCATGGATGACCGCTTCACCATTTCCAACATGGCCATTGAGGCCGGTGCGAAGAACGGTATCTTCCCCGTGGACGACACCACCCGAGCCTATCTCCAGGGCCGGGTCAGCCGGGAGTGGGAGGCCTTTGAGGCCGACCCGGACGCGGTGTACGAGCGGGAGATCGAGATCGATCTCAACACCCTCCAGCCCACGGTGGCACTGCCCCACCTGCCCTCCAACACCCGCAGCGTGGACGAAGTGGCCGGGACCCCCATCCGGCAGGTCGTCATCGGCTCCTGCACCAACGGCCGTCTGGAGGACATGCGCAAGGCGGCTGAGGTCCTGAAGGGACGCAAGGTCCACGACGGCGTGCGCTGCATCGTGTTCCCAGCCACCCAGCAGATCATGCTGGACGCCATGGCCGAGGGCCTGATCCAGATCTTCATCGAGGCGGGATGCGCTGTCTCCACGCCCACCTGCGGTCCCTGCCTGGGCGGACACATGGGCGTGCTCTCCGACGGCGAGCGGGCCATTTCCACCACCAACCGCAATTTCGTGGGCCGCATGGGACCGGTGAGCTCGGAGATCATCCTGGCCAGCCCGGCGGTGGCCGCGGCCTCCGCGGTGGCGGGCTGTGTGGCAAATCCCCAGACGCTGTAAGCGCCGATACTGGAACAGAAAGGAAGTCAACCATGAAGGTCTTTAAATATGGCGACAACGTGGATACCGACGTGATCATTCCGGCCCGCCATCTGAACAATCCCGATCCCAAAGCCCTGGCCTCCCACTGTATGGAGGATATCGACGCGGACTTTGCCAAGACCGTGCAGCCGGGCGACATCATCGTGGGCGGGGCCAACTTCGGCTGCGGTTCTTCCCGGGAGCATGCGCCCCTCTCCATCAAGGCGTGCGGCGTGAAGTGCGTCATCGCGGCCTCTTTTGCGCGGATCTTCTACCGCAACTCCATCAACATCGGGTTCCCCATCATGGAGTGCCCGGAGGCTGCGGCCGAGATCCAGGCCGGCGATCAGGTCAAGGTGGACTTTGCCACCGGAAAGATCGTGGACGAGACCACGGGGAAGGAGTACCAGGCCGCGCCCTTCCCGGCCTTTGTCAGCGAGATCATTGACAACGGCGGCCTGCTCCGCTCCCTGAAGGTGCGCGGAGTGGCCAAATAAGAGGGGAGGACACAACAATGGACTTTAAGATCGCACTGATCCGCGGAGACGGCATCGGCCCCGAAGTGGTGGGCGAGGCTGTCAAGGTTCTGGATGCCGTGGGCGAGCGGTTCGGACATACCTTTACCTATACGGACGTCCTCCTGGGCGGCTGCGCCACCGATGCGGTGGGGAAGAGCTACCCGGACGGAACGGCGGAGAAATGCAAGGCCTGCGACGCAGTCCTTCTGGGCGCGGTGGGCGGACCCAAGTGGGGCTCGGACCGCCCGGCGGAGGAGCGGCCGGAGACTGCCCTGCTGGCCATTCGCCGGGACCTGGGGCTGTATGCCAACCTGCGTCCCGCGGCCCTGCGTCCGGCTATGGCGGACGCCTGCCCCCTGAAGAAGGAGACGGCGGAGCAGGGAATCGACCTGCTCATGGTCCGTGAGCTGACCGGCGGCATCTACTTCGGACAGCGGGAGAAGTACCAGACCGAGGACCGGGGGATGGAGTGCGCCGACCGCATGGCCTACTCCGAGATGGAGATCGAGCGCATCGGCCGCCGTGCCTTTGAGCTGGCCCGCCTGCGCCGGAAGAAGGTCTCCAGCGTAGACAAGGCCAATGTGCTGGAGACCTCCCGCCTGTGGCGCTCTGTGATGCACCGTCTGGCGGAGGAGTATCCGGATGTGGCCTATGAGGACGTCCTGGTCGACAACTGCGCCATGCAGCTGGTCCGTGCGCCGGGGCAGTTCGACGTGGTGGTGACCGAGAATATGTTCGGCGACATCCTCTCCGACGAGGCCAGCATGGTGACCGGCTCCATCGGGCTGTTGCCCTCGGCCTCCATCGGAGACAGCGCCCCCGGCCTCTATGAGCCCATCCATGGCTCTGCCCCGGACATCGCGGGCCAGGACAAGGCCAATCCCATCGCCACCATCCTGTCCGTGGCCATGATGATGCGCTACTCCTTCCACCTGGAGGCGGAGGCCAGCGCCATCGAGGCCGCTGTGGACGGCGTGCTGGCCGACGGCTGGCGGACCGCCGACATCGCAGAGTCTGGTGTCACCCCCATCGGCACCAAGCAGATGGGCGATCTGATCTGCCAGAAGCTGCGGGCATAAAAAAGTACGGGCGAAAAATCCGTCTGCAAAAGAGGCCCATGCTTGTCAGAAAAACAAAAGTCTGTTACAATCGACATGGAATACGAAAGGGAAGTGACAGGCTTGGTTTTAACGATCGACGTGGGCAATTCCAATACCACAATTGGGCTGTTCCGGCAGGATGGGACGCTGGTATTTCGTTCCGTCCTGCCGACCTATAAGAGCGCGACTCAGGACCAGTGGGCCATCCAGCTTCTGGACGTCTTTCGGCTCCACGGGGCGAGTGTGGCGGACACCAGCGGGATCATGATCTCCAGCGTGGTGCCGCCCGTCACGGCGGCCATCTGCGGCGCGGCGGAGTTCGTGGCAGGGAAGAAGCCTATGGTTATGGGACCGGGGGTCAAGACGGGACTGAATATCAAGTCCGACCTCCATGCACAGCTGGGAAGCGACATTGTCGCCTTCTCGGTGGCCGCCATCGCGCGCTATCCCTCACCCCTGATCGTCATTGATATGGGAACGGCCATCACCATGTCTCTTTTGCAGGGGAACAGCTATGAGGGCTGCATCATCATGCCCGGCGTTCGGGTGGCGGTGGAGGCCCTGTCTCAGGCGGCGGCCGAGCTGCCCCACATCTCCATCGAGGCGCCCGAGAGTCTGCTGGGGCACAATACCGTCAACGCTATGCGCTCCGGCGTGGTCTACGGAAATGCCAGCATGATCGACGGCATGATCGATCGGATCGAGGCGGACAGCGGCATGTCCATTGCCTCCATCATCGCGACGGGAACCGCTGTGCCGGATATTTTGAAGCATTGCAGGCATTCCATCGTCTATAATGCAGATTTGCTCCTGGATGGACTCTTTCTCATCTACCAGAAAAATCAGGCGCTCCGGCACCGGCGTATGTGAAGGAATTCCGTATCGGCCGGGCAGAAATGACAGTAAACATGCAGAAACAGGGAAGGGCTTCCGGTTCTTTTGGAAAAAGGAACAAGAGGCCCTTCTTTTCTGCCCTGTAATCCGCAGGGAGCGATCGTAAAAATCAAATTTTGAAAGTTTTGAAAATCGTACTTGCATTTTTGAGGGAAGGAACATATAATAACATACAGAACGGAATTTTGGAGTTGGAGGAGATCCACATTGAAAGAGCTATCCCGAATTGCAGAGTCTGTCCAGGCTTCCACCACCATGGCCATCGATTCGCTGTTCAAGCAGATGAAGGCGGACGGCATTGATGTCATTGGCTTTGGTGCGGGCGAGCCGGATTTTAATACGCCGGACGAGATCAAGGCGGCGGGCATTCAGGCCATTGAGCAGAATGTGACCCGCTATACGCCTGCGGCCGGTACCGTGGAGCTGCGCCAGGCGGTCTGTGACCGCATCGCGGCCGACTGCGGCGTGCAGTATAAGCCCAACCAGGTGGTGGCGACCAGCGGCGCCAAGCATGCGGTCTATCTGGCGCTGCGCGCACTGGTCAACCCCGGCGATGAGGTCATCCTGCCCGCGCCTTACTGGGTCAGCTACATCGAGCTCATTCGGATGGTGGGCGGCGTGCCCGTGGTGGTGACGGCCACCGAGGCGGAGCACTTCAAACTGAGCAAGGAAAAGCTGGCCGCTGCCATCACGCCCAAGACCAAGGCCCTGATCCTGAATAACCCCTCCAATCCCACCGGTATGGCGTACAGCAGGGAGGAGCTGGAGGACATTGCCCAGGTCTGCGTTGCCAATGACGTGTATGTGATCAGCGATGAGATCTACTATGGCCTGCTCTATGACGGACGGAAGTTCACCAGCTTCGCCAGCCTGAGCCCCGAGGCCAAGGAGCTGACCATCCTCATCAACGGTGTGTCCAAGTCCTACGCCATGACTGGCTGGAGAATCGGCTATGCCTGTGCCAATGACCGGATCGCCAAGGTGATGGCAAACTACGTCAGCCACTCCACGGGCTCTCCTGTGGCCATCTCCCAGAAGGCGGCGGCGGTGGCGCTGTCCGGCCCCCAGGAGAAGATCGAGGAAATGCGCAAGGCCTTTGAGGAGCGGCGCAACTATCTGGTGGAGCGGATGAACCGCATTCCCGGCGTCAGCTGCCTGTGCCCGGAGGGCGCCTTCTATGTGATGATGAACCTGGAGCAGCTGATCGGTAAGACCATCCAGGGCGTGGAGATCACCGATGACGACGTATTCGCCGACGCCTTCCTGAAAAAGGGCCTGGTGGCGGTGGTGCCCGGCGCCGGATTTGGCGCCAAGAACTTCGTGCGGTGGTCCTATGCCACCTCCATGGACAACATCCGGGAGGGCCTGGATCGTCTGGAGCGGTTCCTGGCAAAATAACTCAATTTACGTAATTCTACCTTATAATATAATAAGGAGAGCGCCCGGAACACAGAGAGATCTGTGCGCCGGGCGCTCTTTTTTGGGCAAAGAGGACAGCGCGTTCCGGGGAACAATTGCCTGCATGGAACATATGTGTTATAATCTACTTCACATAGTGGCCCTTCTGGTTGCATAAGATGGGACGGCAGGGGAGGGAGACTATGGATTGGATGAACTACATACGGAAAAAGCGGTGGACCGGGATCGCGCTGCTCTTGCTTTTGGCGGTGGCATTGCTTCCGAATCACTCGGAACGGGTTCCGGCTTTTGCGCCGGCCTCCGGGGACCCATCGGAGCTTCTGATCATCGACGCGGGACACGGTGGGGAGGATGGGGGAGCGGTCTCCCTCACCGGCACACCGGAGAGTGGGATCAATCTGGCCATCGCATGCAATATGGAGGATATTCTGGCCTTCTGCGGGCAGCCGCCGCTGCTGCTGCGCCGGGATGACCGCTCGCTCCATGACAGCTCGGCCCAGAGCCTGCGGGAGAAAAAACGCTCTGATCTCCACAACCGTGTGGCGCAGATCGAGCAGTTTCCGGAGGCCACGCTCATGAGCATCCACCAGAATTCCTTTCCCAACGGGGCCTACTATGGCGCGCAGGTGTTCTATGCTAACGAGAGTCTGAGTCTGCCCTTTGCGGAGCGGACGCAGACGCTGCTGCGGGAGACTCTGGATCCGTCCAACCAGCGGGCCGCCAAGCCCATTTCCAAAGATGTCTATCTCATGAATCATATTTCCTGCCGGGCCATTTTGGTGGAATGCGGCTTTCTGACCAATCCGGAGGAGGAGGCAAAGCTCCGCAGCAGCGTGTACCAGTGTCAGCTGGCCGTGGTGCTGTCGGGAGCCTGGCTCCAGGAACTGACGCAAATGTGAGGAGCTTATACAAGATGAAAGCAAAGGTCCAATTTTATTGTACAGAGTGCGGAAACGAGCTGCCCAAATGGGCGGGGCAGTGCCCGGCCTGCCACGCATGGAACACCATCACCGAGCGGCCTGCCGAGAGCAAGCGAAAGGCCGCCGGCAGCAGCATGAGCGTATCCATGCGGGAGAGCGGACGCACGTCGCTCCGCCTGCCCAAGCAGATGAAGGAGATCGAGGCCACCCACGAGCTGCGCTTTGAGACGGGGATGAGCGAGCTGGACCGGGTGCTGGGCGGGGGAGCGGTCAAGGGCTCCCTGGTCCTGGTGGGTGGTGCGCCGGGCATCGGCAAATCCACCCTCATGCTCCAGATCTGTGACCATCTCTGCCGCTTTTCCAAGGTGCTCTATGTCTCCGGGGAGGAGTCGGAGCGCCAGATCAAGCTGCGGGCGGAGCGCCTTCAGATCCACAGCGACGGACTTTATCTGCTCTCCGAGACCAATCTGGAGGAGGTAGTGGAGGCGGTAAACTCCTTGAATCCGGATATTCTGATCATCGACTCCATCCAGACCCTCTACAATGGAGATCTCTCCACCGCACCGGGAAGCGTCGGGCAGGTGAAGGAGTGCACCATGACCCTGATGCAGCTGGCAAAGGGGAGTGGTGTGACCATTTTCGTCATTGGACACGTGAACAAAGAGGGCTCCATCGCAGGTCCGAAAGTGCTGGAGCACATGGTGGACTGCGTGCTGTATTTCGAAGGAGAGCAGCAGATGGCCTACCGCATCCTGCGGGCCGCGAAAAACCGCTTTGGCGCGACCAATGAGATTGGGGTCTTTGAGATGGCCGACCACGGATTGTCAGAAGTTCCCAATCCGTCTGAGATGCTGCTGGACGGGCGCCCACAGGATACGCCGGGCACCTGTGTGACCTGCGTGATGGAGGGTGTGCGTCCGGTGCTGGCCGAGGTGCAGGCTTTGCTGGCGCCCACCAGCTTCAACGTGCCGCGCCGCACCTCCAACGGCTTTGATTTCAACCGGGCTGTGCTGCTGCTGGCCGTGCTGGAAAAACGGGGCGGGCTGATGGTCAGCACCTGCGACGCCTATATCAACGTGATCGGCGGCCTGAGTCTGGAGGAGCCCGCCGCAGATCTGGCCATGATCATGGCGCTGGCATCGAGTTTTCGGGATAAGCCCATTCCAAACGATCTGGCGGCCATTGGAGAGGTCGGACTGACGGGCGAATTGCGTTCGGTCAGCGCACTGGGCCAGCGATTGAGCGAAGTGCGCCGGATGGGCTTTACCAAGTGCCTGATCCCGGCGCGCAGCAGCGGCACGCTGTCGATCCCGGATGGCTTGCAGCTGATCCGCGTCAAAAACATCCGGGAGGCGCTGGCTGCCATCCTGTAAGAGAAAAACAGACGTACAACACGAACTTTGCACATAGATAGATGTATAACGCGAAACCAACGATATGACACCCGAGAAAGGAGGACAGAATGGCGTTTGGGGAAGTGCCGATGGGCCCCTATTTACAACTCAACAAAATAAAAATTTTGTTGAGTTGAGTGGAGGGTTTTCCGGCTCTTCTCCGGTTTTGGCCCGATTTGGGCCCAGAAACCCCATTCGACGCACCTTGGACTACCGTACCGAAGCTCCGAAATTAATCCGTGATTTTTTGACGTATCATCGCACCATTCAGGGTCACTCTTTAAAAACAATCGATGAATATTATCTGGACCTGCGCACCTTTTTCCGCTTCATGAAGCTGCAAAAAAAATGTGTGCCGGCCCAGACTCCCATGGATGAGATTTCGGTTTCCGATGTGGATCTCGCATTGGCGCGCAGCGTCACGCTGGCCGACGTCTATGCGTTCATGGATTACCTGGACCGGGATCGCAGCCTGAGCGCGCCTACCCGTGCGCGGAAAGTCGCCACCATCCGCTCCTTTTATAAGTATCTGACCAGCAAGGCGAAATTGATCGAAGAAAATCCCATGAATGATCTGGACGCCCCGCGGCTGAAAAAAACGCTGCCCCGGTATCTGGACCTCCAGCAGTGTATCCAATTGCTGGAACACGTGGACGAGCCCAATCAGGCCCGGGATTACTGCATCCTGACCCTCTTTTTGAACTGCGGCATGCGGATCTCCGAGTTAGTCGCCCTGAACCTGACCGATGTGCGGGACAACCAGATCCGCGTGCTTGGCAAGGGCAACAAAGAACGGGTGCTCTTTCTGAACGACGCCTGCCGGCAGGCGCTGGATGACTGGCTGGAGGAACGCAGCCACTGTGCCTCGGCCGATCCGGACGCCCTGTTCATCACCCGAAAGCATACCCGTATGACCAAGGACGCGGTCCACTATATGGTCAAACAGCGTCTGAAAAAGGCCGGCCTGGACAGCACGCTCTACTCCAGCCATAAGCTGCGGCACACTGCGGCCACTCTGATGCTGCAAAACGGCGTGGATGTGCGTACCTTGCAGGAAGTCCTGGGGCACGACAACCTGAACACCACCCAGATCTATACCCACGTGGACAATGAAAATCTGAGGACCGCCGCAAAGGCCAATCCCCTGGGCCAGATCCGGAGAAAAAAAGCGGAATCCTCTTCGGAAGAGGAATGAGTTTTTGGGGGCCTCTCCCCCCCTGCCCTCCTCCCTGTTTTGACCTGATTTTGGGACTAAATGAGGGATCTTACCCCTAATATGTGAATAAAGCGCACTTTTTCGTAAGAATAGGAGCGGAGCGGCCGGTAATCGGAATCCATGGAATGGGTGGCCACCAGGATATTCTGCGGGTTCGGACGCCTTCCCACGGCCACCACAATGGAAGTGTGACTGAAGCGGCCATATCCGAGATCCAATTGGACAAAATCGCCCGGTTTGATGTCCGCCATGGGGGCTTCTCTGCCGAAGGGGCCCTCATTCTCCTCTTCCCGCACCAAAAAATTCCGAAAATACTCCACGCCGCTCCATGCAGGCGCTTTATCGTTGGCATTGCGGTAATACCACCCAAACGTGGGCGTAAAATTCATGACGCCGGACCCGGCATAGAGGCATTGCGAGGCAAAATTGGTGCAGTCCCCTCCGATGTCCTGGTAGTCGTAGTAGCGCGGGTTCCGGCGATAGGCCCACTGGTGCGCATAAGTCACTGCACGGACGCGATCGTATGGAAATGTCAGCATACAGCACTCCCCTTTCCAAAGCATTGTATGCCCGATTCCTCCGGATTGCGCCTGCGGAGAGCAAAAAAATGCGATGTGTTCGAAAGGAACACATCGCATTTTTCAAGACTTGGATCGATTACGCCTTTCCGTCGCAGCCCAGGACGTTGATCAGCTTATGCTTGACCAGCTCCTTGATGTTGGCGCGGGCGGGCTTGAGGTACTCGCGGGGGTCGAACTTCTCAGGATGCTCGTTGAAGAACTGACGGATGGTACCGGTCATGGCCAGGCGCAGATCGGAGTCGATGTTGATCTTACAAACGGCGCCGCGGGCGGCCTGACGGAGCTGCTCCTCGGGGATGCCGACAGCATCGGGCATCTTGCCGCCGTTCTCGTTGATCATCCGCACGAACTCCTGGGGCACGGAGGAAGAACCGTGGAGCACGATGGGGAAGCCGGGCAGACGCTTGACGATCTCGTCCAGGATGTCGAAGCGCAGCGGAGGGGGAACCAGCTCGCCCTTCTCGTTGCGGGTGCACTGAGCGGCGGTGAACTTGTAAGCGCCGTGGCTGGTGCCGATGGCGATGGCCAGAGAGTCACAGCCGGTCTTGGAGACGAATTCCTCGACCTCCTCGGGACGGGTGTAGTGGGAGTCCTCGGCGGAGACGTTGACCTCATCCTCTACGCCGGCCAGAGCGCCCAGCTCAGCCTCGACGACAACGCCGTGGTCATGGGCATACTCGACGACCTTGCGGGTGATCTCAATGTTTTCAGCAAAAGGCTTGGAGCTGGCGTCGATCATGACGGAGGTAAAGCCGCCGTCGATGCAGGACTTACACAGCTCGAAGGAATCGCCGTGGTCCAGATGCAGGCAGATGGGCAGACCGGTCTCCTCAATAGCGGCCTCCACCAGCTTGATCAGGTAGGTGTGGTTGGCATAGGCGCGGGCGCCCTTGGAAACCTGAAGGATCAGGGGAGCATTGACTTCCTTGGCCGCCTCAGTGATGCCCTGAACGATCTCCATGTTGTTGACATTGAATGCACCAATGGCATATCCGCCGTCATAGGCCTTTTTGAACATTTCAGTAGTGGTAACGAGAGGCATAAGGCTCATCTCCTTTTTTAAATTACAAGTAGATTTTATCATTAGACATTGATAATTACAAGAGGGCATGATATAATAATGCGAAATTTAGATTTGAGTACATAAATATCTAAATTTCTCAGTTAAGAAAGGAAAAAACTGCACAAAAACAACGCAAAAAACACTTAACGGGAGGATTAAGCTATGAACGAACTCAAGGGCGCGTGCATTATTGGTCAATCCGGTGGTCCTACTGCGGTGATTAACGCCAGTGCGCTTGGCGTAATTCGCACTGCACTGGACAATGGGAACATCACTCGGGTGCTGGGAGCTGCCCACGGCATCAAGGGTGTGCTGGAGGACCGGCTCTATGACATGGGTCAGGAGGATGCCGCCGAGCTGGATTTGTTGAAATATACCCCCTCTTCTGAGCTGGGCTCCTGCCGCTACAAGCTGGCCGACCCCGACAAGGACGATACTGATTATAAGCGTATCCTGGAGATCTTCAAAAAATACGACGTTCGCTACTTTTTCTATAACGGCGGCAACGACTCCATGGACACCTGCAACAAGATCTCCAAGTACATGCAGAAGTCCGGCTATGAGTGCCGCATCATCGGCGTGCCCAAGACCATCGACAACGACCTGAACGGCACCGACCACTGCCCCGGCTTTGCCTCCGCGGCCAAGTTCATCGCCACCTCCTGCATGGAAGTGCACCGCGATGCCCACGTCTATGACACCGGCATGATCACCATCGTGGAGATCATGGGCCGCCACGCTGGCTGGCTGGCCGGCTCCGCCGCCCTGGCCACCTGGGCCGGCTACGGTCCCGACCTCATCTACCTGCCCGAGGTCGACTTTGACATGGACCGCTTCATCGCCGACGTGCAGGCCATCTACAACAAGACCGGCAAGTGCATGATCGCCGTGTCCGAGGGCATCCACTATGCCGACGGCTCCTTCGTGTCCGAGGCAAAGACCTCTGCCACCGACGGCTTCGGCCATGCCCAGCTGGGCGGCCTGGCTGCCATGCTGGCCGAGGTGGTCAAGTCCAAGACCGGCGCCAAGGTGCGCGGCATCGAGCTCTCCCTGCTCCAGCGCTGCGGCTCGCATGTGGCTTCCAAGACCGACATCGAGGAGGCCTTTGCCGCCGGTAAGGCCGCTGTGGAGGCCGCTGTCTCCGGCGTCACCGACAAGATGGTGGCCTTCAAGTGCAGCCGTGAGGGCGGCTATCACTGCGAGACCGTGCTGGAGCCCCTGGACATCGTGGCCAACTTCGAGAAGAAGGTGCCCCGCGAGTGGATCAATGCCGCCGGCAACGGGATCGAGCAGCCCTTCATCGACTATGTCCTGCCCCTGATCCAGGGCGAGGCCAACGGCCCCAAGGAGAACTCTCTCCCCCGCTTCGCCAAGCTGAAGAAGGTCCTCACCACCTCCATGTAATCGGCGCTTTCGCCATCAAAATGAAAACACAGGGACGGGTTCTCTCCCGTCCCTGTGTTTTTTTGTCCATTTCGAGCGAAAGATAGAAGCGCCCGACCGGTAATCCGATCGAGCGCTTTCTGGTTGCTTATTGATCCTTGAGGCGGACCTGCTCCATGCCGGTCAGTGCCCGCATCACGCTGTAAGTCTGCTGATCCAGGCTCTTTTTCATGGAAAGCGCATCCGCAATGTCAAAATCCACATACTGATCGTCCTGGAGGCAGATGACCCGGTTGCTCTCCCCTGCTGCCAGGAGCTTGACCGCCTCATAGCCCATGTAGGTGGCAGTCACCCGGTCCCGGGAGGACGGACGTCCGCCCCGCTGCACGTGGCCCAGAATGGTGACGCGGGTATCCAGCGCGGTGGCCTCCCGGATCTTCTCCGCGACGCCGTAGGCGCCGCCCTCCACGCCTTCCGCCACAATGACCATAAAATGCGTGCGTCCGCTCAGACGGGCCCGGCGGATGGGCTCCATCAGATCGTGCTCGTAGTCAATGTCCTGCTCGGGGACCACAACAGCCGTCGCGCCGCAGGCGACGCCCACATAGAGGGCCAGATGTCCGGCGTGCCGTCCCATGACCTCCACCACCGAGCAGCGCTCGTGGGACTGCATGGTGTCCCGCAGCTTGTCAATGGAGTCCAGCGCGGTATTGCAGGCGGTATCAAACCCGATGGTGTAGGAGGAGCAGGCGATGTCGTTATCGATGGTTCCGGGGATGCCGACCACCGAGACCCCCAGCTTGGACAGCTCCAGAAGGCCGCGGAAGGTTCCGTCTCCGCCGATTCCCACCAGGCCGTCGATCCCCAGGAGCTTACAGGTGCCCACGGCTTTCTCTCTCCCCTCCGGGACCATAAACTCCTTGCTCCGCGCGGAGTAGAGCATGGTGCCGCCCTGACGGGAGATCCCGCTGACGCTTTCGAAATCCAAGGGGAGCACATCGCAGTTGATGAGACCATGATATCCGCGCCGGATACCGATACATTCGATCCCCATATGCAGCGCCGTACGGGCCACCGAACGGATCGCCGCGTTCATTCCGGGTGCATCACCGCCGCTGGTAAATACGCCGATCCGGCGTACTTGCTTTCTTTCCATGGAAAGAGCCTCCTTCTTACCGAGCATTTGCATCGTGATATTGCTATTATAGCACACTTATTGCCTTTCTACAATGCAATTTCAAGAAAAACAAGTCTCAAAAGACTTCATAAGAAAATTAATGTAAATATAAAACAGAAAACAGAAAAGAAAGAATGCAGTCCGCAAAATAATACGGACTGCATTCGTCTGCTATGTTATACCTTAAGCTCGGTTTCCTTCTGGCTCAAAGCGGTGGCGTGGGCCTCCAGAACGGGATTGACATACTCGTTCAGGAAGTCGGTCACCTGCTCGGGGCACCGGCCGATGTAGCGGCTGGGCTCCAGATGGGCGGTCAGCTCCTCCCGGCTCATGCCGAACATGGGGTCGGCCGCGATGAGATCGATCAGGTTGTTGCTCAGGCCCAGATCCTTGACGTTTCGGCCGGCCTCCAGGGAGTGGACACGGATGCGCTCGTGGAGCTCCTGGCGGTTTCCGCCCCGCTTGACGGCGTCCATCATGATGTTTTCGCTGGCCATGAAGGGCAGCTCCTCCAGCACGTGCTTCTCAATGACCTTCTCATGCACAACCAGGTTGGAGGCCACATTGCTGTAAATGTTCAGGATGGCGTCCACAGCCAGGAAGGCCTCGGGCACGGAGATGCGCTTGTTGGCGGAGTCGTCCAGGGTACGCTCGAACCACTGGGTGGCGGCGGTGACCGCGGGATTGGCGGCGTCGGCGATCACATAGCGGGCCAGAGAGCAGATGCGCTCGCACCGCATGGGATTGCGCTTGTAGGGCATGGCGGAAGAGCCGATCTGGTTCTTCTCAAAGGGCTCCTCCACCTCCTTGAGGTGGCAGAGCAGGCGCAGATCGGTGGCGAACTTGCTGGCGGACTGGGCGATGCCGGACAGGGTGGCCAGGACAGCCGCGTCCACCTTGCGGGAGTAGGTCTGGCCGGAGACCGGGGTGACGGCGTCAAAGCCCATCTCCCGGGCGATCCGGCGGTCCAGCTCCTTGCACTTCTCATGGTCGCCCTCAAAGAGCTCCAGGAAGCTGGCCTGGGTGCCGGTGGTGCCTTTGCAGCCCAGCAGGCGCAGGCTGGAGATCCGGTACTCGACCTCCTCCAGATCCATCAGAAGCTCGTTCATCCAGAGGGTGGCACGCTTGCCTACGGTGACCAGCTGCGCGGGCTGGAAATGGGTAAAGCCCAGGGTGGGCAGCGCCTTGTACTCGTCCGCGAACTTGGCCAGATGGGCCAGGACCTGGACCAGCTTGTCCCGCACCAGCTCCAGACCCTCCCGCATCAGGATCACGTCGGTGTTGTCGCCCACATAGCAGCTGGTGGCGCCCAGGTGGATGATGGGCATGGCCTTGGGGCAGATGGCGCCGAAGGCGTGGATGTGAGCCATCACATCGTGGCGGAGCTGACGCTCCTTCTCGGCGGCCAGATCGTAGTCGATCTCGTGGAGGTGGGCCTCCATCTCATCGATCTGGTCCTGGGTGACCGGAAGGCCCAGCTCCATCTCGGCCCGGGCCAGGGCGATCCAGAGCCGCCGCCAAGTGGTGAACTTTTTGTCGGGAGAAAAAATATATTGCATCTCATCGCTGGCGTAGCGCGAGGAGAGCGGACTCTCATATACCTGCTTACTCATTTCAGAAACCCCTTTGTGCGTCAGTTTCGGAGCGGGCGGGCGCATTCCGCCCTACTCCAACGACCTTATCTTAAAAAGTATAGCATAAAATGAAAATCCTCACAAGTCATTCCTTTTCTCCCGGTGCGACGGTCACAGCGGAGCGCCCGACGCAGCAAAGGGCTCCAGCGTGCGGGGCAGGATCCCGTTGAGATAGGCGATCAGAATGCCGTAGTTGGTGATGGGGATCCCCTGGTCGGCCGCCGTGCGCTGGCGGAACTTCATCTCCTTCTCCCCCAGCGTGCAGCCGCCGCAGTGGATGACCAGCTTGTACTCGCTCAGATCCTCCGGGAAATCCCGGCCGGAACAGAAGGTGAAGGCGGGCTCCACCCCGGTGAATTTGCGGACCCAGCGGGGCAGCTTGACCGTGCCGATGTCCTCACACTGCCGGTGATGGGTGCAGCCCTCCGCGATCAGGACCTTGTCCCCGTCCCGCAGCTGGGACACGGCCTGGGCGCCCTGGGTGGTGAGGGCCAGGTCCCCCTTATAGCGGGCCATCAGGATGGAGAAGGAGGTCAGCCACACCGAGGGCGGGACCATCTTGGACACCGAGGCAAAGACCTGGCTGTCCGTGATGACCAGCTTGGGGGGCTGGCCCAGCTTGTCCAGCAGGAGGGACAATTCGGTATCCCGGCACACCATGACGCAGGCACCCGCCTCCAGGCAGTCCCGGATGGTCTGCTGCTGGGGCAGGATGAGCCGCCCCTTGGGGGCCGACCCATCCAGGGGGACCACCAGGATAACGGTGTCCCCCGTCTCCAGAAGATCGGCCACCAGGTGACGCTCCGGCTGCTCCTGCACTGCCGCCTTTGCGGCGGCCTCCCGGAGCTCATGGATGTGCAGGCCGGTCTGTGCGCTGGTCCAGATCGCATGCTCTTCCGGGGGCGGGACGGCGGGGAGCAGATCGGCCTTGTTCCAGACCAGGAGGAAGGGGATCTGCCGCTCCCGGATCAGGGCGAGCCAATCCTGCTCCTGGGGTCCCAGGGGCTGGGTGGCGTCGGCCACCAGGATGGCGAGATCGGCCTTGTTGAGGACCTGTCTGGTCCGGCGGACACGCAGGGCGCCCAGCTCCCCCTCGTCGTCAAAGCCGGGGGTGTCGATGATCTGGACCGGACCCAGCGGCAAGAGCTCCATGGCCTTGTACACGGGATCGGTGGTGGTGCCCTTGGTATCCGACACGATGGACAGGTCCTGTCCGGTGAAGGCGTTGACCAGACTGGATTTTCCCACGTTCCGCCGGCCCAGAAAGGCGATGCGCAGGCGCTCGCCGGAAGGGGTGTCGTTCAAGCTCATATGTGTCCTCTCCCCGTCTTAGAACCGGAAGTCCCGCTGTCCCTGGGCGATCTGGGCCAGGTGCTCGGTGACGATCTCTTTCACCTTGGGATTCGTGATGTACTCCAGCTGCTTTGCGATGACCTGCTCGCCCGCTGCGCGGGTGGCGGGGGCGGCGTAGTCCTCCAGATACTCCTTGAGGGTCATCAGGGCGTTGGGAAGACAGCAGTTCTGGATCTGTCCCGCCTTGCACAGGGACATGAAGCGGTCTCCGGTCCGCCCCTCCCGATAGCAGGCGGTGCAGAAGGACGGGACATAGCCCAGCTCCATGAGCCAGCGGACGATCTCATCCAGGGAGCGGTGGTCCGACACGTCGAACTGAGCGGAGCTCTCCTCTTCGGGCTCCGTCTCTGCATAGCCGCCCACGCTGGTGCGGGAACCGCCGGAGATCTGGGAGACACCCAGGCCCAGGACACGCTCCCGGACGGCCTGACTCTCCCGGGTGGAGATGATCATGCCGGTGTAGGGCACCGCCACCCGGATGCAGGCCACGATCTTGGCGAAAATATCGTCCGAGATGCCGTTATCAAAATCACCGGGGTCGATGTCATCGGCCGGGCAGACCCGGGGCACGCTGATGGTGTGGGGACCCACCCCGAAGACGGCCTCCAGATGCTCCGCGTGCATCAGAAGTCCAGCAAATTCATAGCGGTAGAGCTCCAGACCGAAGAGCACGCCCAGACCCACATCGTCGATGCCTCCCTCCATGGCCCGGTCATGGGCCTCGGTATGATAGGCGTAGTTACTCTTGGGCCCGGTGGGATGCAGCTTTTCATAGCTCTCCTTGTGGTAGGTCTCCTGGAAGAGAATGTAGGTGCCGATGCCCGCCTCTTTCAGCTTCCGGTAGTCTTCCACCGAGGTGGCGGCAATGTTGACGTTGACCCGGCGGATGGCACCGTTCTTGTGCTGGATGGAGTAGATGGTGTGAATGGACTCCAGAATATACTCCAGCGGATTGTGGACCGGGTCCTCCCCTGCCTCCAGAGCCAGGCGCTTGTGGCCCATGTCCTGGAGAGCGATGACCTCCGCCCGGATCTCCTCCTGGGTCAGCTTTTTGCGGGGGATGTGCTTGTTCTTGGCGTGATAAGGGCAGTAGAGGCAGCCGTTGACGCAGTAGTTGGACAGGTACAGGGGCGCGAACATGACGATCCGGTCGCCGTAGAAATCCTTCTTGATCTGCCGGGCCAGGGCAAAAATCTCCTGATTTTTGTCCTCCAGCTCACAGGCCAGCAGGACGGAGGCCTCCCGGTGGGTCAGGCCCTTGCGCAGCCGGGCCTTTTCCAGGATGGCGTCGATCACGGCCGCGTCTCTCTTATGGGCGTCGGCATAGGCGAGGCTGTCCAAAATCTCCTGATGGTCGATGAATTCTTCTGCTTTTCTGGACTTGGGATTATACATGGATGATCTCTTCCTCTCTTCTGGGTCAGGCGACAGTCCCTTCCCCATTAGTTTTTATCTCTTGGGTGTTTCTAATTCCCCGGGAAATCTCCGCGGTGGACCGCCACCGTGCAGCCGATGGAGGCCAGGCGCCGTTTCAGGCCGGCCAGATGTTCCGCGGCCTCCTCCCCGGTGCAGAGCTTATGGTCGTAGAGCGTATATTTCTCCCGGGTGGCGGGGGGCGACAGGTTGGGCATGACCACGTTGGCCCCCGCCTTGATCCCCAGCTCCCGCCCCTGGGGGTGGATGGTACCCAGCGCGGTGGTGGCCGGAAGAAGGACCCGGGGCAGCAGCAGACGCACCAGCGCCAGCAGAATGAGGGTATCCTCCAGCGTTCCGGCCGTCTCTCCGCCAAAGGGGGTGTCCTTCTGGGGGATGAAGGGGCCGATCCCCACCATATGGGGCTGGAACTCCTGCAAGAAGCAGAAGTCGGCTGCAAGGGTGTCCGGGGTCTGCCCGGGAGAGCCCACCATAAATCCGGCCCCCACCTGGTAGCCGATCTCCTTCAGGGTGCGCAGACAGTCCAGCCGATGGCCCAGGGCCATCTCCGGGGGGTGCAGCATGGCGTAATGGGCGGCGTCTGCCGTCTCATGGCGCAGCAGGTAGCGGTCCGCGCCGGCATCAAACCAGAGCTGGTAGACCGATCGCTCATACTCTCCGAAGGAGAGGGTGACGGCGCAGTCCGGCCAGTTGGCCTTGATGGCCCCTACCCAATCCGCGATCTGGTCCGGCGAGAGGCCGGGGTCCTCTCCCCCCTGGAGCACGAAGGTGCGAAAGCCCCACTCATACCCCCGGGCGCAGCAGTCCAGGATGGTGTCCCGCTCCAGGCGATAGCGGCTCACCGCGGGATTGCCCCGGCGAATGCCGCAGTAGAGGCAGTTATTCCTGCAGATGTTGGTGCATTCGATGAGACCGCGGACGTAGATGGCGTCCCCATACCAGCGGCGCCGCTCCGCCTCGGCCCGGCCGAAAAGGAGCGCCTGGTCCAGGGACCGGCGCCGTGCCAGCAGCGCCCGCCACTCCTCCCGGCTCAGATGGTGCTCCTCGATCAGCTTTTCCAGCAGCTCATCCATTGGGCAGCTTGGAATAGATGGCCTTGCAGGTCACGCCGGGCAGCATGCCCACCTTCCCGGACAGCGCGCTGATGGCGTCCGAGGGCGCATCCAGCACGATGGAGATGATGTTGCAGCCCCGCTGCCGGTAGGGCAGTCCCATCCGGCCGATGATATAGTCCTTGTATTGATGGAGCAGCTCGTTGAGCTTTTCCACGGAATCCGCATTCTCGACCACTACGCCGAGAAGGGCCACGCGCGATTCTTCCATAGATCGGTTCCTCCTTGTAACGCACGAAAAATGGACGCACCGAAAGAAGGTGCGCCCATACGGAAAACCAGTATTCTGCACAACCCTTCCCCGTCAGGGAGCATCTCCCTTTCGCGTCAGCGTTGCCTTGATTATACTGCTCATTTCAGTTTTTGTAAAGGCTTCTTTTTTCAGAAAATCTTTTTCATCCATGGCTGGATTTCCGGTTGAATTTATGCGCCAAAAGACGTACTATATAAGCGAAACGATTTGGAAAGCAAAAGGAGGAATGGAACGATGGTGATCGATCGGGTAAAGAATGCCGCCGTCTACTATGGCCTGGGGGAGCGCTTCCAGAAGGCGCTGGAATGGATGGTGCAGGCCGACCCTTCCAGCATGGTGCCGGGAGAGAAATGTACCATTGACGGGGAGAATATTTTTGCCACGCTCTTTGAGGTGGACACCCTGCCCCGGGAGGAGTCCCAGCTGGAGGGCCACAAGCGGTATGCGGACATCCAGTACCTCCTGGAGGGCAGCGAGTGCGTGGGCTACGCCCAGAACGGTACCGTACCGGTGACGGTCCCCTATGATCCCCAGAAGGACATCGGCTTCTGGAACGGGGACTGGGATACCCTGAAGCTGGAGGCCGGCATGTTCTATATCGTCTGGCCGGACGATCTCCATGCCCCCCGTGTGGCCTGCGGGGCGCCCGCTCCGGTCAAGCGCATGGTGGTAAAAGTGAAGCTGGACCCGTAAAAAATGCAGGACCCAAGTCAGAACAAAGACTTGGGTCCTGTTTTGCCGGTGGATGGTCCCTATCGGTCCAGCACGGGGTTCATATAGTAGACATTCTTCTGGTTCATCTTGTCCTTGGCCAGCTGGATGGCCTCGCCAAAGCGCTGGAAATGTATGATCTCCCGCTCGCGCAGGAAGCGGATGACGTCGCTGACGTCGGGGTCGTCCGACTGCCGCAAGATGTTATCGTAGGTGACGCGGGCCTTCTGCTCGGCGGCCAGGTCCTCGGTCAGATCACAGATGATGTCGCCCTTGACTCCGATATAGGAGGCGGTCCAGGGAGCGCCGGATGCCGCCGCGGGATATACGCTGGCCCCGTGGTCCGTGAAGTAGGGGGCGAAGTTCCCCATTCTGGGATCGTCCGGCGAGAGCTTCCGGGTGAGCTGATAGACGATGGTGCCCACCATCTCCAGGTGGCCCAGCTCCTCTACGCCGATGTCGGTGAGCAGTCCCTTGAGCTCGGGATAGGGCATGGAGTAGCGCTGGCTGAGATAGCGGATGGACGCGCCCAGCTCCCCGTCTGGTCCGCCGTACATCAATAAACTATTATTTTAAGAGAAGAACAAAGGATGGGAACAAAATGCCCGCAGGGATTGCCTGCGGGCATTTTTGTCATCTCGCTATTCTGCTTTATCCCCAGGGACCACCTTGTCCCCCGCTTCATCAACCGCCGTTCTGGCTGCGGCAAGTCCACGCACCAGGATCTCCGGCACGTCCACCCCCAGGGCCACCATATTCTCCACGATGCTGGTCAGCTCATTCAAGATATAGACAGCCAACGTAAACCATCCGATGAGCTGCAGAAAGCCAAGGTTGATTCCCAGCACCGTGCCCAGGTCCATGAGGACGAAGGAAACACCGAAGGACAGAGAGACAATCACCCAATAGCTGAACTTCTTCACAATACCCCGTGCTCCCTTGGCACTGGACAGGGTACCAGTAGCCCGGGCCTTCATCAGGCCATAGATGTAGTCAATCACGTTCAGACCCAAGAACAGCGCGAACACAGGCCAATGAACCCCGAAAACGTATGTAAGGCCGGAAACGATAACCGCGCCGATCAGGTTTGCCTTATCCGCAAATGCGGAGAAGACGGAAGGAATGTTCTCCATATTAGTTACTCCCCTTTCGAATGTGCTCCGCCATGGCATGGATAAGGCACACCACGTTGGCGTCCGAGTAACCGCTGCCGGCTTTCCAGTAGTCCGGGCTGGTAATGATCCCGGCACGGGCCAGCTCCTCCACGTCGGTGTCCAAGTTGGACACATTGGGCTCCTCCCCTTTGCACAGCTTCAGGAACTCTTCCCAGCCGCCAGGCGTGTTCCGGATCGTCCGGGGGCAGTCCTTGCCGTTCCAATGGTGGTGCTGCACCACCCGCTCCAGGGGGATACTGTGCTCTGTCATCAGGAGGCGCGCCAAGGCGGCGGCGTTCTGCTTTGCCTTCTCAAAGTTCCCGCCTGCATCCACGCAGATCTCCACGCCGATGCTCTTGGTGTTGCCGGGGCCCTTGGCTCCGTCCCCGGCGTGATAGGCCGTCTCGGTATCCGGCAGGTGCTGGACGATGGCGTGGTCATCCACCGTGTAGTGCCAGCTCACCAGAGCATTGGTGGCAGCGTCCCCCTTCAGATAGGAAGCGTGAGCCGCCGCGTCGGCTCCCCGGGCGGTGTTCCCGGTCTCGTGGATGGTGAGATAGCTGCACAGATTGAGGCCGCCAGGACGGTTCTTCCGACCCTGCGGGATATATTCGGTCTGGATGGCAATGCCGTTGTCAGTGGTCCGCTGAGGGGCCTTTACCGGCTCCAGGTAGTCCAAGGAAACCCAGCCCTTGTCTGTTCTCCCCCAGTCGTCCCGCTCCTCCAGAATGGTGACCACCGTGCCGCAGGGATAGGCTCCCGTCTTTCCATAGCCCGTACCCGGGCCGCTGCGGATGTTGACGCCGATGGACGGCGTGACCGTGTACTGTTTGCTCATGGTGTCCTCTCCTTCCGGCGGCTCCGTGCCTCCCTTTTTCGTGTAGACGCAAATCCAGTTATGGACTTTGCGTCCGTCTCCCCGCATAATCGCTCCGTCAAAGTCGCACATGGAAGATCCGCCACCGTCCAGCATCACGGCGCTCTCCCAGCCAAGGGCGGCCAGATCATCCCGCAGACCCTCGGGCGTCCGGGCGTCGCTGGATCTGTCCGAGGAGCAATAGAGGCAGAGCGCCCCATCTTTGAGACCAATGGCAGAGCGCCCCCGGGTGCCTCCCTGACCTTTTTGCTGATAGCTGGGCTTGTCCACAGGGCCCCACGGACCGATCAGGCAGGTTACGGATATGAAGTTCTCAAAGAGTGCCGGGCTGCTCTCCAGCTTGATATCGGGGCCGCCGTTCCATCCGTAGCCGTAAGCGCCCCATGTCTTGGTGAGCAGCGCGCCGCCTACTTTCAGCATGGGGCACGGAGACCCGTCGGCGTTCCACATGCCGCCGTTCAGGATATAGGCGGCCCCTGTTTCCTTCTTGACCTGGGAGAGCGTTTTTTTACAGTTTGTGACTCGGATCTCCAGCTTATCAATGCTATTCAGCGGGATATATGCAATCCGTTTGCTCATTCCTCCGCACTCCTTCCAGCCATAATTGCGTCAGCCGCTTCCCGGCTCAGGCGGCCCGCTGCCACCAGAGCCTCGATGCGCTGCTTGTCCCAGAGCGTAGGATAGTACTTCCGGGCCAGCTCTTCCACATTCATAGATCCACCCCCTGCATAATGGCCAGAAAATCCACATCCGCCCGGAGCTGCTCCAGCGCGGTGGGCGCTGGAGGGATGATTGTCGCCCGGTCGGCCTCGATCTCCTCCTCCATGCGCTCCACCGGCGTCCCGTCCACCAGCTTATAGCGGGGGATGCCATCCTGCGTATATAGACCGTCAAAGTAGTGGGACTGGCACAGGTTGTATTTGTCGCCTGTACCCTCGTCGATCTGCACCCAGCCGGTCAGGTCTGCCGGGGTGGTGTACCCACCCTCGCAGCGGGTGATGCGGGCATGTTCATCAGTCTGTACGTATACTTTCGATCTGGTAATTTCCATACCTACCTCACAGTTCTGCGGACAAAAATCCATCTGTAATCTCAGATACAGAGTACACTTTGCCTGGAGTAAAACCTGTTCCCTTTACCTGTAAACACACAACTCCGTCGGATAGCGAAAGCACAGTAACGCCAGTTACGGAGTTGCCGTCAAACGGATACAATCTTGTGATTGCTCCGCTCCAAACGGGAGTAGTCCTCATAGTTACCGGGATCGGGACAAAAAGATACACTGTTTCTGCGTCACCGGCATAGCCCCACGTGCTATTGATTCCAATCCTAAACAGATACCGCTGACACTCCGAAAGCACTACCCCAAATTTAGGTCCAACAAACAAATGCGGCAAGCCAGACTTATCCATCCATCCGAGAGTGTGGAAGTCACCTTCCTCCATCTTTGCGGCGTACATCCGAATCTTGCACCCCTTGCCGCATACAAAAACAAATTTCAGGGAGGAGGTCAGCGTCCCAGCGGTGTCCGTCAGTGAGCAAAACCCCTTCGCGTCCGGGATGGCAACATCTTTTTTGTACTCGTCAAAGATGTTCGTGATGTAGCAATACTCTGTCCCGCTAATCCGCTCGGCCAGCGCGGACAGAGTGAGGGTCTTACCACTGTAATTGGAAGGTGCTTCCACGGTGCATTCAAACGTTGCAAAGTTTTCAGGCGGCGCCTCCAACTCGATGCAGTCGTCTTTTACAGTCAGTGTACCGCTGTTCAGCTTCCAGCCGTCAATGGTGTAGCCGTCCGCATAACTGAGCTTCCCACGCTGATTGATTGGAAAGAATCCAGCTCCTTTTTGGCTTCCGCCGCCGATAAAGAAGCCATTTCGGAGAAGGGTAGGTCGCACTTCAGCCCCCAAGTTGAAGAGAGCCTGCTGAGGTGTTTTTGCACCTGTGCCTCCATTTTTTAAAGGCACGATATCTCCGGATCCGTACAGCGCAGAGAACGCTTCTCCGATCTCTTTCACGGCTCTCTGGGTCGCATTTGCCTGTTCCGTCAGATAGTTATACCCGTGCTGTTTGCTCAGCCCCACCTCCTCTCCGGTTGGGGCAACGGTCTGACCATAGGTCCAGTTTTCCGGAAGATCCGCCGGAAGCGGAACGGTGATCGGATTATCCGCCATTTGCAATCACTCCTTCTCTGACAGGGATCGTATGTTTCAGGACGGTGGAGCCGGTTACCGGGATATAAACGGTGGAGGCAGTCAGCACGTTCCCATCCGTGTCCAGAAGCTCTACCTGTGTGATCTCCGCGGCCTGATCCTGGGCTACCGAATAGGTGACCGTCAGTCTCGATCCATCGACCCGCTTCTCCAAATCCGCAATGGTGACCGTTCCATTCACACGGGCGGACGCGATATCTCCGGACACAAAGCCCGCGACTCCCTCCAGCAATTTCTGCTGAATTGATTTGGTTTCCGGCATTTTAATCACTCCCTGGGGCGTCTCACTGGCAAAAGGGGCTACTCCGAGTCCCCATCCACCGAGCCGATAGTTGTAAATCCGCTGTGAGAGATCGATCTGCTCACTCAGCAGAAGTCCGGCACTGAGCAGCGGAGTATTGATATAGACGATGTGGGCTGGCTTGATCCGGTTGATCGTCACGGCCACTTCCGCGGCATACTGCTGGTTTTCGGCGGAGCTCTCCACATACAGCGTATAGTTCGGATAGTCCATCCGAGCGGTCCAGGCTCCTGGCCCGATCAACACGTCCAGGCGCTGGCGCAAAAATTCCATGGTATAGGGCGGTCTGGTCGAGATCCGGTTGAGAAGCCGTGATCTCCGAAACGAAATCGACTCCGAGACTGGATTTGGAACGATTCCCAGGACCTTTTCCCACTGGCTGACCGCCGACACATCCATACTCTGAAAAAAGAAATTCTGCGCCACCGAGGTGATCTCCTCTGCCAGAAGGTCGAACTGCTCCTGTTCCGTCTGACAGATCTGCTGATAGTCCTGGATGCGCCGGTACCAGGGCGGAAGCAGGGAAAGAAGTTCCCGGTCCAATTCGATTTTATTCACGCAGCGTCACCGTCCCCAGTGTGGGCACCTGCTGGAGAGCGCCCGTTTCTGTGAGGATCAGATCCTCGCTGCCCCCGTTGAGCTGGACAGATACAGCGTTGACGACACCGGTAGTCCCTACGATGGCCGCCAAGACCCGGGAGAGGTACACATCCGCCGCATATTCCACGGTGCCGGAGCCGAGCTGAGTGTCCCAGGCCTGCCGCACGCTCCGCAGGTAGACCTCGATGGAGGCCTCCACCAGGGGCTGCACCTGCTCCAGATCGTATCCGGCGGCCAGCGTTACCACCGCCGACACACTGACCTCCACTTTTTCCGGGGCCGATATGGTCACCTGGGCCCCGATGGGCGCGATTCCAAGCCCCGCGCCTGTGCGCTGGGGGTCGATGGCGGTCTGGATGCGCTCCACCAGCTCCGGAGAGGCCGGCAGCAGGTCCGCTCCCAGGACGGAGCATTTGACCGTCCCTCCCCCGCTCCAGGTCGGATACACCTGCACCCCGCCGACTCCGTCGATCTCCAATATGGCGGCGCGGTAGGAGGCGATATTCCCACCGAAGGGCTTTTCGGTCAGGGCGGTGACCAGTCTTGCACGGAGCGCTTCGTCGGTCTCCGTATCGTCTCCGGGGATCAGGATATCAGTGATCTGGGCAGAGGTCAGCCCCTGGACCGATGTGATGGGCAGGATAGGCCCGCTGTACTCGTTCCCGATGGCGCCGGCGGTCTCAGCGGTAAGCTGGTACTGGTTCGGCGTATCCTCCTGCGCGGTCACCACAAAGTTGATGCTCTCCGCCCCGTTGATGGTGGAGAAGCGTGCGCCCAGAGGCACCGGGGTATTGAATACGCCCAGCCGGACCGCCGGTGAGGCTGGATACCGGGAGATCCCGCCCAGCGGCGCCAGAAGGTCCAGAGATGCGCCCACGGCGGTCTGTACAAAGGCCTGGCGCTGCACCAGATCGAGGGAGAGATAGAATCCCTCAAACACATAGGCCACCGGACTGAGCGCGGTGGGGATGGGCGCGGTATCGCGCTTATCGTAGATGTCCGGAACCGACTCCAGCATCTGCTTCCGGAGCGCGGCATAGGTTTTTTCGGTAAAATCGATCACGCCAAATTCACCTCCACAGAAGTGGGAATGTCGCCATAGACGGTGTGGACTGTCATGGATGCGGTCATGGTATCCCCAGCCAGCACATAGGTGAAGCCGGAGATGCCGCGGATGCGGTCATCCACCCCCAGCGCATCCTCCAGACGCCGCTGGATCTCGGAGGCTACATATCCGGGGTCCTGTCCAATCAGCCCATCCCACTGCATCCCGGAATAGGGAGAATAGATCTGCCAGCGGAAACGCTCTACATGCAGGATGATATCCACCGCCTGCTTGACGGCCTCATACCCGCTCACGGTGCCGCGGATACGGCCGGACATCTGGTCGATGTACCATGTCAGCGAGGGCTGCTGTTCAAATTGGAGTCCGGCCTCCAGATCGACCACTCCGCCGGAAGGCAGCACAGACATCCCCTACCCCCCTTCCATGATCCGGGAGAGCACGATGTATTTCTGCCCCCGCTGTACCCGGAGCAGAAGCACCGCGTCCCCCGGCTCCAACCCCCGGTTGAGAATGGTATATCCATCCTCCACCGGGAGAGTCTCTCCATTCTCGATGCAGGCGACCGTCCCGGGGATCTTCTTCTCCACCACCGGCTCCGTCAGATAGAGCAGACAGGCTTTGAGCGGCGCCATAGCGGGATTGGTGGAGATCTCCAGCGGGGATGTGCTGATCACCGTTCCCACACTCAGATCGGTCAGCTGCGCGGCGCGGAGATGCTGCGCGATCATCTGGTTGATAATATCTCTCAGCTGCATGGTTCACCTCAAATCGCCAGGGTTTCAAATTTCATTGTGTGTACATCGTTTTCCCAGGTGTGCGTCACTTTTTCCAGAAGGACATACTGGTCCAGATCGATGTCCCCCAGGCCGGGGACCTGCATGAGCACCATCTGCCCGGCCCGCAGGCCCGGAACACCCAGTGTCTCCACGGACAGAGTGCGCATCCGCCGGTTATAGTACCGCAGGCTCTCCTGCGCACGGGCGCGGGCCTGCGCGTCGTTGATATCCCCGTCCAGCTTCTGATAGAGCTGGAGCAGACCCCACTGCCCGATGGTGCTGGAGTCCTGTGCCACAAACACATCTGCCCTCCCGGTCTTTTCGTTGGGCCGGGCCAGCTTGATCGAGTTGTAGGTCTGCTCGTCGATATCTGTCTTGTAGGAGTAATCCAGCAGCAGAGAGTTTTCTCCGATCACGGTATTGGAGATCATATCCTCCGGGCGGCGCAGCGCCACCCCGCTCCCTCCGTCATAAAAGACATAGATATCCCCGGTGTTGAGAAGGGTCTGCTGGACGGCCTCTCCGATGATGTCGAAGCAGCTCTGGTCCTCTTTGGAGAGAGACGGGATCGGATATCCGGTATCCGCCAGCTCTCCCACCTCGACCTGCAGGTCTCCGGCGATTTGCCGGATGATATCTCCGGCCTTCTGGCTGTAAAAGGTATAGGAGGCGTTTGCCTTGAAATACCGCAGCCGGTCGTAACAGGTGACGTCGATCTCTCCCCAGCGGTTTTTCGACTTGGTGAACACCCAACCGTAAAATTGGAGCTGTCCATCCACGGAGAAGCGGACCACATCGCCCTCGGTAAAGGATAGGTCTCCCGACTTGAGGATGGTGAAGGTCAGCTTTCCGGGCGTGTCGGTACGGTTGGTCTCCCAGGATACGGACTCCACGCTGTTGGAGCACTCCCAGATCTGCCCGCTCGACCGATTGACGATCAGAAGCTCCGTGTTCATGTCCCGCTCACCACCTGCAAAGCAGATTTCTTCATCCACCCGAGGGCGCCGCCGGACTCCGTGGTCACATGGACCGGGCAGGCTCTGCTGCCATCCACGATCCTGGATACCACGACCCGGCGGCCGTTCCCATTCCCGTGCGGCTCATCCCCATAGCTGGAGTAATAATAGGGGCCGTTTGCCACGCACACCCCGCCCACCACCAGCTGTCCCTGGGGGATGTCTCTGGTCTGCTCTGTGGTGACCGTCGCAGGCGTGCCCGCCGTCTGCTGCTGGACCTGCATCACCCTGGGAGAGTAATCCCGGTATTCCGTCAGGGTCAAATCATAATAGAAGTCGCCGGTCTCACCGCCCCGCTCCTCATAGGTAAATCCGGTGACCAGCACCTGGAAGCCGGCGTCCTCTGTCATAAAGGGCGTCCCGTCCTCATAGTACCGAACCGGGGTGTAGAGAATCGGCGCCTTCTCATCCATGGCGGACTGGAAAAAGCGGATGTAAAACTCCGGAGGCTCAAAGCCGTTGGCCGTCAGCACGCCCGGAAAGGGTTTCCCGGGAAAAAACTTGGAGATGGTCACGGTTTTCAGCTTCGGTTTGCGCGGCACCATGATCGGTCCGATCCCGAGCACATTGTATTCGCTGTTGTCCGACTCTACCGACACCGGCAGCTTGTCCGGATTGACCGGGAGACGGATCACGACACCGTCACGTGTGAAGAATATTCCAAAGTTGTTTGCCATGGTTCCGCCTCCCGTCAATAGGCCCGCGCGGTGCTGACGGTCGAGCCGGCCGCCACCTGTTCGATGAGGATATCACGGATCGTGTCCGCCAGCTGCTGGCGGTCCGCCGCCGTGCGCCCGGTATTGGCGCTGTTTATGGTAATCACCGGCGTCTGAGCGGTCAGGTTGATCCGGTTCACGTACTGACGCTGCGCCATATCCACCAGAGATTTGAGATCTTCCTCCGAGAGATTTACCGCCTTTTCAATGCTCCCGACACTACCAGAGATGTCGCCCAGCTTTCCATTGATCGATGCCAGCTCTCCATAGGCGGGCACAGTGAACCCCGAACCATAGTCTCCCATTCCGGGCATGGAGAATCCGCCCAGTTTCAGATTGGAGCCCCATTGATAGCCGCTCTGGAAGGACTTGCCCAGGTCAAAATACTCCATGGGCTTGACAAACTCCTTGTAGGAGCCTGCGGCGATGGCTCTTTCCCGGCTGGCCTGCATGGTCTGATATAGACTGTCAATGCCCGAGGTGAGGCTTACTTCCACGCCGGGTATTGCGTTAATCAGGGCTTCAATTCCACTTGCGACGCTTCGGATGTGCCCCAGAATGCCCAGAGCCATATCGTGGAACAAAATTTCAACTGCTCCGGGGAGATCTGTAAATGCATTTCCAACGAAGTTTATAAACATAGCAAAGCCGCGCTGGAGTGGTACGATGGTCATATTCATGATCTGTGCGCCCATTGTGAAGAACACGCCTGCCACAATTCCGGTAGCTGAAATACTGGACTTGGTGAAGTGGTTGAAGGCCGCCACGCCGGCATAGAGCGCCGCAACCAACAGAATGACTCCCATCACAATCCAAGTGATGGGCGAGGCGAGGAGCGCACTATTGAAGGTAAATACAGCCGCAGATGCCGCAGCTGTATTCCCAGTTAATACACCAAAGCCAATGCTCAAAAGGTTTACGACAAAATGATAGGCTGCTGTTGCGACAGCTGCAATCTTGGTCCAGTTGGCTGCGATTTGGAATACAGCAAAGGCGCCTGCGGCACCCAGTACCAGCGGCCCGATGATGTCCAGGTTGTTTGCCAGCCAGTTGATTCCCACCAAAACCGGCTGGAAGGCCATGAGAGCGGTGTTCTGGAAGGATGTCCATACTTGACCCCAGGTCATTGGCATCTGCGCAAATTCGGCGTTGATTCTAGCCGCGGCATCAAACATGGCGTTTTTGACCACTTCGGCGGTGACCTGTCCTTCGCTGGCCATTTCCCGCATGGTTCCAACGGAGACCCCCATATATTTCGCAATAGACTGCGCGATGGTCGGCGTCTGCTCTAAAATGGAATTGAGTTCCTCACCTCGCAGAACACCGGAAGACATGGCCTGTGTCAGCTGGAGCAGGGCCGCATCAGCCGCCTGCGTGGACGCGCCGGAGAGTACGATCTGCTTGTTGATCTGCTCAGCAAAGGAGACGAGCTCCCTGGTGCTGTTGAAGGCGTCGCCAGCCATTGTTCCAAGCTTTCCCACCATATCCGCAGTGGCCTGATAGGCCCCCCAGGATCTCTGTGCGCTCTCATAGATCATCCGGTTAAGCCGGGCTGTGTCCTGGAGCTCGCCGTTCATCCGGTTCAGCCGTGCCGTGGTCTGCGCCATGGTATCGGACAGGCCGACCAGAGAGGTCAGACCTTTCAGCCCCGCATAGGCGCCCACCAGGTTCCGGATCTTTCCGGTCAGGGTGTCTGTGGTCCCGCTCAGCTGGCGCTGGGCCTCGGAATATTGATTTGCCTGCCGCCGGGCCAGCTCGGTGGCCTCCGCGGCCCGTCCGGTACATTGCAGGTAGGATGTGAACGCCGCCGTAAACCGGTCGACCAGGATGAGTTCTTCCTGAATCCGTGCCACAGAATCACCTCGTTTCGATCTCCTGCTGTTCTTTCCTGCGGGCCATCATGTCTCGGAAGGCAAACGCAGTCACCAGCTGTTTTTCTCCCGCCGGGAGTCTGTCATATTTGGAGGGGGGCCAACCCAGATTGACAAAGCAGTAATAGGCTGTCAGTGTCTCAGCGTCCAGGTCGGTCCCGTAAATCAGTTTTTTACCATTTCCTCCATGACATCGCTCTCCAGCTCGGAGAGTCCGTGAATGGCCTGCATCAGACGGTTATATTCTCCGGCCAGCAGCATTTTCCCCGGTACCAGCTGGGGGCTGACCACGCCGTAAGCGTCGCAGAGCTGCTTGCTGGAAAAATCGGGTTCCACGGTGGCCGCCACAACGGTCCGCTGGGCATAGTCCACACTGTCCACATACTCGAGGCGCTGGCCATTGCGGGTCTCCACCCGGGTAGCTGCCCGGACCAGACGGTCGTTTTCCTCCTGGCTCAGCGCTCGGATGCGAAACGGAACGGGCTTGCCGTCCTCGTCCAAAAACCGGTCCGAGATGATGACCTCCTTCTCTACGGCCGTCTTGACCGGGTGAAGAAACGCGGAAAGCTTGCTCATAACAGATCCTCCTTACTGGCTCACATTCACCGGGTCCGTAAATCCCTGGATCCGGGCCACCCGGGTGTAAGCAAAATTAAATTCATAGTCCAGCATCGCCTTCTCATCGTCCAGAATGGAGAGAGGAATCTCTCCTGTCAGATGACATCCATAGTAGGCCATGATCTGGCTGCCCATGCTGACTGTGGGGTCGGTGTTGTTGATCTGCACGTCAAAATACTCCATGACGCCCTTTGTGATATAGTTCAGGAGCATCTCCTGAAACAGATTGGAGCCGTTGGATCCGTAGTAGACCTTCCCCTTCGCGGTCAGCTTGACACCGTTGGGCTTGTCCTGGATCACCCGCGTGCCAATGCTACGCATATCGGTGGACTGGATCCCGCCCACAGGCTGGATGTTCTTCAGACCGATCACCTCGATCTGCTTCCCCTTCCGGGTGATATAGACGGTACCCTCGGCGCCGTTTACCGTATCTCGCTCAAGCAAAAAAGACATGCATTCCACCTCCTCAGGAGATCTCAATGGTGAGATAGATCTTCTCCACCGAATCCACAGGCTGGAGGGCAAGATTTACCACGATGGCGTCGATCTCCTGCCCGGCCAGCACCTCCACGTCGTCGGGGGAGAAATTCTGGATTCCCTGCTCCGCCTGGATCTGCTGGAGATAGCCGACGATGGCGGTTTTGAACCGGGCCCGTCCGGCCTCGTTGTTGTTGACCACACCGATAAAATTGGCGGAGAACTGGGCATAGAGGTCATTTGCGATGGTGGAGAGGAGCCGGACCACCCGGTTTTTCCGATAGATCTTTCCGATGTCCTCGGTAAAGGTCACCAGGCTGTTGATGTCCTGCATGACCTTCACCACGCCGTCCTCCGCAAAAAAGACGAAATTTCCCTGCTCCAGCTCCTGGATGTACTGGTCGTTGGTGCGCATCTGGGTGGATACCGCCTGCGGATACTGGGCATAGGTCAGGCTCTCGTTGAACTTCGCGCCGGCGGAAGCTCCTCCGGCCCACCAGACAGCCTGTTCTTTCGTCAGCGCTGTCCCGTCGGCCAGCGTGACCGGACTGTTGACGTGGATGACATACCGGGTATCCGGTGCGGAGAGCCCGGAGGCGCAGAGCTGGCAGCGCTGGCCGTTCTCATCGTTGATTCGCTTGATAAAGGACAGCATGGCGGTCTGCACCGTCTCATCGCTGCCGTCATAAATCATCACATCGAACTTGTAGGGCTCAATGGCGGTCAGGTAGGTAGAATAGGCCGTTGCGGCCACTGTACCATCGTTTCCGCCGGTCAGAGCCGCCCCTGTGGTGGCGCTCAGCGCTCCGGAGCCGCTGAAGGTGACCCAGTCGTTGGCGGTCAGGTCCTCCACGGTCTTTCCGGTCTGCTGATCCATGACAGCGCCGTCCACCACCGTGGATACCAGGAAGGAATTCTCCGGCTCCGTGAGGGCCGTCACGATGATAGAGATGTCATTTCCGCGCACCCCCTCATACCGGGCGGTGGCCGTCAGCGTCCCCTCCGTAACGGTAGCCTTCGCGGCGCTGGATGCGCTGGGCCGGTACAGCAGCACCCGGGTGGGCGGGCTGGTCCGGTTGGAGCCCTTGAAGATCTCCTGCAGGAAACGGGCCTTCGGGTCGGTGATGTCGTAGCCAATGACGGGGGTCAGGTCCATGTCCGGGGTGACTTCCGTGACCTTGGCCACCGCGCCCCAGGACAGGGGCTCACAGATCGTAACGACGCCCCGCTCGCCCACAGTCAGACCCAGGGCTCCCTTGGTTTTGAATCGGATATAGACACCGGGAAGGACTTTGTTCTGGGTCGTCCAGGAACCGCCTGCCATATCACTCACGCTCCTTTGCGAAAAATGCCTTGACGGCCTGATCGGCCTGCGCCAAGGTGTACTCTGATTTTCTCAGCACGGCGCTGAGAAAATCCTTCTGATACTGCTTGTACCGGGTGCTCCGCAGCAGGGCCTCCCGGGTATACTTTTTAGCCTCCATCGGTCACGTCCTCCTTGTAGTCCATGGTGCGCATGGGGTTGTATGGCTCCGGGAGGTGGACGATCACCCGGATCTCAAACTTGTAGTGAAGCGCATCCAGGTCGATCCGCCACTCCCGCTCGTAGGTCCGCAGCGCCCCGGTGTCCGCGCCGTCCGTATAGGGAAAGGTCTCCATCACCAGGTCAAGGGTCTCCGCGGCCTCCTGATAGAGCCGCTGCATATCCGGCCGGTTGTAGTCCTCCAGATAGGTGAGATCCAGTCCGATGGTGCGCAGCCATCGCCCGGCGGTCTGGAGCTTCAGGTTGGAATAGCGCTGCTGGAGGAACATACAGGGCACGGTGCTCCCCTGCTGGTTCGGGTCCTCGAAAAACGTCACGCCTGGAAAGTTTCCGGACAGGTGTGCGGCCAGAGACCGGGCCACGGTGGAAAGTGTGAATTTCATTTCATCAACTCCTGAATGTGCCGGTCCAGCTCAGAGAGCACTGCTTTTTCATAGGCCTCTTTCCCCTTGTCGGTCATGAATTTCCCCTTCACATAGGTCGTTTTCGTGCCGACAACCAGACCACCGCCAGCCTCGGCATACGCCGGATCGTATTCCAGCTGATTTGAATTTGGGTTGATGTACAGCCCCGGTACAAAATGCCGGTCGACCCGGTGGCCGTCGTTGACATAGGAGGCGTATTCCAGATCATTTTTCAGGAGGGAGCGGTAGATCCCGCCGCCGGAGATCCCGCCGCCCCGCGGCTCCACTTCGCTGTCTGTGACCCAGTGCTGTTTCAGCTCTCCACTGCGCGTGCCGGTGCCGCGGAGGTCCCCCACTTTGGGCGGGGTGGCCTCCACGGCGGCCTCGACAGCCCGCATCGCCGCGTTCTTCTGTACCTCATACAGGATCTCCGGCAGGTCCGCTCCGATCTTTTTCAGCTGCAGAAGGCGCTGCTGTAATGTGACGGTGTAGCTCATTTCACACGCTCCTGCTGCAGCAGGCGGATCTCCTGGTGCGCCAGCCCAGGGAGCACCGCTCCAAAGGGTTCAAAGTACCGGTTTGGCTCCGAGGCAAAGGCCCGGAGTTCCTCGGCCTCCTTCCCCAGCAGCGCCCCGCGGCGGATGTGCAGCTCATCGCCCGCCCGAATGTCCACGGCATTGTCCAGCATCAGATGGTCCTCCTGCCGGACATAGGCGGCGGTCTGCTCCGTCTGGAGTGCACGGGAGTCGGAGCGATAGACGCGGCACGGGACTGCGGAGAGCACCTGCGTCCGTTCGTGCCGTGTCAGGCCGTGCTCTGTGACGGCGCGCACCCGAAATACATCCACAGTATCGGTGTACCACGACTGGAAGTTCATATCACATAGCTCCCTCCTGCTCCGACGAGCTTTGCACGGTTGGCCAGCATCTGGCCGTATGTGGTGGCATTCAGGTCGCCCCACGCCTCCGTCCCCCGGGTGACCGCCTGGGTATCATAGGATACGCTGGAGTCTCCCAGGGTGGCGGACTTGACCACTCCCACCAGCGCGCCGGTAGCAGCGGCCTGGGAGGGTGTTTCGCTGCTCTCCGCATAGGTGCGCAGATACAGGGTGGCATAGTGAGCCGTGTACAGGCCCACCGCATAGCGCCAGGATTCCAGCCACTTGTCCGGCTGAATGGAGGCATTTGCCATGCGAATGATCTCATCCAGCATCGTGCGGGGGACCAGGGGCTCCCCGTCCTTCCGGTAGAACTGCGGAAAGTCCTCCTGGAACTGCTCCGGGGTGTAGTTCCCATCGGTCCTGCCCAGATTGGCGGCGGTCTCCCGGACGCCGTAAAACGGCGCGTTATCCCAGCGGTACATTCCGCAGTCCTCCCCTCTTAGACCTCAGCTTCCGCGCCGGGCTCCGCACTGGGAGCACCGCTGTCTGAACCGGCGGCATCTTCACCGGAGGATTCGCCTTTCTGGGTCTCCTTCCTGCGCTCTTTTGCCTTCTGGGCCTTCTTGTCCGCCGTTTCTCCGGCTTTCTCCAGCGCTTTATCCCGGTCAGAGCCGGACACCGCGATGGTGCCGTCTGCCACCATGCGCTGGAACTGCTTGGTCTCGGCTACCCACTCCGGGACCGGGCCCACATACCCGTTGGGGATGCGGAATTTTTCAGACCGGTCCTTGCTGAAAAAGAGCACAGCCTGTCTTGCCAGAATGAACATGATACAGCCCTCCTATCAGGTGTCCCCGCCGATGTTGTCCCAGTAGGTGATCGTCTGCGGATACAGGATCTGAGGCTCCGAGAGATTGGCCATATAGGCGGTGTCATAGCAGACATTGGCCACATTGGGCGCAGACATGATGCGGGACATGGGGACCAGCTCGTCCATCTTGAGGAAGCGGTCGTTGTGTACATACACCACCATGCGGTCGGTGTTGGAGCCGCCGGCACCCTTGCACCAGCGGGTCGCGCCGATAAACAGCTTTCCGCCGTTCTTGACCGCCACGTTGTTCCGCATGACATAGTCAAAGATGGTCTCGGTGGCCAGTTCGGACACCTTGCGGGTCAGAATATCGGTGTATTCCTCATAGGGAAGCAGAATGTGGTTGGGCATGGCACCCAGGTCATATTCACCCTGGGCCCAGGTCTCCGTGATGGCCGTGTTGATATCCATGAGGATCTCGTCCGGGGTCTTGGTGGCCCAGTTGCCATTCCCCTCGGCCCCGTCCGCCACCGTGGATACCGTGGCATCGGGGTTATTGATGAGGCCGGTGGTCTCATATTCGGAGAGCCCCACATAGACGTTCTCGTCATTATGCTTGTCGTATGCCATGCGCACGCCGTCCTGGAGCAGCTGATCCAGGGAGCGTCCCACGAAGTTGGCCCGCTGCATGTCCTGGAACATGACGCGCAGGGCCACTGCAAACACGTGGGCCTTATAGACACCCTTATCCACGGACGCCTGGACCACGGGCAGTCCGTTGGAGCCGCCTGCCTGGACGGGGCCGCTTCCCGAGCCTCCGGTGATTCCGTAGGCCACCGACATGGCCGAGACATAATCGACCCAGCCTCCGCCGGTCTGGATGGGGATGTCACGGGGATAGGTGACAGAGGTCAGGGGCTTGCGGATCAGGGGGTCTCTCTTTTCCAGCTCGGAGACCAGAAAGGCCCCGCCGGAGGCCACACCTTCCGCATCCATGGTGGGGATGCCGCCGGCGGCCGGAGCGGCCCCGTGGAATCTCACGACACCGCCGTCAACGGTGCCCACATTGCGAAACTTTGCCATGGTCTATTTCCTCCTTCTCAGGCGTTGAGGCGGGTGAGGATCACCAGCTCGGCCACGCCGTTGGCATCCTTGGGGCCACCCCACTGTGCATTGGTCAGTTCGATGGTTTTATCAGAGTCTGCTTCGGCCTCAAACCCGCTCACCACTGCACCGGTATAGCTTTCGTTGTAGGTGATCCGGACGTATACCTTGCCGCCGACAGCGGGCTCTCCCCGCTGACATTTGACCTGGATCGAACCACGCTGGAACACGCTCACGGGCTCGCCGGGGGCATATGCGCCCTGACTCTGGTCCAGATAGGTCAGAGAACTCTTGAACTCCCGGCCAGCGACGCCCACAAACTCCGCGGCCGTGGCCGCCGCGCCCATGGGGACGACTGCCTTGCTGCCGTCATACTTCAGAGGGGTACCGAACGGGAAGGGCGCTTCGCCCCCTGCGGGGCGAGTGTTCACGATCATGTCGGGCTGCCGGGCATAGGATCCGGCGAAGCCGAAGGTCAGCGAATTGCCGATGACCTGGGGATTAAGTCCCATAGAAATCACTCCTTCTTTAATTGGATGCGAGGATGCCTGCGGTGCGCAGCGCGGCAAGCAGGCCGTTGAAATCTTGCTGTGTCGGTGCCGCTCCGATGTCGGGGATCGCCGGAGCCTGTTTTACTCCCCCGAGTGCTTCCGGCGTGGCGGCAGGCAGCGTGTAGGTCGGGCCGGCGGGAATAGGGCCGACGTAGGCGATGCGAAGCTCTGCCACGCCGTTTCCGTCCTTGGGGCCGTTCCACATGGCGTTTGGAAGGACTACGGAGTTCTCTCCGTCTGCCTCCGCCTCAAAGCCGCCAACCTCATACCCGCCGCTTTTGACCACACGGACGTAGACTGGTCCGTCCATGGCCGGGACGCCCTTCTGACAGTGAACACAGATCGTTCCGCGCTGGAACACGCTGACGGGGTCATTGGGCGCATATCGGCCTGTACTCTGGGCCAGATAACCGGTGGCGCTCTTCACCTCACGGCCGGCAACGCCGACAAACTGGGCGCCTGTGCTGCCGGAACCCATGGACCTTACCGCGCCGTCGGAGCCTCTTACCAGAGGTGTGCCAAACAGGATGTCCACACTCCCCTCAAGAGGAGCGGTGGTGACTACCATATCGGGCTGTCTGGAATAAGAACCAGCAAAGCCGAAGCTCATGACGCTGCCGATGGACTGTGGCCTGAGTCCCATCTCGATCACTCCTTCCCCTTGTGGGGATTGAGCGCGTCATAGTTGGCCTGCGACTCTGCACAGGCCTGCTCGTAGGTGGTCCGTTTGGACGCCTCGGCGGCCTTGATCGCGCTGTCCTGGGCTGCCTTGACGATGGTCTCCATGCCGCTGCCGCCGGAGAGGGTGGCGAGCAACGCGTCGACGACGCGGGCCCGCTGCTGGCGATCCTGGATGGAGGCCACGGCAGGACGGACACGCCGGAGAAGCTCGGCGGCCGCATCCTTGGACACAGGGGACATATCCTCCATTTCCTCAGCGGGAACCGTCACGGCGGCCTCGGGATCGTTCTCCTTCTTCCCGGCCAGCTTTTCGATCATATCGTCCAGATCGCCCTCATCGCGGAGAGTCTCCTCCTTGGGCATCAGCTTAGCCAGCAAGTCCAGAATGGCATCCAGCTTTTTGTCCATGGCGCTCTCTGCCGGCGGGGCGTCTTTTTCCGGGGAAGCTCCGGCTCCTGCGGGTTCTGCCTCCGGCGCAGGCGCAGTGCCTGCGGGTGCGGCATCCAGCGCGGTTGCGGCAGCCTCCACCATCGTGTCCAGCTCCTCGGGGCTGGCATCCCTGGCCGCCATGCCGAAGGCGGTCAGGATGTTTTTCCAAAAGTCTCTCATGCATTTCCTGCCTTTCTCCGCCTCTGGGGCGGCGTCTTTTATTGCAACATCGTGGCCCGCCCGTCCACGGGGGACGATGGCCACGTGATTGCCGCGGATCTGGGACTGCTTAAAGCCTGTCCCGACCGGCTCATAGTTGCAGAGGTACCCGCAGGAGACCTCCCGCTTGACGCCGTTCCTCACCTCAGAGGCAAGATTGGCGTCATTGATATAGAGGTCTGCCACGATGTACTCCCCTGCCCGGCGCACGTTCTGGACATGGCCCCGTACATACGCCGCGAAATTTTCCGGCCCTACATTTTCCGGAGGATGCCCGTCGGTCACGGGCTTCCCCTCAAAGCTGGCAAGCGTGGCCGCCTCAAAGACGTCCTCGGGGTTTCGTTCCACCGATACGATCCGGTCCGGATCGCCGTCTAGCATAAGCTCCCGGGCCAGATAGTCCTGCTGACCGGTCCGGGCGATGGGGACGTTCCGGCAGATCAGGTACCCTTCGGCCGTCTCGGTCTGATTGGGCGAGATATTGGTCCCGTAATAAGCCAGCGCCATCAGTCCACCCCCGATACCAACGCGGCATAGTCCACCGGCTTCCCGCTCTGGCGGGAGATCAGCTGCGCTACATGGGCGATGTGGTCGGTCTCGTCTGCCAGCAGTTCCAGCAGCACCGGGATATCCTCCTGCGGCGCAGCAGCCATCGCCGCCGCATAGGAACGGGTGGCCTCGATCTCATCCACCAGATTTTTTTCGAGGAGTTCCAGATAGGTCATTGTCATCACCTCACAGGGAAATAAAAAAAGAGCCGGCAGGATCTCTCCTGTCAGCTCCATTCAGCTCTTCCCGCCCACCATTTAGGGCGTGGGAACGATATTCAGCTTTTTGCGGGAAACGGTCTGGACCTTAATGGTCCCGTCCTTGTCCATCAGCAGCTCCACCCGCAAGCCGCGCTTCAAAGCGGCCTCGATGGCCCGGATCATCTGTTCTGTCATGCTCTGCCTCACTTCAAAATCCCCTGCTCCCTTAGCTGGCGCATGGACTCCTGATACTCTTGTTCCAGTTCCTCCCTGGTCGCCTTTCTTACGATATCGGCATCCGTGATACCGCAGACCATGGACCAATCCTTGGGGGAATGCCCGACATCCGCATCATAGCCGTTCGGCTCATAGACCTCCACAATCGTAACGATCTGCCCGTCCTTCAGGACAACGGATTCGTATTGCTGATACTTTGCCATGAAATCCCCTCCATGCAGGCAACCATTCCATCCGATCTTTAATCCGGCAATTCCACGATGGAAATGATTTCGTTCTCATACAGCTCGGTGTCCCCGATGGAAATACTGGCTGGATTTGGCTCGTTGTCCAGAGCAGATGTGTAGTCATAGGCTTTGCCTTCAAAGATCTGCCCATCATCGGTCACAATGCGGACTCGTTTCCCACAGGCCTCATACAGTTTCATTCTTCTATCTCCTTCGCCGGCACGATATGCACACCGTTTTTTCCGTAATGAATTGCGAAGCGGCGTGTCTGGAGCTCCTCGCCGGTATCCTGGTTCACATACACACCGATAGGATCGGGAGCAGTCACGAACTCCTTCTTTACCCATCGGCCCTTTTTGTCAAATTTAGGGGCGCCCGCTCCGCTGTACCGCTCAACCAGCGCCTGCGCGTCATCCATACTGCCGTACAGGTAGCTTTTCCCCTTCACATATCCTTTGCCCATTCGGATGTGCTTGGCCTGATGGCCTGGATTTAGGCTCAGATTCAGCTCGCCGCGCATCTGTTTTTGTTTGATTATATCATAATTCCGGGTGGATTTGATATATTCCTGCGTCCAATTTTTAAATATATCGTCCCCCTGCCGTTTGTGCCGCAGGAAGGTCTCAAAGCGCTTGGGCGCCCGGTCTCCCAGTGTTATCCGGTAACGCTCCCACTGCCGGTAATCCGCAAGCCATTTGGCGCGGGCCCGTTCCTTCTTCCGGTATGCCTCGATCTGCTTCGTGCTCCGGGGGTCCACCGTGAATGGATTCTTCTTCGGATCGGAGAAGTCCTCGATCTTCCGGATCTCTTCGGGGGAGCGTCCGGCGGGCGTCCACGGGAGGATGACGTGCAGACAGTTCGGATGGATGTTCAGATAGGTGTTTGCCAGACTGTCTGGCCCGCTCGGATCGATTTTTCCGAAGGCGGAGGCCAGGGGCGGAAAGACGGGATGCGTGCCGCTTCTGGAATAGACCCGCCCCTCATAGGGGGCGCAGAGCTTGCAGGTGGTCCCGTGACTGCTGATCTGATAGAGATCGTGTTCCGGGTCAGCGGTCAGGACCGCAAGGATCTCCGCTTGTCTGGATGTGGTGCGCGTGGCCATGGAGCAGTAGGTGTGGAGGCTCCACTTCCGGCCTGCCTGATCCATGAATGCGGTCACGCCCTCCCGGCGGATCGCCTCCACGAATCCGGGGACACTGCGGTTTACCCCTCTTCCGGCGGCCTGCATGGCGGTCACCTGCTCCAGGCCGATGCGCCGGAAGAGGTCCGGCTCTGTCCGGCCCAGGATGACGCGCTGGAGGGTGGATAGAGCGGTCCCGGCCGCGTCGGTGATCTCCCCCATGAGCTGCATGGTCAGACGGTCCACGATCGCGGTCTGTTCCCCGGTCAGGGCCGCCGCATTCTCATAGCCTGCCGTGTGCTTTTCCACGCTCTCCAGGATCTTGCGCGCCTCGGGCACCCGCACATAGAACTGCTTTTCGATCATCCTCGGGACGTATTCCCAGCAGTCTGATTCCATCTTCTGCAGGATGGTTTGCACCCGCTCCAGTGCGGCCACCGCGTGGTAATCGACCAGCCCCCTCGACCGCAGCCGTCCGATCTCCTGGATGATGTCGGTCTCCGCCTTGAGGTAGATGGATATCAGTTTTTTCAGCTCCTGCTCATTCGGCGCTCGTTCCAGTGTCGGCATGCGTCAGTTCCTCTCCATACCCCAGGCCCAGCAGGGGGTCCCGCAGCGCAGTGACATCCTGATAGGTCCTCCCCTTGTTGGCGGCGATGGCCTCGTCGGTGATGCTGTCGAACATGGCCGTATCGTCGGCCAGCTTCTTGAGCTCCTTCTGCGCGGTGGGCACATCCATGAGCCCGGCCTGGAACACGGAGACGATGCTCTCGGATTTGGCCTTGGCGATGTCGGCAGTCTCTTTTGCGCTTGGGGTCCAGAGCGGCGGGAAGATGATCTCCAGTCCGCTGGGGATGGCGCCCCAAGCGGAGAGTGCCATGATGGGGAGCAGCTTTTCCAGCGCCGGGCGCAGCTTGTTCTCCCGCAGGGTATCCACATAGTCGTAGTAGTTGCGCAGATCGCTCTCTCCCGTGGCGTTCATGCCGGCCGGAGACCGCCCAAACAACTTGGTCATGGGATAGTGGGACGCGCCGCACAGATTGAGACACATGGCCTCATAGACTTTGTCGGTGCCCTCGAACTTGTACTGCGTGTTGGTCACCTGGTCCCCCTTGTTGACAAGCTGAAAGCCGAAATTCGAGCGCATAACGCTCTGTGCCTGCATGACTCTCCAGAATCGCTCCTGCTGCTTTACGCTGCCCAGGGCGAAGAGCTGCTCCAGGTTCTGCACTTCCATGGTGTCAATGTTGGCCCGGAAGGTCAGCGCAGCGATGTTGGCGCTCACGTTATCGTGGGCCACCACGTCCTTGTAGATGGCTTCCACCTCGCTCTCGCCCCAGTACATCTCGGCCACCCGCTCCAGGTATGGGAGCTCACGGCCGGTGAAGCGGACGATTCTGGAGTGATGGACCCGGGCCACCATGTGCCCCTCCGCGTTATTGATCTGATAAAACTCCGGGAGACCGAAGTCCGGATCATGGATCTCCATCACCAGTCCCATGTCCGGCGTGATACCGCTCCAGCGGTCGAGTATGTACAGCCCGGCAAAGCTGCCCGGCATGATGGTACCGAGATCCAGGGGCGTGTCCAGCATCCCCTCGTGTCCTCGGATGAGGATCAGTCCGGCCGCACCTCCGTACAGGCGGCCCCACTTGAGCCCTTCGGACAGCCGTTCCCGCATCCGGGTGGTGCGCTCCAGTCGGGAGAGCTCGTCCAAATAGTCCGGAGACAGGCTTCCTCCCAGGGTGTACCACTCCCGGAGCATATCGTCGACCATGAGACCGATCACATTCTGTACCACCCAGTTGTCCCGGTAAAGGGAATTGAGCAGAGCATAGTTGTCGGTCATACGGGTCAAGGGGTATTCCGTTGCCTCCATAGGAGACTGGGAGCCGTGCCCAAGCCGGAAAAGAGGGTTAGAAAACGCGTCCGCAACGCTGACCAATTGGCCATTCGTCTGTCTTCCTTTGGGTGTATTTTTGTTCCGTCTGGACACTTATTCAAACCTCCATTCTGGCAGAGAATTGCAGAAATAGCGCAGCGCGTCCGGCCCGTGGTCCCGCTCCTTCAGCGGCTTGTCCTCTCCGTGCCGGCACGCCTTTTCATCCCAGAGATAGGTGCCCATCTCCCCCAGCAGCGGCTTGCAGCGCTGGCGATGGATCAGCAGTTTGCGCCGCCGGATCAGGGTGGCCGTCCGGCGGATGCCGTCCAGTACGGTATTGTCCGCCGGAATCACATAGATCCCCCTGTGACGTAGAGCGGCGATGAAGCTGGCCGCCGACGGGTCTACGATCACGGCGCAGACATCGTTTCCCATGAAGTCCTGGAGATCATCCGCATACTCCTCGTCGGTCTTCTGCCGGCCTCCGTTCTCCCGGTCCCGGCTGTCCCAGCGGTATTCCCGCTCGACATAGACCGTCCCGTCATGGTCGTAAACATCCAGGAATACGGTGGGGTTGGTGGTCCCATAGTCGCAGGTGATGGTACGTGTCCCGCTGAAGCGGAGGGACGGCGGCCCCTCCTCGTATGTGTTGGCGTCCGGGTGGAACATATCGTAGACCAGCCCTTCCGACATTACCCAGCGTCCCATCACAAAGCGCTCGTAGAATACGCCGCTGTACATGGTGCGATACCGCGCCCGGGTCTCTTCGTCCAGCGCAGGGTTGTCGTCCATCGTGAAGTGGAGATGCAGGGCACGGTGCTGCTCGGCTTTGAGTATCCACTCTTTCCGGAACCAGTGTTCCGGCCCTTCCGGGTTGCAGTTGAACCACAGCTTTGCCCCGCGGACGGAGCAGCGGGCCAGGGCCTGCTCCACAAATGAGCGCGGCATCAGAGCCACCTCATCCAGCAGCACTCCCGCCAGCGTGACGCCCTGAATCAGAGCTGCGGAAGACTCATCCTTTCCACCAAAGAGATAGATCAGATTTTCTACCTTTCCGCGGCGGATGGTAATGACGTGTCCCGCTCGGTTGTATTTCACCGCAAAGTGTTCCTGCAGGTACCGGACGGCCAGGAGCGGGGTCACGATATTTCGCTCCACTGCCCCAACCGATTTCCCACAGAAGGCGAATGCGCAGCCATTGAAGTTGGCCATGGCCCACAGGAAGAACGAGAGCGACATGACGGAGGTTTTTCCGGACCGCACGGCCCCGTCGCAGATCAGCGCCTCATAGCCGCTGTATGGAAACCGGAGGATCTGCCGCTGCTTCTCAGAGAAGCCCATCGCTCCGCTCCTCCTTCAGAGCCTTGGTAATGGGATCGTCCTCGACACGCATTCGATCCGCCTGGCTGTCCCGCTCAAATGCCCCGATCGGCTTGCCCAGGAGCTCCAGCGCCTTGAGGGCACCCTTTGAGTCGATCACATATTCACCCGACTCCACCCACTCACGGGTGTCCGGATCGTACTTCATCACCGGCTTTTCGTTCATGCATTTCCGGTAGACATCCATGGCGTGGAGCCTAATGCGCTCCGGGCTCAGCCCCAGCTGACGGCACAATTCAATCGCGCGCGCACGCATGTACGCGGAGACCTTAGCCGATCTTAGCAGCTTGCTGGCCTGCACAGCTGCAGAGGCGTTCCCATTTCCGGGGGTGTAACCTGCCCGGATGGCCGCTTGGGTCCCGTTGCCGTCCTTCTCGTACTCCTCCACGAAGAGCCGCTCCCTCCTGGTCAGGGTGCGCTCCAGTTCTTCCAGAGTCATCTCCTCATAGTTCACACCTCACGCCTCCCCTCCTGCCTGCAAATGTTCAGGTTGAGCATACCACACCCCGGAGGCAAGTTGCCCAATATATTGGGCACGTCAAAAATTTTTTGACCGTCCCAGCAGGTAGTCGGTGGAGACGCCGAAGTGATCCGCCAGCAGGCACAGCGTGGCCGCCGATGGGTCCGCCTCCCCCCGCTCATAGACGGCGATCATGTTCTTGCTCAGCCCGCACAGCTCGGACAGCGTCCGGCGGCTCATCCGCCTGGCCTCCCGGAGCCTGCGCAGGCGTGTGGGAAATCCCTCATTCATCCTGTCTGCCACCTGCCTTTCTCCCCTTGTGGGACTGTTCCGCCCGCTCCCTGGGCATGATGTAACGTATGTAGGCCGCCGAGAATCCGCTCTCGGCGCTCTCATGCAGTTCCCGCTCCACGATCCTGGCCTCCTTGGGCACTCGCACAGAACCTGCCTGCTGCACTGGGACCGGCGTGGAGTAGACCGGCCTCTTTACCCCCTTCTTGGCGGAGCTCCAGCACTGCTCCCCCCGTCCATATCCGGCATTGCGCACCATGTACCGGGCTACGGCGGTATAGTCCCCACTGTCATCCAGATGCCGACAGGAGAACTCATCGGCGGGCCAGTTGGCGGCGATGAGCTCCCAGTCCATGGCGTTGAGCACCACATGGTGGTGCAGGCGCACGGGGTCTCCTGTCTTTGAGGAGCGGTCTGCTGTGACCAGCGCCCAGATCAGCGTCTTGCCGTGCTTCTTCCGGTAGGCCCTGGCCAGACGTCGGATGAAGTTCTTGGCGATGCGCTTTGCCTCCGCCCGATCCGCCGGGAGACGTCCGTCGGAATATTTCAGCGTGAGGAAGAGATCCCCGCCCCGGTAGTTGCAATTCAGAAACCGGGCCAGGGCAAGCACGCTCTCCCGCTCGTTCCGCTCTACCTGCTTGATGGTCGATTTTCCCTTGCGGCCTCCCCTTGGCTTGCGGGTCCTGGTGACCTCCATGAGCACATCCCGTTTTTCCACCACCCGGCCGGATATGATTTTGTACCGCATGAGCTGCTTCACTGCCTTTCCTCCTGCTCCGCTCTCTGTTCTTTCTTCTGTGGCTCTGGTGCGATAATTAGCGGTCTAAGGGCCCCGCATAAGAACGCGCGTATCCTTATATATAAAGAGTGCCGGCTCTCTGACCGCGCCCCCGGCGAGTGCCCGGGGCGTCATCACAGAGTCGGATGCCCGGAGAGGGCTTGTCCCCCTCTCCGGGCTGTTCCGTAATTTCCTTTTTCTGGATTATCAAAATAATTACCATCCTTGACTTCTCTGCAATTTTTGTTATGATGCAGATAAGAAAGGGGGAGATCGCTATGACACGGATGGAACTGGAGGCGGAACGCGCCAGGCTGCGCCAGCAAATCATCAGCCTGACCTCCATCACCCTCGGTCCCGATATGGCGCCCGTCCGTGCGATGGCGCACGATTCTCCCTGCCGCGCCTTTCTTAACCATCTGGAGGAGCAGCTGGAGGAGAAGAAGGCCCGCCTGCGGGAGCTGGACGAGCAGATCGAGCGGTCCTCCTCCCCCACCGCCCGTTTTCGGGAGAACAGCCTGAATTGTCTCGGGATCATCTGGTTCATCGCGGCCTTCCTGCTGATCGTATGCCTCCTTGCCGGTACGATGCTGGATGATCTCTCGTCCAGAGCGCTGGGCGTGTGTTCGCTCCTCATGTTCCTCTGGGCCCTGTGGGCCACCTTCTCCCGGGATCCGTGATCTCTGCCGCCCCATCAGGGGGCGGCTTTTTGTTTGGTCACGGACATGTCATCCCCGAAAGCCGTTCCATGGCCTTTCGGATGATCGCGCAGCTGTCTGAGTGCCTGGAGCAAGCCGTCCATCGTGTCCAGCGTCATGTCATTTTCCTCCATTACAAGGCTTTGGGAATGGTCTCCAATGGGTCACCACTGGGCAGCCAATTGTGGGGAGTTCGACCCAATGGCCATCTTCTGTGCGCGCTCGTCCAGTCTTTTCCGTTCCGTCACTGAATCGAACAGAGACAATTACATAGTCAGACTCTCTTTGACACAGACCTTCAATACCTTCACGCCACTTTTCCAGACCAATCAGCTTTTTAAATATGCTGTCGCGCTCAGGTGGCAAACGTTCCTCTACACTTATCCACTTACTGTCCTCCACCATATTCCGCAGACGGTCAATGTCGTATTCTTCTCCAATCAATTTCGATATGACAGACTTCATTTGACTTTCTGTCAAACCTCCATCTCCGTCTTCGTACTCACACTTGGCACATGTATCTAATTCACAAAAATCCTTTTTCCCAAAACAGAAAAACCGATCCATCAGCTTTCCTCCTCTCCCTCCAGCGGGCAGCTTCCTGGTGGCTCCGGCAGCGGCATCCAATAAGTTACTTCCGGGCTTTCCCATTCCGGATATTCATTTACTACCCACCCCTCACCTTGGAAATAACCAGCCGTCATGATCGCTCTATGTAAGGTTATATTTTCATGTGGCTTCCCAGAAACGATTACCAGCACAGCTTCTCCATCTTTATTATCTTCCGGAAGTCTATCCTCGACGCTCACCCACGCCTCCCGGTCGATGTGGGCTGGATGGTGTGAGTAGAACTTTACTCCTTCCATTTTTTCTGCATACATCGAGATAAGGCTAGGTGTCAGAATATGTCCGCGAACACAAAGGCACCAGTATCCGCCCCATCCTTCAATCGTTTTATTTTCGACTTCGGCCCACACAGGAGTTGGCTTCTCCATCCCCATCAGCTGTTCCAGTGGCAATGGAACCATATCGGTGGCTTCACCGATATGGCAGGCCCGCACCGCCTCCAGGCAGATCTCCAGGATGTCGATCTGCTCCTGCCAATGAGGCTGCATATCGCATCCGTTGATGTCCGGTGCAAGTCGCAGCGACCGAAGCTCCTGGGTCAGCCAGCGGATGGCCTCCTCTTTTCGGTTCAGATCTCCCATGTTCGTTTTCCCTCCATCCTCCATCTGAGGTATGCGGCGATCCGCCACGGAGCCGGACGGCGGCACAGGTACACAAAAAACTCCCACAGCTCCCGGTCCCTCTGTTCCAGCTCTTTCAGCGCCTTTCTGGCGCGCTTGCACTGTCTTTGACTCATATGCGATTCCTCCATTTCTCCAGGGTGTCCCTGGCCTGCTCCAGAGAACTGAACGTCTGGGTCTGTGTCATCCCCGGTTCTTCCAGGCGCATCTGGATCACCATCGCCGCCGGCTTCCAGACGGCCGGCGCACGGCATACCTGGATGAAAAGCTCCACGCCGCCCAGAAAAACCAACCTCTCTTCGATTGGCGCGCAGCTCCGGAACGCCAGGGAGACACGCTCCCATATCCGCTCATTCATGCGTGTCCTCCGGCTTCGGCTCCTCACGCAGCTTGTCGGCCAGAGCCTCCATGGCGCGGGCGAGCTTGTCGGCGGTCTCCGCCTGTCCGTTGCCACGCATGGAGCGGATGATCTCCCACATCTCCTCTGCCATCTGCTGTGCCTGTCGGAAGTAGACCTGGAAGGATGCCACTTCCCCGCTGCTGGCCACCTGGATCTGCTTTTTCGCCTGGGCCAGCTGCTCCTCGGCCCGCTCCCGGGCGGCGCGGGCCTCTTCCAGCTCCTTCTCCTGCCGCTGTTTCAACGCTTCCAGCGCGCCCTTGGCCTTGGCGGCCTTCTCCCGGGCCCGGTCTTTTTCCGCCTCCGCTTTGCGGATGCGCTCCTCCAGCTCCCGCTCGGCTTCTGCCCTGGCCTGCTCCGCGGCGGCACGGACAGCATCCTCATCCACCACCTTCTCCACGGCCACATCTACCGGGCTGGCACGCAGCTCCTCCAGCTCCGCACGCAGGCGGCTGACCTCCTCGCCGGCGGAGGCCGCCGCCTCTTCGGTCTTTCTGCGCTGCTCTTCCAGCTTTAGGCGGTATCCCTCCGCCTGGTTCTCCGCGGTGCGCTGGGCCTCCCGAGCAGCCCCCACCTCACGGCCCATTCCGGAAAGCCGCTCGTTGGCCAGGCGGATGTCCTCCTCGGATTTCTTCCGGGCAGCCTCTGCGGCCTGCACATCCTCCCGGGCCTGAGCCAGCTCCTTGAGGGCCGTCTGGAGCTCCCGGGTGGACATGCCCTCCACGTCGTTTTCAGAAAGAAAACTCTCACGCTCCTCATCCGGTAAAACCAGCAGGGCCAGGGCCTTGGTGTAGCTCAAATTGCCAAGCGCTTGGGATTTTGCTACCGGTCCGAAGAGGGATTGCTGCTCCGCCCCGTAGGCCTCAAAGATCCGCATGAAATTGTTCGCGGTGCTGGACTTGTATCCCAGTCGGTCCCGCAGGTAGTCCCCCCACTGCCCATGGGGCAGCATGGCCTTGACCTCCACCAGCCTCCGTCCGATCTCGATGGCATATCCAAGCGCCATCTGCTGTGCCTGCTTGTGGAGGGCCTTGATCTCCACGGTGACCAGTTCCACTGTCCGCTCGGGCGCCGGCTCCAGGGCCATCCCGGCATCCGCCGCCAGGCAGCGGGCCTCAAAATCACGATCTTCCATCGTATATCCTCCTATGCGATCTGATCCGCGGGCGCAGCCGCACCGGCGGGCAGGATGGGCGCGCCGCCCTTGTCGCGTTTACTTCCGTTTTTTACCCATGAGAGCCACGGGTCCAGGATCGCAGCATATCTTACCTTTGGATCCTCCTGCTCCGGATTCTCCGGGCAGCTTTCCCGTTCGTTGCGGTATCCATGGATCTGCTGCAAATGGTTCCCGTGCATCTCGATGGTAACAAGAGGCCTCATTGGATGACGCTTATCACGCAGAAAGAGGATCGTAAGCTTCCCCTGCGCATGGCGGGCGGCATAGCCTCCTACACAGTGTTGGAGTGCCTTCCCCTCTTCCACGATCTCACTGACGGAGTATGGAGGCCGGATCAGATAGCCCGCATACTCAAATCGGTACTTCTGCATCAAGCGCTTTACCAGGCCCCGGGCTTCTTTGTTTGCCTGCTTTGCTTCCAGGATGCCTCTTGCCTCGGTTGCCCTGTCGTGGGCATCCTTCAGAGACTTCGGGCGCTGTACATTGTGTACGGTCAGGTCATAACGAAGGAACTCTGCGGCCTCCAGGTAGTCCCGCCACTCCTCCCATACCGCAATGGCTCCACGCCGCTGCCAGTCTGCATCTTGCTTTTTCAAATAGTTCACAGCCTGTCCCACGTTCAGATCCAGACGGATACACCAACGGATGAGCTTTCCTAGCTCTGCACTTCCGACACACAGGCGCAGATCCTCCAGCTGCCGGAAGGTACATTCTTTTCCGGCGGTGCGCAGACTTTTATAAAGTCGGAGCAGCTCCAGCCGTCCTTCTACCGCCTGAAACTCTTTCAGCTCTGCCTTATCCAGTCCAAATCCCTTTCTTGGGTCTGTCTGTGTCCAGTCGATGCCTTTTCCGCTTCTCTTTCGGATCACCAGATCCAGCACAGCCTCTCGGAACCCCATCTTGACCATCATTTCCAGTTGGGGACGACGCGTCGCGGCCCCCAGATAGCGCATGAGCGCCGTGTGTATGTAGCCGTCCATCCATACCTTGTGCCCTTCCCGCTCAAACTGCTCGTATCCGCAATATCGGAGAAAGGAATCCTTCAGGCGATCCAGGCCCACCGCATGATATCCTCCGGCCATATAGGCCCAATACCCGTATCCATCCGGAAACGGCTCATAAATACTCCGGGTCTCGATCCAACTCTCATCCAGGACTTTTCCGCCCGGTGATAGTCCCAACCCGGTCCAATCATGCTGGATCTTCCACTGTTGTGCTTTTCCGGGCGTGAAGCGATAACACATTTTCGGCATGACCTCCAGTTCCGGGCACAGCCCATCCCGGTAGTCCTTCCGCACATAGGCCGCCTCGGCCCATACGGTTTCGCTGTCTGTGTGGAATAGGATCGCCTTACACCACTCCACCAGATTCTTTCTGCTTTTTGCGATACCAATATTTTTTAAAATTGCCCGTGCGCCGCACTTGGGACAGTTCACTGCCCCGTTGTGCCGCGTCCCCATAAAGCTCTGCCATTCCGGTGTCATGAGACGTGGAAGTGACTCGATAATGTACCGCTCTCCGCAGTGTGTGCAGGTACAGCTACGATCTCCATTCCGGCCTGTTCTGTAAAAAACATAGGGTTGGAAGAGCGCATTGAGTCGTTTGATGTCCTCCCCCGTCACGACCGGGAATCCGTTCGGATATTCCTTGCCCATACTCCTGCGCCTCCTTACAGAAAATCGGTCAGGTCTAGAAGCACGCCGGTCTTACGGGGAGGCTTGTCCATTTGCACTGGTACGGGATTTGGCTCCGCATCCCCGCGTACAGATGCGCACAGATCGATCGTCATCTGGCAGCGGATATCTGCACCCGGGAAATAGAACTGCACGGCTTTCTGATAGAGCTTCAGATCGCTGATACAGGTTCCGACTCCTTTCATGGCTGCGGCGCAGCAATCGCTCAGCGTTCCGTCTGCCTGGACCACGGCCTGGGCAAACTCCGCATCCTGTCTGACAAATCTCGTCAGGGCCTCCGCGACCTCATCCTTGACGGCTTGTTCTTTTCTTCCGCCCTTGAATCGTGTCTTCTCCTCTGCGATTTTCCGCACAGCCTCATCAATCCTGTCCATATCACACCATTCCTTTCTTTTTCCCGTTGGGCTCCAGGCCCAGGCGCTTCCGGCGGCCGGCGATGGTTGAGCGGGAGAGCCCCATTTCCCGGGAAATCTGTCCGTCGCTCTTTCCCTCGGCGTAGAGCCGCAGGAAGGTCTCCCGCCGCTCCTGCGCGCTCTCCCGGCTCTTCTGCTTGAGGGCGCACAGGGGATGCCGCTTATCGCACCCGCCGGGCACCTTGCAGTCAAAGCACCGCTTGTCCGGCGGCGCATAGTGGTGACGCTCCCGCTCCACGGGGCCCTCAGAGGGTGCGCCGTCCCACGGCCTTGTGGCGCCGCCGCCGATCCAGACGCCCTTCCCCTGCTTTGAGGAAAACAATTTCATCGCTTCCACGTCCTTTCCAGGAAATATGGTTGCGCCGCCGGACACCTCTGTGATAGGATAGGTGTATCCGGCGGCGTCTGCGCTGCTGGTCTCTGCCGCCCCCTGCGTTGTGTTTGACCGCACCGAACGCAGGGGGCTGTTTTTGTCCTCATCGCCGCATCCCCGCACGGCGGTCCCTGGTCTGGATATCCGCCATCTGGCGGCGGGTAAACTCCTCCGCCGCCCGGCAGTCCCGGCACAGACCCGGCTCCGCGGTGCGCTTTCCGCACCGGCGGCAGGTGGGCTCCAGGGCCCGGCCGCATTTCCGGACGCTCATGCCGCCCACGATGTACTTCCAGTTCTCCTTCTGGCCCCACCTCTCGGCGGCCAGCAACGTGGCCGAGTCCGGCCCGATGGTCTGGACAGTGACCACGCCGAACTCCGGGTGGCTCACCTCATAGTTATAGAGTCGCTCTTTTGCGGCCACCTCCATCACCTCCACACATAAAGTCCCATGGTGGCCAGGACGGTCAGGAGCAGCAGCCCCCCAATACAGGCATACACCTTCCGGCGCAGGCGGGCGGCCCGGCGGCGCTGCCGGTTGCGGCTGCGGTACTTCCCCGCAGCTTCCCGCCGCTCCCGCTCGGCAGCTGCGTCCCGCTGGATGACGCTCCACTCGGTGTCCAGGATGCAGGGCTCAAACATCCTCCTCACCTCCTAGGCAGTCCGGAGCGGGTAGGACGATGAGTCCTCCGTCCTCCAGACGCAGATCCGCCACCCGCATATCCATGGCCAGGGATCGGATCACCGCATCCGGCGCGGTGTGCAGGAGGATGCTGGGGATAAAATCCCCGTCCTCGGTCTCCTCGGTGACGGCCAGCTCCATGGGGCCGTGCTCCAGGGACAGGTCCATCAGGTCGGCCACGATGGCCTTGGTTGTCTTACTGTACATGGTGTTTCTCTCCTTCTTATGTAGTAGGCTCTGCGGCAAATTCCGGGAAAACCTCCTCCAGCGGGGGAAGCGGCTCGGCCGGGCGGTATACCCGCTCTCCGGCAAAGGCCGCGTTGAGGCCCTGGACGTTGATCATGGTACTGACCCAGCGCTTCTGCTCCTGGTTGAGTTCGTCCATGTCGTAATACCGGCCCTTGATGTTGACAAATGCCTGAGAGTTGAAGGTCCAGCCCTCCGGCGTGGTCAGAACTACCATAGTATCACCTCATCTTCACGCTATGCCGCCTCCAGCCCGTCCTATTCTGGCCTTGACAGCGGCGCTCTGGTTCGTCATAATGAGGGTGGAAACAGGGCCTGATTTTCCCGTTCCACCCATGCCCCGCTCCGTGTTGCCGCACGGGGCGGGGCGTTTTTGTCGGTCCGGATGCTCCTCTATTGCAAGATCCGTCTTGGTTTGATAGAATCGCTTCAAAAGGAGGCTCTGCGATGAATATACCGGAATTTGATATGTTGGTTTTAGCTGATATCGCCGATTGCAAAGATGGATGGTCTCGGGAAGAACTGGTGTCGAAACACGGCTTTGAGATTTTGAAAACCGTGGACTTTCTGCTGGAAAACCAGCTCATAAAGGAGCACAAATCCAACCTTGCCCCGTTCTTTCCTCCTGGGTCAGACTACACCGACCCACCGGTTGATAACCTTGTGGCTACCGATTTGGGCCGGATAGAGGTCAAGCGATGGAAAACCGTGCGCATCCTCTCCAAACGCGAACGCTGGAAAGAGCGGATTTCCGGCTTTGTTTCCGGCGTCCTGGTGACGGTTGTCGGTGGCCTTATACTATCGTGGCTTTCACGATGACAAGACCGACCAGACAGCCAACCGCAAACCAGAACAGTCCGCGCCAGCCATACAGAGGGTCACGCTCCACCGTTATCATCCCCTTTCGGAACTCCGCTCTGAGTTGCCACATAAAGAGTTCCATCCTAGAATCACAAAGGACATATAGCGGAACACCTTTTCACAGATTTTTGGATTTCTTGTCAACTTGTGCTTTGCAATCACAAGAGCCAAATCTTCTCCGAGCGCCTTAAACTCATCGGGGCCAATCGCCTCATCCAGTTCTTTTCCCAGCTCCGATTTTGCCGAAGCCTCAAGCATCCCACTCTCAAAGTATCCCGAACGACTGATCGGGTCCTGTACCTCCTCAAGCCGGTCGGCTATCTCACACATAGCCACCGACAATTCCGGCAGATTACTCGGCTTGCTTTCAGAAACCTCGGCCAGCAGTTCCTGCTGCTTGCCGAGGATTTCTTTTATCTGCGTCTGATCCATCTCCCTCACCCCCCTTCTGTACCCCGCTCCGTGTTGCCGCACGGGGCGGGGTTTTAGCTGGCCTTCGGTTCATCCTCTTTCTGCGCCGTGATGGTCATTCCAGACTCCCTCCACGCTCTGTCAATTTTTTCTACTTTCATACAGGTCTCCCTTCTTGTGGTGCCGCTCCCGACGTGATAGGATATAGGTACAGAAAGGAGGTGTGCATATGGACGAAATCACGATTTCCGTGAAGGAGCTTTACGAGATCGCCAAACAGATGCTGGACGACAAAATGGACTGGGTCACGGTCTCGATCCTGGACGCCGACGGCACAGGGGAAAATGCCCTTCCCCCAAGCCTTTCCTTTGAAGCGTTTACTGACGATGCTCCCTACGAAGGTATTGTCTATGATGACATCGACGCCGCTTCTCCCTGACCCTTTCCCCCGCCCGCTCACTGTGGGCGGGGGCTTTTTACGATCTCATAGGACAGCGGCGCTGTTCCCTCCTGCTTCCGGATGCGCGCCGCCCGCCGCAGCATGGCCATGATGCTGGCCAGCTCCTCCGGCGTGACTCTCCCGCTCACTTCCACCTTGATGTGGTCCGGGTGCATCCTGCTGGTCCTGATCTCCCGGATATGGACAGTCTCTTCCATCTGGGTTTCCTCCTCTCCTACTCCGCCCTTCTGGGCGGGGGTTTTAGCTGGCGTTGTCGGACTTGTCTCTCCCCTTTTGCCGTGATAAACTAAGGCGGAAAGGGGGTGAAACTAAAACTATGCTTGAACTTACAAAAGAGCAATGCCTTGAACTTGAAAAGCGGGTCCGCGAAAACTTAAAAGGTTCATTCGATGGCCCATACCCAGAACTCCAGGAAGCTATTGCTCAGATGGCGGTTACTGCTGTCATCACTACCATGCGCGAGTATGAGAAGATGAAATTGGAAAATCAGAAAACATCTCTTTAACTCGCTTATCTACGATTTCCTCAATCGCCTCCCGGTCTTGTCCACCGGGAGGTGATAGTTTTTCCAGCGCCGCAGCTATCCGCTCTGTACTGTCCACTATGGAGGCCAGAGATTTGGCAATTCTGTCCTCACACAATCTTTCCACTTGCGTCACCCCCTTTTCTGCTCCCGCTCCGTGTTGCCGCACGGGGCGGGGGTTTTAGCTGGCTGAGCGCATGGCGACTGCCATAGCGGCTGCGCCCTGCACAACGAGAAGATAGCGCTCCTGCTGCTCCTCATTCAGTGTCTTGACGGCTTCCGAGATGGTCTGCATGATCTTGCGCTCTTTTTCGGTCATCTGGTTCACCTCCGTTTCCTGGATATAAACTATCATATCTTAGAAACGTTGTCAATATCTTTTTATTTCTCAGAAATGTTTTTCGTTGACACCATTCTTTTTTTGTGATTAAATAGGTTCTAGATGGGAGGTGAGTAACACGGCTGATATAAATAGGAGAATAGCGATGTGCGTAGATAAAAGTGGATTGACCAAAACCGCTTTTGCCGAGAGAATTAATGTATCTCAGTCTTTTATTTCTAATCTTTGCAACGGCACAAAAACTCCCAGTGACCGCACGATCGCTGATATTTGCAGAGAATTTAATGTCTCTGAGCACTGGCTCCGCACCGGCGATGGCCCTATGTATGTGGAGATGACCCGGAGCGATGAGATTGCCGCCTTTATGGGCGATGTGCTCAGCTCCAGCAAACCTGATTTCCGGCAGACACTTATTTCTGTGCTCACACAGCTCGATGAGCACGAGTGGGAAGCCCTCGAAAGTATTACCATGAAGTTCATGGATACTTTGCAAAAAGAAAAGACCGGCCCATAATGGACCGGTCTGGAGGTATGTGCTATTTGATGATGCCGAGGACAAAATAATAGATGTTTTTGAGCTTGCTTTCGTCAGCATATTGGAGCAGGCGAACGATAGATTGCATCAACTCATCTTTTGGCGTCATATGGACAGCCCCTCCCCTTTTTTCCGCAATGCGAAATGATTCTTGTTTCATTATAGAACATCAGTTCGTATTCTGTCAATTAATTTTGGAGAGAGGATGTATCACTATGTTTTGTCCTAAGTGCGGAAAGGACGCAGGTAATGCGAAGTTTTGCCCGGAATGCGGAACAGCTATTCAGAAATTGGGAGAGAGCATGAATCCTACTCCCGAACCGTCACCTGTTTCGAGTAACTTGGGCCATAGCAGGAAAGTTGTGCGTCGCAAAAATTCCAAAAATGGCGGTATTTTAAAAATCATTATTGCATTTTGTGTTGTTGTGGGTGTGTTCTATGCGATAATTGCACCAACCAGTATGCAAACTTATGAAAGTATTGACAATGCGCAAAGTGCAAAGAGCGAAAAAATCGTTGAGTATATGGATGGCTACCTAAAGAGCCAAGGATACTTCCCTCAGCAGGCTACCGCTGATTGGATTGGTTATACACACTTTAAAGACCAGTATACGAAAGAAGAATATGAGGAAATGGCGCTCGGCGGTTATTACTCGTATACTGCAACCCTTCCGTCTGGTGAGATGGTGCTTGGAAATATTCGAACCTATTGGGAAGAGGGCGAAGAGCCCGTAATCGTTAATTTAAGCATTGAAACCCTTACAAGTGAAACCTCAATCGTTGAATATAGCGACGAAAAAATACTCGAGTGCTGGACAATATATCAAGAGAAGTGTCCAGACGAAAAATAGTAATTGTACGTTTCTTAAATAGAAGGGCAGGTCTATTCGCGGAAAGAATATATCTGCCCTTTTCCCATATCGTATATGAAAGAGGAGGTCTTACTATGCCGCTCCCCAAAGAATCTCATTATACTCTGGCCGATGTACTGAGCTGGGAGGAGCCGGACCGTGTCGAGCTCATCGATGGCGCGCCGGTGATGATGGCGCCGCCCAGTCGGGCCCACCAGGAGATCCTGACCGAGCTCACCCGGCAGCTGGCCAACTACCTGGAAGGCAAGCAGTGCCGGGTCTATCCGGCCCCCTTTGCCGTGCGCATCTTTGAGCGACCCGGCGACCGGCCGGAGGATGTCCGCACTCTGGTCGAGCCCGACATCTCCGTGGTCTGCGACCGCGACAAGCTGGATGAGGTGGGCTGCAAGGGCGCGCCCGATCTGATCATAGAGATCCTCTCCCCCTCCAGCCTGCGGCACGACCGCCTGACCAAGTACAACCTGTACCAGCGCGCCGGCGTGCGGGAATACTGGATCGTGGACCCCTCCGCCCGGAGCATCCAGTCCTTCGTGCTGGAAAGCGGCCACTACACCGCCAAGGATCTGGGCACCCCCGGGGATGTGCTGAAGGTCCACGTGCTGGACGGCTGCTTTATCGACTTGTCCAAGGTCTTTCCGGAGGCGGGGGTATGAGCGGCCGGAACTATCAGATCGCCGCGGCCTATATCCGGGTCTCCACGGAGGACCAGGCCGAATACTCCCCGGACGCCCAGCTGGTCGAGATCCGGAAATATGCCGCGGTCCACGGCTATATCATCCCCAACGAATTTGTCTTTCTGGACGAGGGCATCAGCGGCAAGCACACAGGCAAGCGCCAGGCCTTTCAGCAGATGATCGGCCTGGCCAAGACCAAACCCAAGCCCTTTGACGCGGTGCTCCTCTGGAAGTTCTCCCGCTTCGCCCGCAACCGGGAGGACAGCATCGTCTACAAGTCCATGCTCCGCCGGCAGCTGGGCATCGAGGTCATCTCCATCAGCGAACCCCTCACCGACGACAAGACCAGCATCCTCATGGAGGCCATCATCGAGGCCATGGATGAGTATTATTCCATCAATCTGGCCGAGGAGGTCAAGCGCGGCATGACGGAGAAGGCCCGCCGGGGCGGGCTCCAGAGTACGCCCCCCTTCGGTTACCGGGTGGAGCACAATGTCCTGGTCCCGGTCCCCGAGGAGGCCGCGCTGGTGCAGTCGATCTTCCAGCGCTTCCGGGATGGAGAGGGCCTGTTCCCCCTGGCCAAGTGGCTCAATTCCCTGGGGGCCAAAACCCACCGGGGCGGCCGTTTCGAGAACCGCACGGTGGAGTACATCCTCCGCAACCCGGCCTACATCGGAAAGCTGCGGTGGAATCCCACCGGACGGACCCGCCGGGATTTTACCAACGAGAACATCATCCTCTCGGACGCCCAGCACGAGCCGCTCATCTCACAGGAGCTGTGGGACGCCGTGCAGGCCCGGATGGCCCAGGTCAAAGCGCAGCACAAATACCACGGCCGGCCCCTGTCCGAGAACCGGGACTGGGTGACCGGGCTGGTCCGATGCGCCTCCTGCGGCACCACGCTCATTTTCTCCAAGCCCCATTATTGGAAGTGCAACAACTATGTCCGGGGCGGCTGCAAGACCTCTCAGCACATCTCAGACGAAAAGCTGAAGGGCATGATCCTCTCCCGGATGCGGTACGACGCGGAAGGGGCCGCTCCCCTGTCCTATTCCATTGTCCGGTCCCGGCCGGAGCAGATCGACGAGGCCGCCATGCTCCAGGAACAGCAGAAGCAGCTCACCGCCAAGCTGGCCCGCCTGCGGGAGGCCTACCTTGCCGGCGTGGAGGATCTGTCCAGCTACGGCGCCGCCAAGGCCGCGCTGGAGGAACAGGCCACCCATATTTCCAAGCGTTTGGAAGAATTGGACCGGCCGGAAGACCCCCAAAAAGCGGAGGCAATTCTGCGGAAGAACATCCAGCAGTGCATCGCGGTCCTGACCGATCCCAAGTCCACGCTGGACGCCAAGAAGAAGGCGGTCCATGACGCGGTGGAGAAATGCGTGTTCGATAAGGCGTCCAACTGCATCCAGATCTACTATCGTATTTTTTTAGCTTGAATAATAGTCTATTGTTGTATGATCCGCCGTACTGACTGATAATAAAGGAGGCCAGCTGCGGGTTGGGGTTTTCGATCTTGATGGGATATTGCAGCTTTTTCTCATAGACGAACATCAGCGCTTCCCTCCTTCCGCAAGGTTCCAGGGCCAGGGATCTTTCAGCCACTGGGTCCAGTTCTCGCTGGAGGCCGTGGCGGTCTGGCGAAGGGGTCCGTGGAGGGCCTCATACTGTCTGCGGCCCTCCTCCTCCATGGCGGCATACTGCTGATAGAGGGCAAAGGCCTCCTGGTCGCTCTGGTGGGTGTCCAGGTACTGCCCCAGCTCCACCAGGACGAATTCCAGGGCCTGGAGCTCAGCCAGGGGGCCGTTCACCACGTCGGCCGCTTCCGGCTTCAGGTGGAAAGGGAGATTCAGCCCCGGGAAGAGGGTTCCGTTGTTGAGGGCCTCCTGCCGGTTGTAGCGCTTGGAGTCGGTCTGCTGGAAGGCCACATAGGGGACCGCCAGCGGCGCACATTCGGGAAGCGGGCCGCAGCCGTCGGAGCAGCGGTCATTCTCCGCTCCGGGTGCCTGCTCCATGCGGCTGCCCGGGGCGCGGGAGTTGGTATCTGGATACAAGTGTGATTCCTCCTCAGATGGATTGGAGACAGGTGCGGGGGGACTTCTGCGTCTCCGGACCATCCTATGCGCCCCTCCCCCGGTCAGGAACGCCTTGCGGGGAGGGGCTCCCCGCTCCACAGCGGGTCCCTTTGCGAAAATGGACGGGTTCCCGCTCTCTTTTCGGTTCCGGACGGAGCAAAGGGACAAAAATAAAAATTCCGGCGGCCTCTGCCATGGTGATGCAGAGGCCGCCGGATTTCTTGTGATCAGGATTCCAACAGTCCGATCAGATCTTCTTCGGTCAGCACGGGGATGCCCAGCTCATTGGCCTTGCGCAGCTTGGAGCCGGCCGCCTCCCCCGCCACCACATAGGTGGTCTTTTTGGAGACCGAGCCGGAGACCTTTCCGCCCAGGGCCTCGATGCGCGCCTTGGCCTCGTCCCGGGTGAAGTGCTCCAGCGTGCCGGTGAGGACAAAGGTCTTGCCCGCGAGCTGATCGCCGGCGGGGGCCTCCCGGCTCTCCAAATTGACGCCCGCCGCGCGGAGCGACTCGATCAGATGGCGGCTCTGGGGACTCTCGAACCAGGAGACGATGTTCCGGGCGGTGATCTCCCCGATGTCGGGGATGGCAGTCAGCTCCTCGATGGTGGCCGCCATCAGCGCGTCCAGGGTGCGGAAGTGGGCCGAGAGCACCTTGCCCGCCTTCTGCCCCACCTGCCGGATGCCGAAGGCGAAGAGGAGCCGGGAGAGGTCCCGCTCCTTGGAGGCCTCCAGGGCGGAAATCAGGTTTTCCGCGCTCTTCTGTCCCATCCGCTCCAGAGCGGCCACCTGCTCTACCTCCAGACGGTAGAGGTCGGCCGGGGACTTGACCAGCTCGGCCTTCACCAGCGCCTCCACCACCGCGGGGCCCAGACCCTCGATGTCCATGGCGTCCCGGCTTGCAAAGTGCACCAGATGCCGCAGCAGCTGGGCCGGGCACTCCGCGCCGGTACAGCGGATGTGGGCGCCGTCCTCATCCCGGACCACAGGGGCCCCGCAGACCGGACAGACCGAGGGCAGATGATAAGCCTGCGTCCCCTCCGGGCGCAGCTCGGGCAGGACCCGGACGATCTCGGGGATGATCTCCCCCGCCTTCTGGACCAGGACCGTGTCCCCGATGCGGATGTCCTTCTCGGAGATAAAGTCCTGATTGTGCAGCGTGGCGTTGGTGACCGTGGTCCCGGCCAGGCGCACCGGCTCGATGACCGCCTTGGGGGTGAGCACCCCCGTCCGGCCAACCTGGACCACGATGTCCACGATCCGGGATGGCTTCTGCTCCGGCGGGTACTTGTAGGCCGCCGCCCAGCGGGGGAACTTGGCGGTACTGCCCAGGATGGTGCGGTCTGCGAGATCGTTGAGCTTGATGACCGCGCCGTCGATCTCAAAGGGGTAGTCCTCCCGCTCCTCCCCCATGCGGTCGATCTCCTGCCGGATCTCGTCGATGCCGGTACACAGGCGATAGGGGATGACCTTGAAGTGCTGCTCCCTCAGGTAGTCCAGGGTCTCGGTGTGGGTGGAGAAGGTCTTCCCCTCCGCCCGCTGGATGTTGAAGACCTGGATGTCCAGACGGCGCTCGGCCACGATCCGGGGATCGTGCTGCCGGAGAGAGCCGGCCGCGGCGTTGCGGGGATTGGCGAAGAGGGGCTTCCCCTGGATCTCCAGCGCGGCATTGAGCTGCTCAAAGACCTGCTTGGGCATATACACCTCCCCACGCACGATGAGGCTGGGAAGCTTTTCGGGCAGCACCATGGGGATGGAGCGGATGGTGCGCAGGTTCTCGGTGACGTCCTCCCCCACCTGGCCGTCGCCCCGGGTGGCCCCCCGGACAAAGACGCCGTCCCGGTACTCCAGGGCCACCGAGAGGCCGTCCACCTTGGGCTCCACATCGTAGACCACCTGGTCCGCGCCCAGGCCCTCCTGCACCCGCACGGTGAAGTCGGCTACCTCCTCCCCGTCGAAGACGTCCTGGAGGCTCTCCAGCGGAACCGGATGGACCACGGGCGAAAAGCCGTCGGCCACGGTCCCGCCTACCCGCTGGGTGGGCGAGCTGGGGTCGGCGTACTCCGGGTGGGCCGCCTCCAGCTCCTCCAGACGGCGGAGCTTGTGGTCAAAGTCGTAGTCGCTCATACTGGGGCAGTCCAGTACATAGTATTCATAGTTGGCCTGTTCCAATTCCTGGCGCAGCTGCTGTATTTCCTGTTTTGCGTCCATAAGGGACCTCCCGTTGGAATGTTTCAGATGGTTGTTGTACTGGGTGTGCCCGTGTACCCCCCTCAGGGGTTCTCCGTCCCGCCGGAGATGTGCACATAGGTCTGGGGGACCTGCCCCACCAGAATGGTCTCGGCCACACAGACCGGGACCTTGGTCTGGATGTCCAGGCTGTGCCCCGGCAGGACGAGGGTGGCGCTGGCCGTCACATCGAACCAGATCCGGTGGAGGGTCTGGTTGATCCCGGCCTCGGAGAACTCGTTGCGCAGCTCCGCCCCGGCCACCGAGACCGACAGGAGCTGCACCTGGATGGAGGGACCGTACCCGCCCAGCACGGAAACGCCGGTCAGATTGCCCAGGGGAAGGGACACCGTCATGGGCTCCATGGCGTGCAGACGGCGGCTGACCTCCTCCACCAGCTGGGCGCGGAGCTGATTGAGGGCAAAGGGGTCCGACGTGAGCGTCTGGACCGTGCCGTCCTCCCCCACCTGAAGGGAGACCAGGTTCTCATAGGAGAGGGGGTACTCCTCCAGATGGTGGGCCACCGCGGCGTTCACCTCCTCCGAGAGAAGGGCCTGGACCTGAGCGGAGGCCAGGGCGAGCACCGATTGGGAGAGCAGCGCGTCCAGCGGAAGAATCAGCAGAAGGGCCAGCCCCACCCCGATCAGGGCGGGCAGGCCCTTCCCTCCCCTGCGGGGAACGGAGCGGCCGGGCCGGGCGGGCCGGCGCAGCCAGATATGTCGCATCCATCGCCGCATGGTATAGACTCACCTCACTTGAGGGAGTATATGCCGCCGCCGGCTTGGCCGATTACTCGCTCCGCAGCAGCTCCTCCACCGCCAGCATGACGCCCAGCTTGCCCGACTCGTAGGTCAGGCCGCCCTGGAGATAGGCGGTGTAGGGGGCGCGCATGGGCGCGTCGCAGGAGAGCTCAATGGAGGCGCCCTGGATGAAGGCGCCGGCCGCCATGATGACGGGGCAGTCATAGCCCGGCATGTCCCATGGCTCCGGAGTCACGTAGGAGTCCACCGGCGCGCCGAACTGGATGCCCTTGCAGAACTGCTTGAGGGGCTCGGGGGTGCCGAAGTGGATCATCTGGATGATGTCATGGCGCACCATGTCGGAGGTGGGCTCGGTGGCGTAGCCCAGAAGCTCCATCATTTTGGCGGCGAAGACCGCCGTCTTGACCGCCTGGGCCACCGTGTGGGGGGCCAGGAAGAGGCCCTGGTAGAGGGCGCGGTTTTGTCCCAGGGTGGAGCCGCACTCCCGGCCGATGCCGGGGACGGTGAGGCGCATGGAGGCCGCCTCGATCAGATCCTTCCGCCCGGCCAGGTATCCGCCCGTGGGGGCAAGACCCCCGCCGGGGTTCTTGATGAGGGAGCCGACCACCAGATCGGCGCCCACCTGGGTGGGCTCCTGCTCCTCCACGAACTCCCCGTAGCAGTTGTCCACCAGGATGGCCGCGTTGGGATTGTGCTCCCGCACCACGGCGCACAGGGCGCCGATCTCCTCCACCGAGAGGGAGGAGCGGGTGGAGTAGCCCTTGGAGCGCTGGATGAGCACCGCTTTGACCCGGGGGTCCTGCACGGCCCGGGCCAGGCCCTCGGGATCGGGGGCGTCGTTCACCAGTTCCACCTGCCGGTACTCGATCCCGTAGTCCTTCAAAGAGCCGGGGCCCTTGTCCACTACGCCGATCACGCCCAGAAGGGTGTCATAGGGGGCGCCCACGGCGGAGACCAGAATATCCCCCGGCTTGAGCGCCCCGAACAGGGCGCAGGAGATGGCGTGGGTGCCGTTCACAAACCCGATGCGCACCAGGGCGTCCTCGGTGCCGAAGATATCGGCATAGATCTCCTCCAGCTTGTCCCGGCCCAGGTCGTCGTAGCCGTAGCCGGTGGTGCCGGCAAAATAGCTCTCGGCCACATGGTGCTTCTGGAAGGCGGCCAGGACCTTCTGGGTGTTGACCTCCGCAATGGCGTCGATCCGGTCAAATTGTTCTCTCAATTCCGACTGAGCCCGGGCCGCCAGGCTCCGGACCCGCTCGCTGATCTGTAAAGACATCTCTCTCTTCCTATCCTATCCGAAATCTGAATCTATGATGGGCTCAGCCCTCCAGGGCCGCCCCGGCAAAGGCCGCGGACAGCTTGGCGCAGGCCTCCACATCCCGCAGGTCCACCATCTCCTGGGGGGTGTGGATGTAGCGGCAGGGGATGGAGATCCCGCCGGTATACACGCCCGCCCGGCTCTGGTGGATGGCCCCGGCGTCGGTGCCGCCGGCCTTGATGATATCGCCCTGGACCGGAATGCCCTGCTCCTTGGCCAGTGCGTTGAGCTTCCGGACCATGCTGGGATGGCACAGGACCGAGCGGTCCATGACCTTGACGGCCGCGCCCGCGCCCAGCTTGCTGGTGGCGGTGTGCTTGCTCCCCAGCTCGTCGTCGGCGGAGGTCACGTCCACCGCGATGGCATAGGCGGGATCAATGGCGAAGGCCGCCGTCTTGGCGCCCCGGAGTCCCACCTCCTCCTGCACGGTAAAGACGAAATAGAGGTCGTTTTCGCTCTTCTGGAGCTGCTCCAGCGCCAGGAGCAGGACGGCGCAGGAGATGTGGTTGTCCATATAAGGGGCCACCATGCGCTTGCCCGCCACAAAGGAGGCGGTGTCATACACAAAGGTGTCTCCCAGCGTCACCTGGCTGCGGGCCTCGGCCTCGTCGCAGGCGCCGATGTCCACATAGAGGTCGTCCAGCTTGAGCTCCTTGGGGTCGGCGCTCTCGGGCACGCAGAGCACACCACGGGTCCCGTTCTGGAACCGGACCGGCGTGGCGGCCAGATCGGGGGCGTGGAGCCCGCCGATGGCGCCGAAGCGCACAAAGCCCTTCTCGTCCACGTGGGTGACGATCCCGCCGATGGAGTCCATGTGGGCGGCGAACATCACCTTGGGACCGATCCCCTTCCGGTGCACGATCACATTGCCCAGCGTATCCACCGAGATGTCGTCGGCATAGGGGGCGGCGAGGGTCTGAATGGCCTGGGCGATCTCCCGCTCATTTCCCGAGGGGGCGTGGCAGGCGTTGAGTGTTTCTATGATCTTTACGATGTCCATCTTGGTACCTCCCTGTTTATGCGCGCGCGGCGATCGCGCCGATGAAGAGCCGGGTCAGATGCAGGATGGCGTCCAGATCCCGCTTGGCCGCCACGCTGGCCGGCGCGTGGAGATACCGTACCGCCAGGGATACGGTGGCCGTGCGCACCCCTTCCCGGGCGCGCTGGAAGGCGGCGGCGTCGTTCCCGCCGGAGATCCAGTGTTTGGTCTGCCAGGGGATCTGATGCTCCTCCGCCAGGGAGCGCAGCAGCTCGAAGAGCCCCCGGTCGGCGATGGAGCCCTTGTCCATGAAGGGGATCACCGCGCCCGCGCCGGGGACACAGACCTTCTGGTGCCCCTCCATGCCGGGCAGATCGGCCGCGGTGGTGGTCTCCAGCACCAGGGCGATCTCGGGCTTGACCGAGAAGGCCGCGCCGAAGGCGCCCCGGGTCCCCACCTCCTCCTGGGCGGTGAAGACAAAAGTGCAGTCCATGGGGAGCTCCTCCTCCAGGAGCTTCAGGAGCACCGCGCAGCCAGAGCGGTCATCCAGGGCCTTGGCCTTGACCATACCCTCTCCAAACTCCACCCAGTCGCTCTCAAAGACGGCGCAGTCCCCCAGGGAGACCAGCGCCTGGGCCTCCGCCTTGGAGCGGGCGCCGATGTCGATATAGTAGTCGTCCAGCTTGGGGACCACCTTTTCCTCCTCGGCGCTGACCAGGTGGTAGGCCTTCAGGCCGATGACTCCGGGGAGGCCCTTCTCCCCCACCTTGACGGGCTTTCCGATGAGGACGCGGCGGTCGATGCCCCCCACCGCGGAGAATTTCAGATACCCCTCGTCGGTGATGTGGCGCACGATGAGGCCCACCTCGTCCATGTGGGCGCACAGGACCAGCTTGTCGCCGGTGGCCTTCCTGCCGCGCTTTTTCACGATCAGGTTCCCCAGGGCGTCCACCCGGATCTCGTCCGCGTAGGGCTGGGCATGAGCCCGGATACAGGCGCGGACCTCGTCTTCAAAGCTGGAGACGCCGGAACAGGCGCACAGCTCTTGCAGCAGATTCAGCATAGGGTCTCCGCCTCCTCTCCCAGTCCCTCGGCAAAGGCGGCCAGGAGCTGGGCCACCTGCTCGGCGTCCGGCTCATCCATGACCTCGATGGGACTGTGCATATATTTGAGGGGCAGGCTGACCACCAGTGTGGCGATCCCCTCCCGGCAGATCTGCATGAACCAGCCGTTGGTCCCGGTGTGCCCGGCCATGACCTCCAGCTGGTAGGGAATGCCCCGCTCGTCCGCCTTCTCCATGGCCCGGCGGGTCATCCAGCGGGTCATGTTGGGACCCACCCCGATGACCGGGCCGCCGCCCACTTCAAAGCTCTTTTCCCTGGGACCGTCCGGCGTGCGGCCGTGGGTCACGTCCACCGCCACGCAGAAGTCGGGGGCGATGGCGAAGGTGGCGCACTGGGCGCCCGAGCCGCTGATCTCCTCCCGGGTGGAGCCCATCACATAGAGGTCCACGTCCAGCTCCTTCCCCTGGAGCAGCTCAGCTGCCCGCAGCAGGGTCACGAAGCAGGCCCGGTCGTCCATGGACTTTCCGCAGATCTCCCGCTCGCCCAGGGGGAAGCAGCCTCCACGGAAGGTCATGGGGGTGCCGATGGGCACCCGGCGCTCGGCCTCCTCCTGGCTCATGCCGATGTCCACGTAGAGCTCGGAGATGGGAATGGAGCGCTTGTCGTCCCCCTCCTTCTGCACGTGGGGGGGCAGGCAGGCCACCACCCCGAAGAGGGGCGGGTCGGTGAGCACGTTCAGCTCCCGGTTGGGGAGCATCCGGGGGTCCACCCCGCCGATGGTCTGAAAGCGGAGGAAGCCCTCCTCGATGCCGGTGACGATGAGCCCGATCTCGTCCAGATGGGCGTCCAGCAGCAGCTTTTTGGCGCCCGGCTTTCCGCAGCGGCGCACCCCGATCACATTGCCCATGCGGTCGGTCCAGACCTCGTCCATCATGGGCTCCAGCAGCGCCCGGGCCACCTGGGCCGCGGGGGCCTCAAAGCCGGAGGGCGCGTTCTGGGCACACAGCTGCTCCAGTGCGTTTCGCATATTCAATCCATATCACTTCCTGTTGTGTTGGGTAAAACCGAATGGCGCTCAGTCCAGCGCGTGGATGATTCGTTTGAAGGCGTTGCCCCGCTCCATGAAGTTCTTGAACCGGTCGAAGGAGGCGCAGGCGGGCGACAGGATGACCACGTCGCCGGGAACCGTGTCCCGGTTGGCCTCTGCCACCGCCTCGTCGAAGTCCTCCACCTCCACGATGGCGGGCCGGCCCGGGGCGTAGCCCGGAGCCCCCTCCACCGCGGCGCGGATCTTGCCGGCGGTGGGTCCGGTGAGGACCAGCTTCTTCACGTGGGAGACGATCTCCGGCCCCAGGGTGTCGAAGGGGATGTGCTTATCGTATCCTCCGGCGATCAGGATGACCGGCTGGTCGAAGCAGCGCAGCCCCGCCGCCGTCCGGGACGGGCTGGAGGCGATGGAGTCGTTGTAGTAGCGCACGCCCCGCAGGGTGCGCACCAGCTCGATGCGGTGCTCCACCCCCTGGAAGGCGGCGGCAAACTCCCGGATCACGTCGTCGGGCACCAGGCCGTTCACGGCGGCGATGGCCGCCATGTAGTTCTCCACGTTGTGGACGCCGGGCAGCAGGATTCCATCGATGGGGAGCACCTCCCGCTTGCCGTTGTCGTCGGAGACCCAGATGGCCCCGTCCTTCACGTAGACGCCCCGCTCCAGCTCCTGCTTCCGGCTGAAGCACATCACCCGGCCGGGGGCCTTGGCGGCAAAGCTGCGGGTGATCTCATTGTCCTCGTTGAGGACCACCAGGCCCTCTTCCTCCTGATGGAGATAGATGTTCTCCTTGGCGGAGACATACTCCTCCATGGAGGTGTGTACATCCAGGTGGTTGGGGGCCAGGTTGGTGATGACCGCGATGTCCGGGCTGCGCTGCATGGTCATCAGCTGGAAGGAGGAGAGCTCCAGCACGGCCACGTCCCCGTGCTCCATCCCGTCCGCGTCGGGCAGCAGGGGCTTGCCGATGTTGCCGCCCACATAGGTGGTATAGCCCGCGGCCTTCAAGAGCCCGGCGATGATGGTGGTGGTGGTGGTCTTTCCGTCACTGCCGGTGACGCCGATCATCTGGCAGGGACAGACCTCGAAGAAGGCCTCCATCTCCGAGGTGAGGACCGCGCCCCGCTCCCGGGCGGCCAGGAGCTGGGGAACATCCGGCCGCAGGCCCGGGGTACGGAAGATCACATCCTGATCCAACCCCTCCAGATAATCCTCCCCCAGGCGCAGCGTCACGCCTAGGCTCTCCAGGGCCTCGGCCTGACCGCCGAAGTCGGCACGGTCCCGCTTGTCGCAGGCGGTCACCTGCACGCCGGCGCGCACCAGCATTTTAATCAGGGGCGTATTGGACACGCCGATGCCGATGACGGCCACCCGCTTCCCCCTGAGATCATCCAGGTATTGCTGTATCATGGAACTCATGGTCTCGTTCCCCTTTCCGGATCACTCCAGTTGTTTAACTGATATATTATATCTCCTCCGCCCAAAAATTTCAAACCATTCTTGCGGTTATCCGTCGGCTGTGAGTGCTGCCCGCAGGTTGCGGAAGATGGGCTTGCTGGTTTCTCTCGAAAAAACACTTGACATTATTTATACAAAGTGATATAATATAAAATTAATATTGACATAAATGAAGTTGCATGCTACTCTTTACTCAACACAGGGTAAGGAGTATTTTTTATGGATTTTTCCAAGAATATGTTTTTTACAAGAAAAAAGATGCTGACCATTGCACTCAAATCGTACATTTTGCAGCAGGGCAATTCTCACCTGCAGAAATATTACAGAAGTGCAGAGGATATCGCCGGCTTTATCTGTGATCTGCAGCCGGCAGAACAGGATGATTACCACGACCTTGCGCACTATATCAAACAGTGGGAAGAGAATCGAGGTGTTCTTTTTGTTTGACAATTTTTCTTCCATAGGGTACAATACCCTTTGCAAGTAGGCTGGACAGCCGCGCAGACGGGACGAAAGGCCCGCCTGTGAGGAAAGTCCGGGCTCCGCAGGGCAAGGATAACGGGTAACACCCGCCGGGGGCGACCCTAGGAAAAGTGCAACAGAGATAAACCGCCTCGTCCCCTTTTCTGGGGCCCCAACAAAAACAGATGTTTTTGTTGGGAGAGGAGGCGCAGCGGACTGAGCGAGCTTTGTCCCTTGGGACGAAGCGAGGGATAGGAAGCTTGCGCCGACGAGGTAAGGGTGGAAAGGCGGAGATAAGAGCCCGCCCGATGGCTGGGAACAGTCCATCGCTGTAAACTCTATCCGGAGCAACGCCGTGGAGGGACATATGGTCGGCCCGACCGTCCCATGGAGGCGGCTGGAGCGTACCGGCAACGGTGCGTCGAGATAGATGGCTGTCTTAAATGACAGAACCCGGCTTACAGGCCTGCTTGTACCAGAAAGAACGTCTCGGCTGTATGGCCGGGGCGTTTTTTGCTGTCCTGAAGAAGGCTATTCCACCTCCCAGCGGTGGGCCAGATCCTGGCGGATCTGGGCCAGGACGTCCCGGGCCTGATAGGTGCGCTCCCCGGTTTCCGGGCCGCTCCCCTGCCCCGCCCGCCGGCGCTCCTGGGCGGCCTGGCGGCCCAGCCAGCGCTGGGTGTCCCGGTGGATGTTGGAACACATGAAGAGGCAGGCCATCCGTGTCTCCTCCGTCATGGCGGGAAAGGCTTCCAGGATCTCCGGGATGGACGGACTGTCCGGCTCTCCGGCGGCCATGCCGTATTCGAAGAGGGCGGTCAGCAGCAGGCCCCGCTGCTCCAGCGGCAGAGCCTGGACCATGGGGTAGTTGTCAAAATAGACGAGAAAACTTTTCTTCTGTGCCATGAAAAGCACCTCCTACCCCTACCCGTCCAACCGCCCTTTGGTGTACGTTTGCGTACACCTGGGACGCCATATAGGGATAGAAATAGAAAAAGAAATAGAAATAAAGATAGACATAGAAATGGATAGGGTCATAGGTACAGCCACCGTGCCCCGGTGGGGCGGGGCCTTGTGTGAGAAGATGTTTGGTGTGAGAAGGCAAAAAAAGTCAGGCCCCTGCAAAGCGCAGGAGACCTGACTTCTTTTGTGTTGCTGGTATGGATCAGTCCTGATCCCAGTTGTGGTAGACGTTCTGCACGTCGTCGTTTTCCTCCAGCAGGTCGATGAGCTTCTCCATGTTCTTGATGTCGGTCTCATCGGTGAGCTTGACATAGTTCTGGGGCACCATCTGCACGGAGGCCTCCAGGAAAGCGTAGCCCTTCTCCTCCAGCTGGGCGAGCACATCGCCGAAAGCGTCGGGGGCGGTGTAGACGGTGAAGACTTCCTCTTCCACCTGCATGTCGTCGGCGCCGCAGTCGAGGGCGTCCATCATCATGGTGTCCTCGTCCAGGTCCTCCCGCTCGATGACGATGACGCCCTTCTGGTCAAAGGACCAGGACACGCAGCCGGTGGCGCCCAGGCCCTTGCCGTACTTGTCCAGCAGGTGACGGACCTCGGGGGCGGTGCGCTGACGGTTATCGGTCAGAGCCTCCACGATGACGGCCACGCCGTTGGGGCCGTAGCCCTCGTAGACCACGCTCTCGAAGTTGTCGCTGTTCCCGGCGCCCAGAGCCTTGTCGATGGTGCGCTTGATGTTGTCGTTGGGCATGTTGGCCGCCTTGGCCTTGGCGATGACGGTGGCCAGACGGGAGTTGTTGGCGGGGTCGCCGCTGCCGCCCTGCTTGACCGCCACGATCATCTCGCGGGCGATCTTGGTAAAGAGCTGAGACCGCTTGGCGTCAGCCGCGCCCTTGGTCTTCTGAATATTGTGCCACTTGGAATGTCCGGACATACAATTCGTTCCCTTCTCCAGAAATCAATACGTCTGCCCCAGCGGGCAGCCGACAAAAATCAGCTAGACTAGTTTAGCACAGCCCACAGGCCTTTGCAACCCCTAAACGTGACGATTATAGATAAGAAAAGACCTCTTTGTGCCGTTTTGTCTGCACAAACTCGACCCCGGGGAAGGCGCCGCGCAGCCATTTCTCCAAAACGGGACAGACCACCTGCTCGGTGGGATAGTGTCCGGCGTCGATCAGATTGATGCCCAGGGCCTTGGCGTCCAGGAAACCGTTGTACTTCACGTCGGAGGTCACGAAGGTGTCGCAGCCCATCCGGAAGGCGTCGGTCAGCAGGTCGCCGCAGGCGCCGCCCCCCACCGCCACACGCCGCACGGGACGGCGGGCGTCCACATAGCGCACGCCGTTGGCGCCCAGGGTCTCCTTCACGAACTGGGCAAAGGCGGGGGCGTACTCGGGGATGCCCTCCCGCATGCCCACCCGGCCCACGCCGTAGGGATGGCCGTCCCCGTCCACCCCGTCGGTGTGGAGGAGCTCCAGCTGGGTGAGACCCAGCTTCTGGGCCAGGGCGTCGTTGACGCCGCCGGCCACCGCGTCCAGGTTGGTGTGTACGCAGATGGCGGCGATCTGGTGCTCGATCAGAGAGAGCAGGATGCGCCCGGTGGGATCGTTGTCCCGGATGCTCTTCACCGGATGGAAGATGACCGGGTGGTGGGACACGATGAGCTCGGCCCCCAGCTCGGCGGCCTCGGCCACCACCTCTTCCGTGATGTCCAGGGCGATCAGGACCTTGGAGACCGTGCGCTCCCCGTGGCCCACCAGAAAACCGGCGTTGTCAAAGTCCATCTGGATGGAGAAAGGCGCTCTCTGATCCAGATAGGCGTAGATGTCATTTACTTTCATCTTGCTTCAACTCCCTTTGCATGGTGATGAGTCCCTCCCGGACGGACTCCAGCTCTGTTTTCCAGGGGATGTCCTCCGGGCGCGTCGAGTGGCGGATGCCGGCGAGGGCCCGCTCCACCCGGGCCAGCAGGTGCTCCAGCAGCGCCGGACGCAGCGGTTCGCTCCCGGCAGTCTCCCAGGAACCGGCCCAGCACTCCGCGGGGGTCAGAGGGGGCATCTCCCCCGCTGCCACCTGCATAATGGTGTAAATGGTGTTGCCCTCCCGGCACAGGCGCTCCCGCAGGATGCGGTAGCCGCTGCGCTGGAGCCAGGCCCGCAGCTCGGGCAGCGCGCTCATGGGCTGGAGGATCAGCGTCCGATCCCCCAGGCGGCACCAGGGGGCGGCCGAGAGGATGGCGGAGATGGTCTCCCCTCCCATCCCGGCGATGGCGATGGTCTGGGCCTCCTCCGGCTGCACCCGCTCCAGCCCGTTGCCCAGGCGGAAGGACATTTGATCGGTGACTCCGTAGCGCTCCGCCGTCTGCCGGGCGCGCTCCAGGGGCCCTTTCCGCAGATCGGAGGCCACCGCGCTGGGGATGATCCCCTTCTGGATCAGATAGGCAGGCAGATAGGCGTGATCCGTCCCCACATCCACAAACCTGGTCTGGGGCGGGACCAGGTCCGCCACGGCCTGCAGGCGCGGCGACAGCTCAATGGTTTTCAAGAACTTCCCTCCTGATCTGAGAAACTCAAAAAAGAGCGGCCGAAAAGCCGCTCTTTTTTTCTCGTACCGATTACTGCTGCTCGGAAGCGGCGATCTGCTCGTTGATGGCGTTGAGCAGGGCCTCCACATTGACGCCGTGGACCATGCAGGCCTCCTCCACGGTCTCGCCGCGAGAAGAGGGGCAGCCCAGGCAGTGCATGCCGATGGACATAAAGAGAGGAGCAGTCTGGGGGGCGATATCCAGGATGTCGCCGATGATGGTGTCTTTCGTAATCTGAACCATATGGGTAAACCTCCAAATCAGAAGATAAAAGGATACGTGAGTAGTATATCCTATTTGTCGCCCTTTTTCAACTCTTTTTCCGGGCGAGGGCAGCGTATTTCTGCGCGCTGTGGGGCAAGCGCCTCGCAGAGTTCCGCCGTCCGCAGACGGCGGAAGGAAGTGAAGGCGTTTTTTCCGGCGGCGTGTACGTCGGAAAAAACACAGCTCAGGCCGCAAGTGTGCGCGCATCCGCGCGTGCGCGCCGCGGCCTGCATCCCCCTCTCAAAAATGCTTGCATTTTTGAGAAAAAAACAAGGACGCCCCGGAGGGCGTCCTTGTCTTACATACAGAGCTTACTGCTGCTCGCCGCGCATACGAGCGAAGCAATCGCTGCAGTACACGGGACGGTCGGACTTGGGCTCGAAGGGCACGCGGGCCTCACCGCCACAGGCGGCGCAGGTAGCAGTGAAGTACTCGCGGGGGCCACGGGAAGCGGCCTTGCGGGCGTCACGGCAGGCCTTGCAGCGCTGGGGCTCGTTCTGGAAGCCGCGCTCTGCGTAGAACTCCTGCTCACCAGCGGTGAACACGAACTCCTGGCCACACTCTTTGCATACCAAAGTCTTGTCTTCGTACATGATAAATACCCTCTCTTTGACTCATTTGCCCAGGTCCGGAATTGAAACCGTGAAGTGCTGGGACAGATTAATATTGCGTTCAGCTCTCGCTGACATCGCCAGATGAAAAGTGCTGCGCGACCTTCCGCCGGATACGTTGCACAGCGTTGTCCACCGATTTCGGGGACCGTTTTACCTCAGCGGCAATCTCGGAATAGGACAACCCTTCCAGATAGAGCCCGAGGATCTTCGCTTCGAAACCGGACAACTGGCCCTTTAGCACATTCATTCGCTCACGGACTTCTTCCTGACCGATCAGAGTATCCTCCGGATTTTCCAGACAGCGATACTCCCTGCCACAGATGTCATGGACGGCAAATCCGTCAAAAAGCGGGGTTTCGAAAGAAACAGAATTGTTCAACGGGGAATGCTTATCTCTTGCTGCTGCTTTAATAGCGGAGCGCAAACGGTTGCGGATACAGGTCTCGGCATAGGTCCGAAAGGAGACCTCCCGCCGGGGATCGTACTCGCGAATGGCGTTCCAAAGTCCCAACATCCCCTCCTGGATCAGATCCTCGCTGTCACCGCCCGCCAGAAAGTAGGGCCGGGCGCACACACGCACCACGCGGTTATAGCGCAGAACCAGCTCCTCTGCCGCGCTGCGATCGCCGGATTTGCTCCTGACACACAGGCATTCGTCGGAAGGATTGGAGTTTTGGGGTTGGAAAGCACTCATGCTCTTGCTCCTTGTCTGTTATTATACGCAAGAGTATATCTTGTTGTCAAGCGTTTATGCAAAATATTTATATTATGCCAAAAAATCTCACAGGATTTTTATGACATCTACCAGTTCTTCGGCGCAGGCACGGGCTGCCTCCTCGGTCTGAGCCTCCACCATCACGCGGATGAGGGCCTCGGTTCCGGAGGGGCGCACCAGGATGCGGCCGGTCCCCTGAAGGGCGGCCTCCTTGGCCTGGACCGCGTCCTTGAGGGCCTGGGCGGCCATGATTTCTTCCTTCTTCTCCTTGCTCTCCACCGGGAGGTTGATGAGGACCTGGGGATACCGGCGGCAGTCGGCCACCAGCTCAGAGGCCTTCTTGCCCGAGCGGTGGAGCACCTGGAGGAACTGGAGGGAGGTGAGCTCTCCGTCGCCGGTGGTGGCATAGGCGCGGAAAATGGTGTGGCCGGACTGCTCTCCCCCGATGACGAAGTCGTGCTCCAGCATCTTCTCCAGCACGTTGCGGTCGCCCACGGGCGTGCAGTGCAGCTCCATGCCGTTCTCCTTGGCGAAGATGTGCAGGCCCATGTTGCTCATGACGGTGCCCACCATGGCGTTGCCGTTGAGCTTGCCCTCGGCCTGGAGCACCCGTGCGCAGGCGGCCATGATCTGGTCGCCGTCGATGTCCTCGCCCTTCTCGTCCACGGCCAGGAAGCGGTCGGCGTCGCCGTCATAGGCCAGACCCAGGTCGTACCCGCCCTTCACGACAGCGGCCTTCAGGTCCTCCATATGGGTGGAGCCGCAGCCGTTGTTGATGTTGATGCCGTCGGGCTGGGCGTGCAGGATGTCGGCGTGCAGCTTGGGGAAGCGGGCGAACAGCCCCGGCGCCGTGGCCGAAGCCGCGCCGTTGGCGCAGTCCACCACGATGCGCATACCGGCAAAATCGGTGTCCACGGTGGAGACCAGGTGGTCGATGTAGGCCCGGGTCTCCTCCTCGTCCTTGTGGATGACCCGGCCCAGGTCCCCGTGGGTCTTGAGGGCGGGCAGCTGTCCGGAGAGGATGATCTCCTCGATCTCCCCCTCCAGGGCGTCGCGCAGCTTGTAGCCCTGGCTGTTGAAGATCTTGATGCCGTTGTGCTCAAAGGGGTTGTGAGAGGCCGAGATGACGATGCCCGCGTCGGCCCCCATCTCCACCGTGAGGAAGGCCACCGCCGGGGTGGGCACCACGCCCAGATGGAGCACGTCCGCTCCCGCGGAGCAAAGGCCCGCGATCAGGGCGCTCTCCAGCAGGTCGGAAGAGATGCGGGTATCCTTTCCGATGGCCACCTGGGGGCGCCTCTTTCCGGTCTCCTTGGCCATGACCACGGCGGCCGCCAGGCCCACCTGATAGGCGAGAGTGGCGTCCAGACCGGCGTTGACCACGCCGCGGATGCCGTCCGTACCAAACAATTTTCCCATAAATACACCTCATTCTCGTTGAATGTGAGTCAGATTCGATGGCAGTTCCCCGCAGGGCTTAAAAGGTGAGCTGCTCCATGCCGCCGGCGGCGCCCCCCGGGACGGGAAGTCCCAGGTGGAGATAGGCCTGCCGGGTGACGCAGCGGCCCCGGGGCGTGCGGGTGAGAAAACCCATCTGCATGAGATAGGGCTCATAGACGTCCTCCAGGGTGATGGACTCCTCGTTGATGGTGGCGGCCAGAGTCTCCAGCCCCACCGGGCCGCCGCCGTAGTGCTCGATGATGGCGCGCAGCATCCGGCGGTCCACCGCGTCCAGCCCCAGGTCGTCCACCTCCAGGGCGGTGAGGGCCTGGTCGGCCACTGCGCGGGTGATGACGCCCCCGGCCTTCACCTGGGCGAAATCCCGCACCCGGCGGAGCATCCGGTTGGCGATGCGGGGGGTGCCGCGGCTGCGCCGGGCGATCTCCATGGCCCCGTCCGGCTCGATGGGGACGTTCAGGATGCCCGCGCTCCGGGTGACGATGAGGGAGAGCTCCTCCGGCGTGTAGAGCTCCAGCCGCAGGGTGACGCCGAACCGGTCCCGCAGAGGGGCGGAGAGCTGGCCCGCCCGGGTGGTGGCCCCGATCAGGGTGAACTTGGGCAGGTCCAGGCGGATGGAGTTGGCCGAGGGGCCCTTTCCGATGATGATGTCGATGGCGAAATCCTCCATGGCGGGATACAGGATCTCCTCCACCGAGCGGTTGAGCCGGTGGATCTCGTCCACGAAGAGGATGTCGTTCTCATTCAGGTTGGTGAGGAGGGCGGCCAGATCCCCCGGTTTCTCGATGGCCGGGCCGGAGGTAATGCGGATATGGACCCCCATCTCGTTGGCGATGATCCCGCTGAGGGTGGTCTTGCCCAGACCCGGAGGGCCGTGGAGCAACACGTGGTCCAGGGGTTCATTGCGCATCTTGGCGGCCTGGATAAAGACCTCCAGGTTGTCCTTGGCCTTGCGCTGTCCGATGTATTCCGAGAGGACCTTGGGCCGGAGGGAGTACTCCCCCTCGTCCTCCTGGAGCAGTGAGGTGGTCACCAGCGGCTCTCTGGTCTCCAGGCTCCCGTCGTCCGAAAAGTCAATGCTCAAAATCTCACTTCCTGTCTCTGATGCGTTTCAAATCCATCTCGATCTCCGCCGCGACCTCTTCCACGCCCTTGCCGTCGGTCCAGACGGGGATCGTATCCATGTCCCGATACAGCGGAAGATAGGCTAGACTCCGCCCGATCACGTCTTCCTGCCGTTTTCCCGCCCGGATATCCCGCCGCAGCCGCTCCTCCAGTACGGCGGGTGCGGCCAGCAGCGAAAAGGCGTGGACCTCCACCCCGTCCAGGGGCAGCCGGGCGCAGATCTCGTCCACGATCTCCTGGCGGTGCATGACCCAGCCGAAAATGACATACTCCACCTCCGAGCACCGGAGAAAGCGGCCCAACAGCGTCCCGATGTTGTCCAGAACCAGGGCCTTCGTCTCCTCGGTCACCCGGAAGGGGTTCAGGTTCCAGCACCAGTCCCCGTCCAGGTAGACGCTGGGCTGGAGCCGCTTTTGCAGGCGCTGGCACACCTGAGTCTTACCCACGCCCATGGGTCCGCCGATCAGGAGAAGCTGTTTCACTGCTTCACCATTTTCTTCAGGGCCTGCTTGATGATGTCCTCCAGGCTGAGGGCCTCCACGTCAATGCCCTTGAGGGCCGTGGCCACCTCGCTCTGGCTGTATCCCAGCACGGCCAGGGCGGCGGCCGCCTCGCTGGACTTGTTCTGGGGGATGACGGTCACGCCGGTGCCGCCGTAGCTCTCGCCCTTGGGGGCGATCTGTCCCTTGGCCAGCTTGTCCTTGAGCTCCAGGATGATGCGCTGGGCGATCTTCTTCCCGATGCCCTGGGCCACGGTGAGGGCCTTCTCGTCCCCGGTGATGATGCTCATGGCCAGCCCCTCCGGCGTGGTGGCCGAGAGGATGGAGAGGGCGGCCTTGGGTCCCACGCCCGACACGCCGATGAGCAGCCGGAAGCAGTTGAGCTCATCCTCGGTGGCAAAGCCGTAGAGCTCAAAGATCTCCTCCCGCACGTAGAGATGGGTGAAGAGCTTCCCCTTCTCCCCTACGGTGAGGCGGGAGAGACTCTGGTTGGTGGTCCGGCAGGCATAGCCCACCCCACCGCAGTCGATCACCGCCAGATAGGGCTCCACATGGGCCACGGTACCGCTGACATAGTAAAACATACGCTGTTGTTTCTCCAATCCTGTTATGATCTGGTCCGGGCGGCGTAGCGGCCGCTGCCCGGGCGGGCGGAGTCCAGAAGACTCAGCCGCGAGGTAAAGGATCTGGCGTGGCACAGGGCGATGGCCACCGCGTCGGCGGCGTCGTCCGGCTTGGGGACGGCGGAGAGGCGCAGCAGCTTGCGGGTCATCTCCATGACCTGGCGCTTTTCGGCCTTTCCATAGCCGGCCACGGCCTGCTTGACCTGGGAGGGGCTGTACTCAAAAATGGGGACCCCCTCCTGTTCGGCGGCCAGGAGGATCACCCCTCTGGCCTGGGCCACACCGATACCGGTGGTCACGTTCTGGTTGAAAAAGAGCTCCTCCACCGCCATGGCGTCCGGCCGGAAGGTGGTCAGCAGCTGGTGCATATCCTCGAAGATCTGCCGAAGGCGCCCCGGGAGGGGCACCCCAGCCGGTGTCGTGATGGCCCCGCACCGGAGCAGACGCTGGGCATTCCGGTCGGCCTCCAGGATGCCGAAGCCCACGATGGCAAATCCCGGGTCGATGCCTAAAATAACCATGTCCTTCCTCCCTGCCCGGTGTTCCGATCCTCTGGGCCGGGCATAGACCCGGCGCTCAATCTTCTTTATTGTAGCACAGACGTTTGAAAATGAAAAGGAGATTTCTCTGCCTCTCTCGTGTGGAGATAGGAAAAGCCGGCGCGCATCCGCGCACCGGCTTTCGGCATGACGAGAAAGTGTATCCCCTCTCAAAAATGCCATGCGTTTTTGAGACAGGTTTATGCCCTTGGATGGGCCTTGCGGTAGACGTCCTTCAGCTTCTGGCTGACGATCTGGGTGTAGATCTGGGTGGAGGAGATGTCGGCGTGTCCCAGCATTTCCTGAATGGAGCGCAGGTCGGCCCCGTTCTCCAGCAGGTGGGCCGCAAAGGAGTGACGCAGGGTATGGGGGGTGATCTCCTTCTGGATGCCCGCCTTCTCCTGATAGTATTTGATGAGCTTCCAGAAGCCCTGGCGGCTCATCCGCTCACCGCTCATGTTGACGAAGAGGGCCTGTTCGTCCGGGTGCTCGATCATCTGGGGGCGCACATGCTCGATGTAATCGCTCAGGGCCCGCACCGCCGCCGGATACAGGGGGATGATCCGCTCCCGGTCCCGGCCGGAGCAGCGGATAAAGGCGGCGCTCAGGTTGATGTGGTCCATATTCAGGCCGATCAGCTCGCTCACCCGGATGCCGGTGGCATAGAGCAGCTCCAGCATGGCCCGGTCCCGGCAGCCCTTGGCGTCCGAGGCGTCGGGCTGCTCCAGAAAGAGCTCCACTTCCTTGCTGGTCAGGATCTGGGGGAGCTTGCGCTCCACCTTGGCCGGAGAGAGCCCCCGGGCGGGGTTGACCTCCACCACGCCCTGACGGATCAGGAAGCTGTAAAAGGATTTCAGCGAGGCCAGAGAACGGGTCACCGTCGCGGCCGATTTCCCCTCGGAGGAGAGAAACTGCGTGTAGGATTCGACGTCTGACTGTTTTACTTGCTCAGGCAGCTTGCCTGCACCCTCCAGCCAGTGCAAAAACTGGCGGATATCGCGAAGATACGAGCTCAATGTATTGGAGGCTACTTTTTTCTCCTCCGCCAGATAACGCTCATACTCTTGATAACAGTCCATCATCCAACACCTTCTTTTTCGCTATTTACCGGTTTCCTAGAGGGAAAACAGTCCGGCCGCGCCCGCCAGCAGCGAGGGGACGACCACGGATTCTAAAAAGATACACACACACAGCGCGCAGGCACACACCCCGCAGCGCAAAAAATAGAGTCTCCCATACGGGAGGGTACGCCGTCCGTCCCCCAGCATGCGGGTGGCCAGACAGCGGGACGCGATCCAACCCTGTACGCCCAGGACGAACAGCGCCGGAAGCGCGATACAGCCGGACACGCCAAAGACCACGAAGGCCAGCAGCGCGCCGCTCGCCCCGAACATCTTGACGAACGAGGCGATGGAAAAGGCCAGGAGGAATCCCCGCACGGAAAAAACCAGCGGGATACCCAGAAGCCCCAGCGTGGTAAACCCCAGTCCGAACACCAGAAGCGGCCAGCGTATGGTCTCCCAGACGGAGATCAGCAGCGGAGGAGATGCGGGCTGCACCTGCACGCTCTGTAAAAAGGAGGTCAGATATTCCGCGAGGAGGTCGTTCCCTCCCCCGCCGACCCGCACCGCCAACAGACACCCCAGGCATCCGCCCAGGAAAAAGCAGATCGATGTCACAGCGAGCGCCGCACTCAGGCCGGACGGCACGTCCCAGACTTTTGCAGTGGGTTTATGCATCTCTCTCACCTCCACCCCATCCTATGCGGAGGAGGGAGGCCTTTAGAAGCACAGAAAAACAACGGACTGGATTCATCCATAATTATAATAATCTACATAATACAATTATGCAAGAGGATTTCCAAAACTACCCGATTTTTGTCAATTATGATAATGCATTATGTATACAGTATTATGTAAATTTCAGAATGCGAAAAAAGATGTGGACCCCGTTTGGGGGCCACAAAACGCAAGATATAGCGATATACAAAACGGATACCGCAAAATGTAGCGGTATCCGTTTTGTTGTCAAAGTTAATCCGCCATCCCGGACGCAATGGCGCGCAGTGCAATGGCACACTCCAGCCGCTTGCGCTCCAGCACGCATCCCACATGGTGGGGGTGCTTGATATCGCCATTGACCAGCAGGTTGGACGCGCTGCACCCGCCGCTGCAATAGAAGCGGGCCCAGCAGTTGCCGCACTCCTCGCGGGTGTAGATGTTCAGACCGGCAAACTTTCCGGACAGCTCCATATCAAAGGTGCCGTCGTAGATGTTGCCCAGCTTGTACTCCTCGTTGCCCACGAACTGGTGGCAGGGGTAGATATCCCCTTCCGGCGTGATGGCCACATACTCACATCCGGCGCCGCAGCCGCGCAGGCGCTTGATCACGCAGGGACCCTGGGCCAGATCCACATTGAAGTGGAAGAAGTTGGTCTCGGGGTGGTCCTTGAGGTACTCGGCCAGGCGCTCGTACTCGGCCTCCAGCTCGGGCAGATCGGACTCCTGGAGGGCATAGGGATCGTCCTCCTTGCCCACCACCGGCTCCACCGAGATGTTCCGGCCGATGGCGGCCAGAGCCTTCACGTCCTCCGCGAAGTCCTTGTGGAAGCGGGTGAAGGTGCCGCGCAGGTAGTAGTCCTTGGTGCCCCGGCCCTCGATGAGCTTTTTGAACTTGGGCACGATCACGTCGTAGCTCCCCTTCCCGTTCACGGTGGGGCGCAGGTCGTCGTTGACCTCCTTGCGTCCGTCAATGGAGAGCACCGCGTTGGACATCTCGCGGTTGATGTACTCGATGTTCTCGTCGCTCAGGAGCACGCCGTTGGTGGTGATGGTGAAGCGGAAGCACTTCCCCTTCTCCTTCTCGATGGAGCGGGCGTAGGCCACGGTCTCCTTCACGGTCTCCATGGCCATGAGGGGCTCGCCGCCGAAGAAGTCCACCTCGATGTTGCGGCGGGGACCAGACTTCTCGATGACGAAGTCGATAGCCTTCTTGGCGGTCTCCACGTCCATGGTCATGCGGTGGCCGGTGCCGAAATCGCCGGTGGAGGCGAAGCAGTACTTGCACCGCAGGTTGCAGTCGTGGGACACGTGGAGGCACAGGGCCTTGACCAGGGCGGACTGCTGCATGGAGGCAGCCTTCTCCCGGTCGATGTAGTCGTCCTCCTCAAAGAGGAGTCCCTCGGCGGCCAGGCCGCGCAGCTCCTGCCACGCCTCCTCCAGCGCGGCAGGATCGTACTGGGACAGAGCGGCCTTGATGTCCTCCGGGCAGTGCTCCCCCATGGGAGGGGTCACCTTCTCCAGCAGGTGGTAGGTCACCTCGTCCAGCACGTGGACCGCGCCGCTGTTGACATCCACCGCGATATTGACCCCAAGGGCTTGAAAGGTATGTACCATGTTCTTTCGATCCTCCAAATCAGATTGAGCGTCCCGGTATCGCGGGGACGTATGCGCTTACGTAGCATGGAAAAAGGGTGGGAAGCCCCACCCTTTTCAACCATGTGTGTTGGTTCTGCCTCTTACTTGTTGTTCTCGCACTTCTGGTTGGCGACGGTGCAAGAGGTCTTACAGGCGGACTGGCAAGAGGTCTGGCACTCGCCGCAGCCGCCGTGAGCAGCGCTGTTCTTCAGGGTAGCGCCGTTGAGCGTCTTGATATGCTTCATTTCTGTTTCCCTCCCATTTGATATAGGATAACCGCAATTAGTATAGCATAGACCGGAAGAAATTTCAATCACTTTCGCCGTTTTTTCCGGCGGGGCGTCATCAACTGACTGCACAGCCCCGCGCCGCACCCGCCCAGCAGGCAGGCCAGCGCCAGCGCGACCCCTCCGTTTTCCAGGGGCTGGGCGTGAAAGGCAAGGCTTCCCACCAGGAGCAGCAGGAGCAAAACCACCGCTCCGGTCCCCGCGCCCACGGGCAGCGCCCGCCGTGCGCAGCGCTTCACGGCCCACAGCGCGCCCAAAAAGGTCCCCAGAACACACGCGGCCAGCGTGATGCGGTCCATATGAGACTCCTTCAGGGCGCCCAGATAGATGGCCGCCGAGGCGGCAAGCAGTAAAAGCAGGCACAGGCCCAGGGCGATGCATCCGCCCAGCAGGATGCCGCCTGCATAACGGGTCCACAATTCTTTCGGCCCCTCTTCTTTTTTCGGCACAGCGCTCTCCCCTTCCTCATCGATTCTGCTCCCATTCTATGAGGCGCATGGAGCGGTCATGCCGGACCAGAGATAAAAAAAGATTCCCACCTCCGGAAGAGACAGGAATCTTTTGATCCATTATTTCGCGGCAGCGTCCGTCTGCTGGCCCTTGGTGGAGACAGCCCACTTGGTGAACTCGATGCGCACGCGGTCGGCGCCGGTCTCGATGACGATGGTCTCCTCCTTGACGGCGCAGATGGTGCCCACGATGCCGCCGATGGTGGTGATGACGTCGCCCACGGCCAGCTCGGAGCGCATCTTCTCCATGGCCTTCTTCTTCTTGTTCTCGGGACGGATCAGCATAAAGTAGAAAATGGCGATCAGCAGGACAAAGGGCAGGATCATGCTGACCATGCTTGCAGTATCACTGCCCGTCAGAAGTGCAGTTCCGATTCCGTTCAAAATAATCTCCTCCAAAATCAAAGTTCCATCACGCTTTGCACGTGAAAGATATTATACGGCAGGCTTGTCCGTTTGACAAGTGTTTTTGCGATTTTTCCCAGAATGGGCCGCACGTTACAGGCGGCGGTCCAGCTTTTCGCTGTACTCGGCCCGGAACTGGGCAAAGGTCCCGGCGTCCAGTTCGGCGCGGATACGCGCCATGAGGCTGTTGTAGAAGTACAGGTTGTGCAGCACGGCCAGGCGCATGGCCAGCATCTCCCCTGCGGCGAAGAGATGGCGCAGGTAGGCCCGGGAGAAGTGCTGACAGGCGGGGCAGCGGCACTCCGGATCGATGGGGCTCCGGTCCAGCTTGTACTTCTCGTTCTTGATGTTGATGGAGCCCTCCCAGGTGTAGAGCTTGCCGTGGCGGGCGTTGCGGGCGGGCATCACGCAGTCGAAGAAATCCACGCCCCGGGCCACTGCCTCGATGATGTTGGAGGGGGTCCCCACGCCCATGAGATAGCGTGGCTTGTCCGGGGGCATGTGGGGCTCCACCGCGTCGATGATGTCGTACATGACCTGCGTGGGCTCACCCACCGCAAGGCCGCCGATGGCATAGCCGTCACAGGGGATCTTGGCGGTCTCCTTCATGTGCCAGACCCGCAGGTCGGGGAAGGTGGCGCCCTGGTTGATGCCGAAGAGCATCTGCCGGGGGTTCACCGCGTCGGGCTGGGCGTTGAGCCGGTCGTGCTCCTTCTTGCACCGCTCCAGCCAGCGGAGGGTCCGCTCGCAGGAGGCCTTGGCGTACTCATAGGTGGCGGGATTCTCCACGCACTCGTCAAAGGCCATGGCGATGTCCGAGCCCAGATTGGACTGGATCTGCATGGACTCCTCCGGACCCATGAAGATGCGCCGTCCGTCGATGTGGGAGGCGAAGGTGACGCCCTCCTCCTTGATCTTGCGCAGCCCGGAGAGGGAGAACACCTGGAATCCGCCGGAATCGGTGAGGATGGGGCCGTCCCAGTCCATGAAGGCGTGGAGGCCTCCCATGTCCCGGACCACCTTGTCCCCCGGACGCAGGTGCAGGTGGTAGGTGTTGGAGAGCTCCACCTGGCACCCGATCTCCTTCAGGTCGTGGGCGGATACCGCGCCCTTGATGGCGCCCTGGGTTCCCACATTCATGAAAACAGGGGTCTGCACCGTGCCGTGGGCACACTGGAAAACGCCCCGGCGGGCCCGCCCCTCCGTCTTAATTACTTCAAACACAGAAAAACTCCTTTGAGGGAGAACGCCGCGCCTGGCCGCACTCGTTCTTCCAATTCATAATATCGCTCTTATACTAATCGCCATTATACCACAGGATAAAATCCCCTGCAATCAGAGCCCGCACGCTTCTCCCTGCAAGGACCGGAGCAGGTCCACCGCGTCCTGGACCAGGCTGCCCATGGACTGCTTCCCCACCCCGGCCACCAGGTTGTCGCAGTGGTTCACCGGGATCAGAATGCGCTTGGCCCGGCTCTGCCCCACGGCAGCGGCCATGGCAGGAGTGATCTCCCCCAGCAGAGCGTCGGCAATGACGATGCCCAGGGGCCCGATGATGGCGTCCGCTTTCCGGCACCCAACCAGGACGGCGTTCTCTCCGGTGGCGGCCAGATGGGCCCCCGCTTTCATCATGGCGCTGGTGGCCAGGCTGTTGGTGCCGACGGCGGTGATCTCCGCGTCGGGGCAGGTCTCCCGAATGGCGGCGACCAGCTGACGGCCGATCCCGCCGCCCTGACCATCAATCACAAGAACCTTCATGGGGGCATCTCCTCTTTCTGTCTCTCAGGGGTATTTTTATATCACATTAGCTTATATAGATTGTGCCGCAATGCCTGTAAAGTAATATCGCTATACAGTTGATTTTAAGAAGGGCTTTTTGAATCTTCAAAAAGTTAACTGTAAAGTAGAATAACTTTTCATATATTGCAGCGCAGTGGATAGAATGGATTACACGTCGGATTTGTGCTGGGTTTCCTCCAGGGCGGGCATCTGGTCTGTAATGAACATGGCGTCCCCGAAGGAGAAGAAGCGATAGCGCTGCTCCACTGCCTCCCGGTAGGCGTTCAGGATGTGCTCTCGCCCGGCCAGGGCCGAGACCAGCATCACCAGCGTGGATTCGGGCAGGTGGAAATTCGTGATCAGGCAGTCCAGCACCTTGAAGCGGTAGCCCGGGTAGATGAAGATATTGGTCCAGCCGGCGCTCTCCTGCATGGTGCCGTCCGGGGCGGCCCAGCTCTCGATGGTACGGCAGGAGGTGGTGCCCACGCAGATGACGCGCCCCCCCTCCCGCTTGGTGCGGTTGATGGTCTCAGCGGTCTCGGCGGAGATCATGCAGTACTCCGAGTGCATCTCATGGTCCAGGATGTCGTCCTCCTTGACCGGCCGGAAGGTGCCCAGGCCCACGTGGAGGGTGACATAGCAGATACGCACGCCCATCGCCTCGATCTCGTGGAGCAGCTCCTTGGTGAAATGGAGTCCGGCAGTGGGGGCCGCGGCCGAACCCACCTCCTTGGAATAGACGGTCTGATACCGCTCGGGGTCGTTCAGCTCCTCCTTGATATAGGGCGGCAGAGGCATCTTCCCCAGCTGCTCCAGCAGCTCCAGGAAGATCCCCTCGTATTCAAAGCGGATCAGGCGGTTGCCGTTGTCCAGCACCTCCACCACCTCGGCCGTGAGCAGGCCGTCGCCGAAGGAGAGCCGGGTCCCGGTGCGCACCTTACGTCCGGGCCGGACCAGGCACTCCCACACCTTTTCGCCCCGGTCCACCAGGAGGAGGACCTCCGCCGCGCCGCCGGAGGGGATGCGGTGGCCCAGCAGCCGGGCGGGCAGTACCCGGGAGTCATTGAGCACCAGGCAGTCCCCCGGCCGCAGGAGCTTGGGAAGATCGAAGAAGTGCATGTGGGCGGTCTGGCCGCTCTCCCGGTCCAGAACCAGCAGCCGGGAGGTGTCCCGCTTTTCCAGCGGGGTCTGGGCGATCAGCTCTTCCGGAAGGTCAAAGTAAAAATCAGATGTTTTCATCGGGATATGTCGACTCCTGTGTAGTAGAATTGTAAGATCTCTTGGTAAGTATAGCCCTGTTTGGCCATGGCGTTGGCGCCGTACTGGCTCATGCCCACATTGTGGCCGTAGCCGGAGCCCTGGATCACAAAGCGGTCGGAACCGGCGGCGGTCCCCCCGCCCAGCAGGGCGGTCCCATTGCTGGTGATCACATAGGGCGAGGCGGAGAGATCCACCTGTCCGGTGGAGCCGTCCCCGCCGATGGCGTAGAAGGAGCTCCCCTCCAGCGGAGTCTGGGCGTTGTTGACATATAGCCCGCCGGAGGCGGAGGAGCTGCTCCCCCCACCGCCCGTCACGGTATAGCGCTGAGAGCGCAGGCCCAGGAAGGTCCGGGCCTGCTCCTTCTGGAAGGTCCAGCTCTTGCCCGAGGCGTCGGTGAAGGTGATGGCTTTCACATTTCCGGTGGGGGTGGTCTCGGAGACCCGGAAGTCCACGATCTGGTCACAGGAGCGCCCGCTGCTGCGCAGCTTCTGGGTCAGCTCGTCAGCGGTATAGGTCACGCTCCAGTTATAGTTGGGGATCTGGCTGGAAATGGTGGCCTCGTAGGGGTCCACCTTGCCCCGCAGGTAGGGCAGCGCGTCGTTCCAGACGTTTTCGGAATTTTCGGTGGCTCCGCCGTCGCTGGAGGAGTACACGGCGTCGATGAGCGCACCGTTATACCGGATGACCATGCCGGCCGTCTCCTGGGTGGCCCGGAGGGTGTTACTTCCCGTCAGCTTCATGCCCGGATAGGCCTGACAGTGGGTCCCGTTGCACAGGTCGAAGTGGTCGGCGGCGTGCTTGCTGCTGTTGGGCTTGCGCATGGCATAGGTCCGCGCCGCGCAGGCCTGGGCCTTGAGGGCCTCCAGCGGCCAGGAGTCGCTCATCTCCTGGGAGATGACGCAGTTGATATAGTCCTCCATGCCGATGAGGTTGACCACGGTGATGTTGTCGCCCCCCACCCGCTCATAGCGGAAGCCGCCGTAATACTTATAGCCCTTGAACCAGGTGACCGGCTGGCTCACCCCGGTGATGTCGGGCATGACGCCGAACACATAGCTGCTGCCCCCGTCGAATTGAAAGAGGATCTGGGCCGTGCCGGTCTCCACCACATTGATCCCGGAGGAGCTGGTCTGGACCACCTGGGCAGTGGTCCCCAGGGCGGCGGCCTCGGCCTCCGCCTGGGTGGCATAGGCCCCGGAGCGGACCTGATAGGTCCCCTCTACCCAGGCGGGAAAGCCCCCCGACACGGAAGCGGCCGCCGTCTGGGCGGAGGTAAAATCAGAATAAGTCCCCGGCCACTGGAGGAAATATCCCCCGATGGTCTGGGCCCCGCTGCTGGGCGTGGTCTGATAGGTCCCCCCAGAGAGGTAGAGAGTCTTTGTTTTCAGCATGGACAGTTTCGTTTTGCTGGTCCGTCCCAGCTCCACAAACTGATTGGCGTCGTCAAAATACCCCAGACGGTAGCCGGAGCCCACGCTGTTTTCCAGATTGGCCGACGGCATGGCGTTGCTTCCATAGTAGAGCCCGATGCGCAGAATGGTCTCCTCCGCCGGGGCCGCCCGGGCGGGCAGGCCGGAGGCGGACAGGGCGACGGCCAGGCACAGGGCAGTCCATTTGATCCATTTTCCCTTCATGGTTTTCTCCTGTTTTATCATTTAACACAGCAAAGTATTGACACGAAAGAATTCCTGTGCTACTCTAAGAGCAACGTCAGGCGTTCGTTTCCGGCGGATACCTGTCCATACAGTAAGTACAGATCAGGCCGATCCACATACCTTATGCCATTATAGTACAAAATCAGCCGGTGTGTAAACCCGCTGATTTCTTTTTTTCCCTTGGATTTTTTTCAATGGACAGACCTGATTTCTTCTGTACCAGCATAGAATCTATCAGAACAACGGGAGGTCATCAGAATGGAAAAGTACAGAGTAGGCGTGATCGGCGGCACGGGTATGGTAGGACAGAGGTTTGTCACTCTGATGGCGGAGCATCCCTGGTTCCAGCTCACCGCCATTGCGGCCAGTGCCCGCTCGGCCGGCAAGACCTACGAGGAGGCCATCGGCAATCGCTGGGCCATGGAGGCCCCCATGCCGGAGGCGGCCAAACACATGGTGGTGCTCAACGCCGAGACCGATATTGAGCGCATCGCATCCCAGGTGGATTTTGTGTTCTCCGCGGTCGATATGAAGAAGGAGGAGATCCAGGCGCTGGAGGAGGCCTATGCCAAGCATGAGTGCCCGGTGGTCTCCAACAACTCCGCCCACCGCTGGACGCCCGACGTGCCCATGGTGGTCCCCGAGATCAACCCGGAGCACCTGAGCGTGATCCCCGCCCAGCGCCGCCGTCTGGGGACCGAGCGCGGCTTCATCGCGGTCAAGTCCAACTGCTCGCTCCAGAGCTATGTGCCCGCCCTCCATCCCCTGCGGGAGCGCTTCGGCCTCTCCAAGGCCCTGGTGTGTACCTATCAGGCCATCTCCGGCGCGGGCAAGACCTTTGAGACCTGGCCCGAGATGGTGGACAACGTGATCCCCTACATCGGCGGCGAGGAGGAGAAGAGCGAGCGGGAGCCCCTCAAGCTCTGGGGTCACGTGGAGGACGGTGTGATCGTCAATGCCGACTCCCCTGCCATCACCGCCCAGTGCTTCCGGGTAGCCGCTTCCGACGGCCACATGGCCGCGGTCTTTGCCAGCTTTGACCGCAAGCCCACCGAGGAGGAGATCAAGGAGGCGTGGGCGTCCTTCCGGGGCCGTCCCCAGGAGCTGGGCCTTCCCTCCGCGCCCCAGCAGTTCCTGCACTATTTCGAGGACCCCAGCCGTCCCCAGACCAAGCTGGACCGCATGACCGAGCGCGGCATGGCCGTTTGCGCCGGCCGTCTGCGTCCGGATACCCAGTATGACTACAAGTTCGTCTGCCTGTCCCACAACACGCTGCGCGGCGCGGCCGGCGGCGCGGTGCTGCTGGCCGAGCTGCTGTGTGCGGAGGGATACATCACAAGGAGGTAATGGATTGAAGAAAGAGCCTGTTTTTACTGGTGTGTGCACCGCTATCGTCACACCATTCGAACCGGACGGCGCCATCGCGTATGACGTCTTCGGAAGGTTGATCGAGGAGCAGATCGCATGCGGCGTGGACGCCATCTGTGTCTGCGGCACCACCGGTGAAAGCGCCACCATGAGCATCCGGGAGCACCACGACGCTGTGGCCTTCTGTGTCGCGCAGGTGAACCACCGGGTGAAGGTGATCGCGGGGGCGGGAAGCAATGACACCGCCGCCGCCCTCTACCTCTCCCAGCAAGCCCAGGATGCGGGGGCCGATGCTCTGCTTCATGTCACTCCTTACTATAATAAGACCACCCAGGCCGGGCTCATCCGGCACTATGAGTTTCTGACCCAGCGCGTGTCTCTTCCCATCCTGCTCTACAACGTGCCCAGCCGCACGGGGCTCTCCTTTACCGCCGAGACCTACCGGGTCCTCTCCCAGAACCCGGGGATCAACGGGGTCAAGGAGGCCAGCGGGAACTTCTCCCTGGCGGCCCAGACCCGGCACCTGTGCGGGGAGGACCTCTTCCTCTGGTCGGGGAACGACGATCAGGTGGTCTCCCTCATGGCACTGGGGGCAAAGGGGGTCATCTCGGTGGCCTCCAACCTGATCCCCCGGGAGATGGGGCGCATCAGCCACCTGTGTCTGGAGGGGCGCTTTGCGGAGGCCGCGCAGCTTCAGCTCCGCTATCTGGAGCTGATCAACGCCCTCTTTCTGGAGGTCAACCCCATTCCCATCAAGGCCGCCCTGGAGATGGCGGGGTACCCGGTGGGGCCCCTCCGCCTCCCCCTCTGCCCCATCTCGGAGGCACACCGGAGGGAACTGCGGGAGGCCATGGAGCGCTCGGGGGTCCTCCCGGCCCTCACACCCTCCCCGGCTCAGAGCTCCAGGATCATGACGTAGTTTTTCAGCAAAATTCCGCCCCGCTCCACCTCCTGCTCCCGCAGCAGGGCGTAGCCCCGGGCGGCAAAGAATGGACGGGCGGTGATGGAGGCGTGGGTCTCCAATCGGCGCACCCCGGCCGCCCGGGCACAGGCCTCGGCGGCATCGCACAGGGCGGTGCCCACGCCCCTTCGCTGGCTGTCCTTGTGGACGTAGAGCCGGTCCAGATATCCGGCCTCCACGTCCAGATCGGCAAAGCCCACGATGTGCCCGTCCTCCTCCGCGATCCAGGTCCGGTGGGCCTGAAAGGACGCGTCCCAGGCCGAAAGGTCCGGGTGCCCCGTGGCCCAGACCCGGCACTGCTCCGCGGTATAGTCCCGCCGGTTCACGCTGTGGACGGTCTGGTAAAAGAGCTCCGCCAGAGCCGATACGTCAGACGGGCGATAAGGTCGAAGATTCATGATGGACTCCTTTCTTTTGGGTAGAAAAGGACTCTGCTTTGTAAGAAGCAGAGTCCTTTTTTCGCTTTTATGGTTGATTGGTGGGATCGTCCGGCCCTTCCGGCGGAATCACCTCCGGCTCGCCGCCCTTGACGGGGCGAATGCCCTTCTGGGTGAGACGCGCCCGGGTCCACTCGCCTACCAGCGCATAGATCACCGCAAAGGTGGGCACGCCCAGCAGCATCCCGGGGAAGCCGAACAGGCCCCCGCCCACCACGATGGAGATGAGCACCCAGAAGGCCGAGATCCCGGTGCTGTCGCCCAGGATCTTGGGGCCGAGGATGTTCCCGTCGAACTGCTGCAGGGCCAAGGCCAGGATGCCGAAGCGCAGGGCCTGCCAGGGGTCCACCAGCAGCAGGATGAGCACGCAGGGGACCGCGCCCACAATGGGGCCGAAGAAGGGGATCACATTGGTCACCCCGATGACCACGCTGATGAGCACCGGGAATTCGATCCGCAGGAGCGAGGTCAGGAAAAAGCACAGCACGCCGATGATGGCGCTGTCCAGGATCTTTCCGTTGATGAAGCCGGAGAAGATGCCGTTGGCCTGGGCACACACGGTGATGAGCCGGTTGGCCTTTCTGGTGGGCAGAATCGCATAGACCAGCTTTTTGGACTGAAGGGACAGGCGGTCCTTGTCCAGCAGCATGTAGACCGAGGAGATCACGGTGGTGATGGCCGAGATCACGCCGGACACCACCCCGCTGCCCACGGCCACGCCCATGCTCAGCACATAGGGCACCGCCTTGGAGAGCATGTTGGACAGGTTCGTCATGATGTCCTTATAGGAGGAATTCAGGTCCAAAAGGAACTCGTTGAGGGCATTCTGGTCGATGTTCAGCTGGATCGCCGCCTCCTGCATCCAGGTGTTGATATTCAGGAAAAAGCTCTGGATGATGCTGTACAGCGCCACGATGCTCTGCACGATCTGGGGCAGGATGAGCTTGACCAGAACGGCCAGCAGCGCGATGACCAGGAGATACACCAACAGCACCGCAAGGCCCCGCCGGCATTTGAATCGATAGAAGACCTTCTGCTCAAAATAGTTGGTCGGGCCGTTGAGGAGGTAGGCAAAGGCAAACCCCACGATAAACGGCATCAGCACGCCGGTGATCATGGAGACCACCCCGCGCACCATATCAAAATGGGAAAAGATCAGGTAAAACGCGATTCCGGCCAGGACTACCAGCAGATTGGACCACATGCGCTCGTCCAGCGAGAACCATTTCTTCTTTTCCTTCACAGGCATTCCACCCTTCTCATCGGTACTGGTCCGGCAAATCAGCCCAGCAGGGCACGGTGGAACACTTTCTTGCCCTTCTTGATCATGAGACCATCGTTGCCGAACGCGGCGGCGTCAAAGGCGGCGTTCACGTCGGAGACCTTCTCGCCGTTGACCGACACACCGCCCTGCTCCACCAGACGGCGACCCTCCTTCTTGGAGGGGGCCAGGCCGCACTTGAGGAGCAGATCCAGCACGCCGATGGAGCCCTCGGTCAGGTCGCCGGTCTCCAGCGTGGTGGTGGGCACGTTGCTCATGTCGCCGCCGCCCACGAAGAGAGCCTTGGCGGCGTCCTGGGCCTTCTGGGCCTCCTCGGTGCCGTGGACCAGCTGGGTCAGCTCAAAGGCCAGGATCTCCTTGGCGGTGTTGAGCTGGGCGCCCTCCCAGTGGTCCATCTCGTCGATCTGCTCGATGGGCAGGAAGGTGAGCATCCGCAGGCACTTGAGCACGTCGGCGTCGCCCACATTGCGCCAGTACTGGTAGAACTCGTAGGGAGAAGTCTTGTTGGGGTCCAGCCACACGGCGCCGGACTGGGTCTTGCCCATCTTCTTGCCCTCGGAGTTGAGCAGCAGGGTGATGGTCATGGCGTGGGCGTCCTTGCCCAGCTTGCGGCGGATGAGCTCGGTGCCGCCCAGCATGTTGGACCACTGGTCGTCGCCGCCGAACTGCATGTTGCAGCCGTAGTGCTGGAAGAGGTGGTAGAAGTCGTAGGACTGCATGATCATGTAGTTGAACTCCAGGAAGGACAGACCCTTCTCCATGCGCTGCTTGTAGCACTCGGCCCGCAGCATGTTGTTCACCGAGAAGCAGGCGCCCACTTCCCGCAGGAGCTCCACATAGTTGAGCTTCATGAGCCAGTCGGCGTTGTTGACCATCTGGGCCTTGCCCTCGCCGAACTCGATGAAGCGCTCCATCTGCTTCTTGAAGCAGTCGCAGTTGTGCTGGATGGTCTCGGGGGTCATCATCTGGCGCATGTCGGTGCGGCCGGAGGGGTCGCCCACCATGCCGGTGCCGCCGCCGATGAGGGCGATGGGCCGGTTGCCCGCCATCTGGAGCCGCTTCATCAGGCACAGGGCCATGAAGTGGCCCACGTGGAGGGAGTCGGCGGTGGGGTCAAAGCCGATGTAGAATACCGCCTTGCCCTCGTTGATCATCTTGGAGATCTCCTCCTCGTTGGTCACCTGGGCGATCAGGCCGCGGGCCTTCAGTTCTTCGTAGCAAGTCATCTTCCATTCTCCTTTGATCGGATTCTGATGGGAATCCGTTTTGTTACAGTTTAATAGAGCCGCGTTCCGCAGTGGGGACATTTGGGGTCGTCCAGATCATGGAGCGTTCCGCAGACAGGACAGCGGGTCTGGGCGATGCCGGAGCCGGAGCTGCCGGAAGCGCTCTCAGCCAGGTAAAAATCCAGCCGGCGGCAGTTCTGGCAGCACCAGACCTCGACCGGCAGGAGATTCTCCCCGTCGAAATGCTCCAGGTTGCCCCGCAGATGCCAGCCGGGAGCACCTTTCTTCAGAAAATGCGATCCCATGGGCGCCATCGTACCGCCGCAGCGGATGCAGGTATCCCGCTCCATATTCTCCCCCCGTTTCGCAAAAAAACGCCCTCTGTCCCCATTCGGACAGAGGGCGTGGATCACGCGGTACCACCTCTGGTTCGTCTTCCCCTCACGGCGGGAGACCTCGTCGAGTGCCATCACACTCCCAGCGCGATAACGGGCGCACCCGACCCTCCCTACTTGACCTGAGCGTTCAGGGGGCTGCTCCGGGGTGTATTCACGGCGTCCGCTCTCCTCTTTTCACCGATCCAGAGGCTCTCTTTGCAGCGGTGGGGCCGTTACTTCTCCCCATCATCACAGTGATTGAGATGTATTATAGCGCAGTCCTCCCGGTTTGTCAAATGGAGATTTCCGCGTGCGGCGGACAGTCAGCGCCCCCGTCTGGCCGCTTTGTACCCCTCGGCAGCCGAGAGCAGCTCCTCCGCTCCGGCCAGGATGGCCGGGGTGATGTGGGCCCCGCCGGTGAGCCGGGCCAGCTCCTCGGTCCGCCGGGTGCGGGTCAGGAGCTCCACCTCGGTGTAGGTCCGCCCCTTCCGCTCCCCCTTCACCACGGAGAAGTGGGTGTCCGCCATGGCGGCGATCTGGGGCAGATGGGTCACGCAGAGCACCTGCTTGTGCCCTGCCACGTCGGCCATCTTCTCGGCCACCTTCTGGGCCGCCCGGCCGGATACACCGGTGTCCACCTCGTCAAAGATCAGCGTGGCCACCGCCTCATTTTCCGCCAGCACGTTCTTGAGGGCCAGCATGATGCGGGAGAGCTCGCCGCCCGAGGCGATGCGCTGGATGGGCTTGAGGTCCTCCCCCACGTTGGCCGACATGAGGAACTGCACCTCGTCCATGCCGGTCTCATCCATGCCAAACTCCCCGCCCTTGGGGGAAAAGTCCACCTGAAAGCGGACCTTGGGCATGTCCAGCTGGCGCAGCTCGGACTGGATGCGCTCCCGCAGGGCCCCGGCCGCCTCCCGCCGCCGGGCCGAGAGGGCCTCGGCCTGGGTCTTGGCCTTGGCCAGGACGGCCGCCTTCCGCTGCTCCAGCTTGGCGATGGTGTCGCTGGAGTACTCGATCTCGGAGAGCTCGGCCCGGCATTTCTCCAGATAGGCCAGCATCTCGCCCACGCTGTTGCCGTACTTCTTCTTGAGCCGGTAGAGCACGTCCAGACGGCTCTCGATCTCGTCCAGCTCCCCCGGCTCAAAGGAAAAGGACTCCCGCAGGTCCCGGACCAGCTCGGCCGCGTCCTCGGCAGCGGAGCGCAGCTCCACCAGGCGCTCGGTCACCCCGGCGATCTCCTCGCTCATCCCGGACACACTGGAGAGGGAGCCCTCGGCAGCGGCGATGAGGGAGGCCGCTCCCTCCCGCTCGTCGTCCCCGGAGAGGGCGAAATGGGCCCCCTCCACGGCGGAGATGAGCCGCTCGGCGTTGCGCAGCAGGGTGCGCCGCTCGGTGAGGCTCTCCTCCTCGCCCTCCTTCAGGTCGGCCCGCTCCAGCTCGCCGATCTGGAAGTGGAGGCTGTCCATCCGCCGGGACTTGACCGCGTCGTCCATCTGGAGGGAGGCGATCTCCCGGCGGATGGCGGTCAGCTCCCGAAAGGTCTCCTGATAGGGGGTCAGAAGGGCTTCGGTCTCCCCGAAGCTGTCCAGATAGGACAGGTGGCAGCTCTCATCCAGCAGCTGCTGTCCGTCGTGCTGGCCGTGGATGTTGACCAGCTGCTGCCCCAGCTCCCGCAGCTGGCTCACATTGAGGAGCCGCCCGTTGACCCGGCAGATATTCTTTCCGTCGCTCTGGATCTCCCGCTGGATGACAAGGCTCCCGCTCCCATCCAGGGAGAGGCCGTTCTCCTCCAGCCAGGGCATGGGCTGGACCTGGGTGAACTGGGCCTCCACCCGGGCGCTCTTGGCCCCGGTGCGGATGAGATCCCGGCTGGTCCGGGCGCCGATGATGGCGCTGATGGCGTCGATCACAATGGATTTACCCGCGCCGGTCTCGCCGGTGAGGACATTGAAGCCGGAATCGAACTGGATATCCACCGACTCAATGACCGCAATATTCTCGATGTGAAGCAGAGAGAGCATGGCATACCTCCAAAGGGATGGCGGCGGATTTATTTCAGCATCTTGTGGATCTCGTCGCAGAATTCGATGGCCGACTCGTTGGTGCGCATGATGAGGATGGCGGTGTCGTCGCCCGCCAGGCTGCCCACCAGATCGGCGATCTCCATTCCGTCGATGGCCGCCGCCGCCGCCGAGGCGAGACCCGGCATAGTCTTGAGCACCACGATGTTCTGCGCCACATCAAAGGAGGTCACGCCCTCCTTGAAGATGGTGCGCAGGCGTCCGGCCAGGTTCAGGGACACCTTGCGCTCGGACACGGCATAGCGGTAAGTACCAAAGCCGGTCAGCTCCTTGATGAGATGGAGCTCCTTGATGTCCCGGGAGATGGTGGCCTGGGTGGACTGCACCCCCCGCGCCCTCAGCTCGGCCAGAAGCTGGTCCTGGGTCTCTACGTCGTGCTCTTCAATGATACGAAGGATCTCCTGTTGACGCTTTCCCTTCATATTACATCCTCCCCAGTTTCTGCGTGATGATTTCGTAAAAGCTCCGGCCGGTCAGCCGGACCAGGTTGGTCTTGGTGTCAGCCTGCCGGATGTGCATGATGTCGCCCCCGTTGAGCTTGAAGGCCTTTCCGCCGTCCACCGAGAGATAGGCGGTCTTGCGGCTCATGCAGCGCATCCGGACGGTCACGGCCCGGCGGTGGTCCAGCACGAAGGAGCGGGCGTTGACCACGTGGGGGCAGATGGGCGTGACGATGATGTTTTCCGCCGTGGGCTCCACGATGGGTCCCCCAGCGGACATGGAGTAAGCGGTGGAGCCGGTAGGCGTGCTGATGATGACGCCGTCCCCCGAGAAGGCGGTGATGGGCACCTTGTCGCTGCGCACCTCCATCTCCACCACCCGGGCCACCGCGCCTTTGGTGATGACCGCGTCGTTGAGGGCCAGGTCGGAGAAGACGGTCTTTCCGTCCCGGCGGATCTCCACCGTGAGCATCATACGGGACTCCACGGTGTATTTTCCCACCGCCAGTTTGGAAAGAAGGGAGAGCTCGCTCTGCTCCACCTCGGCCATGAAGCCCACGCTTCCCATGTTGACCCCCAGGATGGGGATGCCGAAGGCGTTGGCGTCCTTGGCGGCGTGGAGGATGGTCCCGTCCCCGCCGAAGCAGATGAGGATATCGGCGTCGGGCAGCTCCTTCTGCATGTCGCAGCACTCCACCTGCCGGGGAAATTTGATGTCGGTCCCCTCGGTGGAGAAGGGCAGGCAGATCCGGGTATCCACCCCGGCGTTGTTGAGAATGCGGGCGGCAGACTGGGCCGCTTTCAATCCCTTATCCCGGAATGGATTGGGGCTGAGTACAATCTTCACGGCGTATGCTCCTCCAATGTCTCATGAGATTCGGCCACCAGAGCCTTCAGATCTCCGCTCCAGTCCTCACCCGCGCCCACCGTCAGATAGCCCAGATATTCGATGTTCCCCTCCGGTCCCTTGATGGGAGAGTAGGTCATGTCCCGCACGGTGAAATCCGCCTCTCTGGCGTGCTCCAGAAAGTGCTCCAGGACCTCCAGGTGGACCTTGGGGTCCCGGACGACCCCCTTCTTGCCCACCTTGTCCCGGCCGGCCTCAAACTGGGGCTTGACCAGGCAGACCACGGAGCCGTCCTCCTTCAGGACCCCCCGCAGGGCGGGCAGGATCAGGCGCAGGGAGATGAAGGACACATCCACCGAGGCAAAGTCCAGCTCGTCGGGCACCTGCTCATGAGTCAGATACCGGGCGTTGGTCCGCTCCAGCGCCACCACCCTGGGGTCGCTGCGGATCTTCCAGTCCAGCTTTCCATACCCGGTGTCCACCGCATAGACCTTGGCCGCGCCGTTTTGCAGCATACAGTCGGAAAAGCCGCCGGTGGACGCGCCGATGTCGGCACAGATCTTGCCGTCCAGGCGGACGGGAAAGACCTTCATGGCCTTCTCCAGCTTCAGCCCGCCCCGGCTCACATAGGGGATGGCCTTCCCCCGCACTTCGATCTGGGCATCCTCCGCAATGGAGGCCCCCGCCTTGTCCACCCGCTGGCCGTTGACAAAGACCAGGCCGCTCATGATGGTGGCCTGCGCCTTCTGCCGGCTCTCAAAATATCCCTGTTCCGTCAGCAGCACATCAAGTCTCTTTTTTGCCATGCCGCAGAACCTCCTCCGCACGTTTTGTCAGTTGTTCCGCCCGCAGTCCGCACAGCTCGCGCAGCTGTTCCACGGTGCCGTGGGGAATGAATCGGTTGCCAAGATTCTGCAAAGCAATTCCCTTTACAGGTATGTTTTGCAGCAGCAGATCGGCCGCCAGACGCTGGCCGATGCAGTTGGAGGCATTGCTCTCCTCCGCCACCAGAAGGTAGCCGGTTTTCCGGACGGAATCCAGGATGGGAGTGGGGTCAAACGGTGTAATGCGTCCTACCTTTACAACCTCTGCTTCTATGCCCAATTCCGCCAGCTGCGCGGCGCTCTGGAGCACCTCGTTGATGAGGGTGCCGTACCCCACCAGCGTGAGGTCCCCGCCGGTGCGCAGGATCGCGGTCTCTGGTCCGGCGTCGCCCCGGTACTCCCCTTCGCCGCCCCGGGGATAGCGCAGAGCCACCGGGCCGGTACACTGGAAGAGGGCGTAGCGGAGCATGGAAGAGACCTCCGCAAAGCTGGCCGGGCACAGTACCGTCATCCCGGGGATGGTGTCCAGGAAGGCGGGGTCCAGAGTGCCGTGGTGGGTCTCGCCGTCGGCGCCCACCAGGCCGGCCCGGTCCACCCCAAAGACCACATGGAGGCCCTGGATGCCCACATCGTGGACCAGCATGTCATAGGCCCGCTGCAGGAAGGAGGAGTAGACGGCAAAGACCGGAAGCATCCCCTGCTTGGCCATGCCGGCCGCCATGGAGACCGCATGTCCCTCCGCGATCCCCACGTCAAAGGAGCGCTCCGGAAAACGTTCAAAGAAGTCGTGGAGCCCGGTCCCGGGGACCATGGCGGCCGAGATGGCGCATACCCGCTCATCCTCTTCCGCCAGGGCGCACATGGCCTCCCCAAAGGCCTTGGAGAAGTCACGTTTGGAGGGCTGGACCGGCTCACCGGTCTCCAGACAGAACCGGCTCACGCCGTGGAACCGGTCCGGATTGCGCTCGGCAGGTGCATAGCCTTTCCCCTTTACAGTTCTGATGTGGAGCAGGACTGGACCGTCGATGTCCTTGGCGTACTGGAGCAGACGGGTGAGCCTGCGCACATCGTGGCCGTCCACCGGCCCCAGATAGGTGAAGCCCATCTCCTCGAACATACTGCACGGGAGGAGGGTGCCCTTGATGGCCGTCTTGAGCTTGTGGGTGAACCGGTAGATATGCCCTCCGCCGGGCAGCTTCCCCATCAGCTTCCGGTACCCCTTTTTAAAGCGCAGGTACTGAGGCTTGAGCCGCTGGCGGGCCAGGTGCTCGGCCACGCCGCCCACGTTTTTCGTGATGGACATGCCGTTGTCGTTGAGGATCACGATGAGGGGCTCCTTGCTGTCCCCGGCGTTGGAGAGGCCCTCATAGGCCAGTCCTCCCGTGAGCGCGCCGTCGCCGATGAGGGCCAGGACATGGTACTTCTCCCCCATCCGCGTCCGGGCATGGGCCATGCCCACCGCCACCGACACGGAGTCGGAGGCATGTCCCGCGATGAATGCGTCGTGGACGCTCTCCGACGGCTTGGGAAAACCGGCCAGACCGCCAAAGGTACGCAGGGTCTTCATGGCCTCCCTGCGGCCGGTCAGCATCTTATGGATGTAGCACTGGTGTCCCACATCGAACAGGATGCGGTCCCGGCTGGTGTCAAAGACCCGGTGGATGGCCACTGTGATCTCCACTGCACCCAGGTTGGAGCCCAGGTGTCCTCCGGTCTGTGAGACGATTTGCAGCAGATCCCCCCGAAGACGGGCGCACAGCGCCTCGGCCTCGGCATCGCTGATATGATGCAGATCGGGAATGTTATCCTCGAATGTAATGATACTACCGCCTCCATATGCTCGGTGTGAGATCCACCGCGCTCTATTACTCAACAAAAATTTTCTTTTGTGGAGTAATTCGGTCAACCCCACAGCCAGACGCCGCCCAGACCGATGGCAATGCCCAGCAATCCGCCCATCAGTACCTGGAACGGCGTATGTCCCAGCAGCTCCTTGAGTTCTTTACCGAAAAACTCCGGCCGCATTTCCTTCCAATGATCCATCATGTAGTTGAGGATCTTGGCCTGCTCTCCCGCGGCCCGCCGGACGTTGGACGCGTCATACATCACGACGATGGCCACCACCGCGGCAATGGCAAAGGTGACGGTGCTGAAGCCCTCCACCATGCCCACCGAGGCCGCGCAGGAACAGACAAAGGCCGAATGGGAGCTGGGCATCCCTCCGCTGGAGAGGATGTGGCGCCAGTCCCAGCGGTGCTTGGTAATGAGCACCGTCAGGACCTTCAGCACCTGCGCCATCGCCCAGGCCAGGATGGAGAGATTCAGGATCAGATTTCCGGTCAGAACATCGGTCACATTCTTTACGTTCATGGACAGCGCCCCGTTTCTCAGTTCTTGCGTCCCACCAGGGACTCCGCCAGCCAGCACAGGAAAGACGGATCGGGGAAGGCAGAGAGCGCCTCCATCGCCTCCTGTGTCAGCTTTGCCACCAGCTCCCGGCAGGTCTCGACTCCCTTGAGGGTGACAAAGGTGGTCTTTTCATTCTCCTGATCGGAACCGAGGGGCTTGCCCATCAGGGTCTCGTCCCCCTCCACGTCCAGAATGTCGTCCTGGATCTGGAAAGCAAGGCCCAGCTTCTGGGCGTAGCGGCGGACCGCGGCGCGCTGGTCCTCGCTGCCACCGGCCAGGATGCAGCCCATCTCGGCGGCCGCGGAGATGAGCGCGCCCGTCTTGAGCTGCTGCAGCTCCTCCACTTCCGCCAGGGCCAGGGCATGTCCCTCGCCGGCCATGTCCAGCACCTGTCCGCCCACCATGCCCCGGGCACCTGCGGCGCGGGCCAGACAGCCCGCGGCGGCCACGATACGCTCGGCAGGCAGGTCCACCTGGGCCTCCAGCATGGTCTCAAAGCAGGCGGTGAGGAGCCCGTCTCCGGCCAGCACCGCCGTGGCCTCACCGTAGACCTTGTGGTTGGTGGGCCGGCCCCGGCGCAGATCGTCATTGTCCATGCAGGGCAGGTCGTCGTGAATGAGAGAATAGGTGTGAAGCATTTCCACTGCACAGGCAAAGGGCAGCACCGCTTCCGCGTCGCCGCCGCACATCCGGCAGGTCTCCAGAAGCAGGATGGGGCGCAGCCGCTTCCCGCCCGCCAGGAGACTGTACTCCATGGCGTCGTAAATATCTCCATGGGGCTCTCGTCCCGCAAAGCACTGCCGGAGCCAACGCTCCACCTGTTCCCGGTCCTGCTGCATTCTCTCTGCGTGGGTCATACCGTCCCCTCCTTGTCCATAGGCTCCTCCACCGGAGCGCCGTCCGGCCCGGCGGTCAGCTTGCGGACCTTCTGCTCCGCCCGGTCCAGCATGGTGGTACATTTTTTCATGAGCGCCGTTCCCTCTTCAAAGAGGGTCATGGATTCCTCCAGCGGCGCGTCGCCCTGCTCCAGCTGGCGGACGATCTCCTCCAGCCGGGCGGCAGCCTGTTCAAAGGTCAGCTTTTTTTCCGCCATTGCGATACTCCTTTTGTATGCGTCGTCTGCTCTACCCGGCAGTCGATGGAACCGTCCGCCACCGTCAGCGACAGCCGCTGCCCGGGCTCTACCGCCCGGCTGGAGCGCAGGATATGCCCGTCCTCCGTCTTGGGGATGGCATAGCCCCGGCCCAGCACCTTCAGCGGGCTCATGGCGTCCAGGGCGGCGGCCAGCCGGGCCAGGCGCTCCCGCTCCCCACTCAGGGCGGCAGAGAGACCGTGCCCCAGCCGCTCTCCCTGATAGCTAAGCCAGGTCCGGCGGTCCATAATCTGCGCCATGGGATCCCGGAGGACCCGGCGTTCAGCCATGCGCTCCAGCCGGGTGCGGGAGAGCTCCAGCTTGCGCTCCATGGCGCGGTTCATGCGCCGCTCCAGCTGAAAGAGGGCGGCGTACACGTCGTTTTGATCGGGGACGGCCAGCTCCGCCCCGTTGGAGGGCGTGGCTGCCCGCACATCGGCCACAAAGTCGGCGATGGTCACGTCGGGCTCATGCCCCACGGCAGAGATCACCGGAATCTCCGAGGCGAAAATGCTCCGGGCCACGTCCTCGTCGTTGAAGGCCCACAGGTCCTCCATGGACCCGCCGCCCCGTCCGGTGATGATGAGGTCGGCCACCCGGTGGCGGTTGGCCCAGGCCAGGGCGGCGCAGAGCTCGCCTGGGGCCTCGCTCCCCTGCACCCGCACCGGGATGACCACCACCTCGGCCATGGGCCAGCGGGCGTTCAGGATGCGCAGCATATCCCGCACCGCCGCCCCGGCAGGCGAGGTGATGAGGGCGATTTTCCCGGGAAATTTGGGCAGCGGCTTTTTCCGGGCAGGGTCAAAGAGTCCCTCCCGGTAGAGCTTTTCCTTGCACTGCTCAAAGGCCAGATGGAGGTCGCCGATGCCGTCGGCCGTCAGCTGGCTGCAATAGAGCTGGTACTGCCCGTCCCGGGGGAATACCGTGATGCGGCCGTAGGCGATGACCTTCATGCCGTTCTGGGGGCGGAAGCGCAGGTTGACCGCCTCCCGCCGGAAGAGGACGCACCGGATGGCTCCCTCCGCGTCCTTCATGGAAAAATAGTGGTGTCCCGAGGGGTAGAGCTTGTAGTTGGAGATCTCCCCCCGAATAAAAACGCCGGACAAAAGCTTGTCGCCGTCCAGCATGCTCTTGATATACTGGTTGACCTGGGTCACGGTATAGACCGGCGTCCCGCTCACGGCGTATCCCCTCCGTTCCGCAGCCGGTGGGCCAGGATGGCCACGCCCATGGCGTTGTCGGTGGAATAGCGGGGCTCAGCAAAGGCGGCCTGGCAGGCGCGGGTCATCACGTCCCGCAGGATGCGGTTGGAGGCCACCCCGCCCGAGCAGAGCACGGGCAGGCCGGGATAGGCCTTCTGGGCCTCCAGCGTTGCCCGGCGCACCACGTCGGAGACGGTGTTCAGGACAAAGCGGGCGATGTCGGCCCCCTCTCTCCCCTGCTCCGCCATGGCGCGGCTCTTGTTCTCCATCCCCGAGAGGGAGAAGGTCAGGCCGTTCAGGCGCACGGGGAACCGCTCCTTGCTCTCCGAGGCGGCGGCCAGGGCGTCCAGCCCCTTCCCCGCCGGGAAGGGAATGCCCAGCAGGACCCCGGTCCGGTCAATGAGCTGTCCGGCCGAGATGTCGCTGGTGCCCCCCAGCTTTTCCGCGTGGACGTTCACCCCATCGGGGGTCACATGGAGCAGCTCCGTGGTGCCGCCCGACAGGTGCCACGCCAGGAAGGGCTTGTCCAGCAGCTCCATCCGCCCGGCCGACCACGCGGCGGCCGCCAGGTGCCCCTGCTGGTGGGAGACGGCATAGAACGGGACCCCCAGCGTATCCGCCAGGGCCCGCCCCTGTCCCTCTCCAGCCAGGAAGCAGGGCATGTAGGAGCCCTCTACCGCCCGGGGGCGGGTACTGGCCGCCACGGCGGCGATGTCGTGCAGCTCCCCCTGCTCCCGCAGGGCGGCAAAGAGGGCGGGCAGACGCTTGACATGCTGAAAGAGCGCGTCGCTCTGCCGCAGGCCCAGAGAGCCCTCCGCCACCTCCAAAAGCCGTCCGGCATTGGTGCCGCTTGTCCCGTCAAAGACGGCCACTGAGGTGGTATAGTTGCTGGTATCCAGCCCTAGGCAGCGCAGCGTGCTCATCCTTCCGCGCCGTTCTGCTTGGCGGGAGCGGCCCCCCGCTCGGGCGGGCACTCGTTGCGGACAAAGGAGCCCAGGATGCCGTTGACAAAGGAGACCACCTCGGGCTCCAGATAGTGCTTGGCCATCTGCACGGCCTCGTTGATGGCCGCAGCGTTGGGGATATCCTGCATATAGAGGATCTCATACATGGCCACGCGCATGATGGAGACGGCCACGCGGGGGATGCGGGCGTACTTCCAGCCGATGGCATAGCGGGAGATATACTCGTCCAGCTCGGGGCAGTGGTCGTATACGCCCTTCACCAGCGTGCGGATGTAGGCCTGCTGCTTGTCGTCGGGAAACTCCGCATAGAGCGGCTCTTCCTCCCCGATCTGAGCAAAGACCGGACGGGTCAGCATGTGTTCCAGCAGCCCATCGGCGGTCTCGTTGGAAAATCCAAGCTCAAAGGAGAAGTGCACCGCGATTTCCCGGGCATTGGTTCTGGTCATTCGTGATTCCTCCAATCCGGGCGCCTGGCCCGGTCAATAAAATTTCGGTTCATATCCATAATATCCACTCTATTATACACAGGAACCCTCAAAAAGAAAACCCTTTCTTTTCCTCCGGCGCAGAAAAACACGCGGAAGAGATCCTGGGATCTCACCCGCGTGTCTTTGCTCTGGATATTTAGGCCTTTTTCAGCTCCCGCTCGAAGGCGATGCCGCCCACATTGATATTCACGCACTCCACATGCAGTCCGCTGGTATTTCCAATGGCGCTGAACACAGCCTCCTGTACGGCCTTGGCCACCTCGGGGATGGTATAGCCGTATTTCAGGAAGATGGAGACCTCTACACTGACACTGGACTCATTCACAGCGATATGGACACCCTTGGACAGATTCTTTTTGCCCAGAAGCTCCGCCAAGTCGGAGCCCAGATTGGGGGCCAGGCTGGCCACGCCCTCGGTCTCCAGGGCGGCGGCGGCGGCAATGACAGCCAGGACTTCCTCCGATATATGGATATTTCCCAGCTCGTCCGGACGGGAAACGTATTCTCTTGCATCGGCCATTGCAGGTCACGCTCCTTTTTTGTACAACTCCAAAGTTGCTGCTCTTTTTGGTATTGTACCACAGAAGCCGGAAAATACCAACAGATTTTTTTGAAACTGTGCCGGTGCCTTAGGGTTCGGCCTCGATGATCTTGATCTGGCTGGCCGCCAGACCGGTCTCTCCGGTGACGATCTCGGTGATCCGGGCCACGTCGGCGTCGGTGAGGCCCTCCTCGGTGGCGGCCACGACGATGCTGGCGCTGTTCTCGTTGAGGAAGGCCACGCAGTCGGTATACCCCTTGGCGGTGACCAGATTCTCCACCTGGGCCTCGGAGACCGTGAAGTCTGCCATGGTCTCAATGGCGGCGGTCATCTCCTGCTTCATGGTCTCGTCCGCGGTCTCACTCTCGGCCGACTGCTGGAGGATGGACAGCGCGCTGTCCCGGGCCTGCTGGCGGTTGAGCCGGGCGGAGGCGAAATACCCGCTCTCCTCCTCACTCACGGTGGGGGCGGCGCTGGCGCTGGGGGCGGGAGAGACGCTGTGCTCGGCGGTCTCCCCCTCGGTTCCGGCTGAGAGGAGCGGGTCGTTGGTCTGTCCGCCCACCAGAGCCGCCTGTCCCAGCACCTTCCCCGTGTCGGCGCTCTCCTGATTATAGGACCAGTTCAGATAGACCGCCACACACACAAAGAGGACGATGGCGGCCACCACCGCATTGCGTTTCCACAGCTTCATACTCATTTTCCTCACTTTCCATTACAAATCGAAATTTTATCGGAACCCAGCCCCGTCAGGGCGGAAACCGCCTCCACCAGGGAGAGGCGCACCTCTGGATCCCCGCCCCCTGAGCATACCACCAGCGCGCCCCGGAATCGGGGCGAAATCTGCTGTACCGGGACGGCCTCCTCGCTCCCGCTGCCCCGGGAGAGGACCACGGTGCTCTCCTCCTCGCTTCGGGATTGGGCGTCCACCTCGGATTTCCGGTCTTCCGCCCAGATCTGCTTGGTCCCGGCCTCCACCGAGAGCACCACGGTCACCTCTCCCGCCCCTTCGATCTGGGAGAGGGCCTGCTCCAGCTTGTGCTCCAGCTCCGCGGTGGTATCCAGGCTCGCAGTCACCCCCGCACCGGAGGTGGGCACGCTCTCCTTCTCCTCCCCGCCGGGCAGAAGCAAAAGCAGCACGCCCGCCAGGATCACCAGCAGCACATAGCGGTATTTGCTCAGCAGGCCGGGAATCCGCTTCCCCCAGCCCGCAAGATCCAGCTCTCTCATGTCACTCCCTCCGCTTTCTGGTAGATCTGGCGCTCTGCCGGGATGGCAAAGTCCGCCTCGATGCGCCGGGTCAGCGCCTGGCGCTGCTGCTGGCTGAGCGCTCCCGCCACGGTGACCTGATAGGGGACGGGATAGCCGTCCTCCCCCGCCCGGGTCTCCACGGCGACGGAGCATGCGATGCCCAGGTCCTCCGCCTTGTCCGAAATATATGCGACCGCCTTCTCCTCTATGAGTGCTTGGAGCACATCGGCGCTGTTGTTCTGAAAGGCCTCCACCTCCTCCACCGGGAGATGGTATTCGCTCAGCGCCCGGGAGAGGGCGTCCTGGTCCAGCGTCAGCACCGGACCCAGGGCGGCCAGCAGCAGGACCAGTCCGCCGGTGAGCCGTCCCACCCGGCGGACGGCGCCGCCGGGCATCAGGCTCTGGGCCGCCGCCACCAGCAGGGCCGCGGCGGTGATACCCAGAAGCCAGGCTTTGATCCATGCCAGCACCGCTATCCACCTCCCATCGTAACGGTGATGGCCGAGACCAGCGACACCAGCAGCAAGAGTGCGCTGGCTCCGGTCATCCCCAGCACCAGTCCAAAAGCGCCGCCGATCCGGTCGATGAGCGCGGACATCCGTCCGCCCGACACGGTAGCGGCCAGCGCCGCCGTCAGTTTGTAGACCAGGTAGTGGACCCCCAGCTGCAAAAAGGGCACCACGCACAGGGCCAGCACCCCCAGCATCCCGAAGATCCCCACCGTATTGCGCAAAATACCCGCCCCGGCCAAAACCGTCTCGGCCGCGTCGGAGAGGATGCCCCCCACCACCGGCACCATGCCGGAGATGGTCAGCTTGGCCGCCTTGAGGGTCATGGCGTCGGCACTTCCGGCGATGACGCCGCTCACGGTCAGATAGCCCACAAAGGTCAGCAGCACCCCGGTCAGAATGGACCGCACCGCCCATTTCAGAAGGTCGGCCACCCGTTTGAGCCCCTCGTTCCCCAGGGCGGCATAGGCGGTGCAGGCCGCCACATAGGCGTATACCATGGGCAGCAGGAGCCGCTCGATCAGGGTGAGGAGCACATCGGAGAAGAGCATGGTGGCCAGCTGCCGGGCGGCTGCACCGCTCGGTGCGCCGCTGGCGGCCGCGGCCGCCGTGATGGTGGGGAGCAGCACCTTGGAAAAGCCCCCCATCTGCTCCAGCGCCTCCCGGCCCATGCCCACCAGGGCGTGAACGTCGGCCACCGCCACCGCGGTCACCGCCAGAGCGCCCACCAGGGCCCCGGCATCCAGCTCGCCCGATGCGCCCACGCTCTTGGAGAGCTCCTCCACCAGGGCACACAGCACCACCACCGCCAGCAGCAGCACGCCGCTGCGCACCGCCTTGCGGAGAATGCCGGGCACCGCGCCGCTCCCGGTATCCAGGATTTTCGTCAGCCCCTCATTGAGGTCCACCCCCTCCGAGAGATCCAGGCCGGAGAGCTCGGAGGACGCGGCGTCCTGGAGCTCGTCCAGCTCCAGTGCGGCCGCCTGCTGCTCCAGCACCTCCTCCGTGTCGGCCGCCCGGGCCGCCGGAAGCAGGGAGAACAGTAGGGTCAGACAGAACACCGTCACCAGCAGCTTTAAAAGAGCCCGCTCAGCGTGTCCAGCACGGAGCGCAGCAGCGGGACCGACACGCACAGGGCCATGGCGGCCCCCGCCGTCTCCACAAAGGAGGCGATGCCCCCCTCCCCCGCGTCCCGGCAGAGCTCGGCGGTGATCTTGGTGAGAATGGAGATCCCCACCGTCTTGAGCACCGGGGAGAGCACCGCCGGAGAGAGCCCGGCCAGCTCGCTCAGGCTGTCCAGCAGCATCCCCAGGCCGGACAGCGCCCGGAAGGCCATCCCCAGAATGAGGGCGCCCGCCGCCAGAGCCAGGACCAGCCCAAGCTCCCGCACCTGCTTTTTGACCACGCAGGCGCACAGGGCAGCCGTGATGGCCAGGGCTGCCACCTTTACCATATCGTCCATGGGCCATCACAGTCCAAACAGGGTCTTGACCAGGTCGAAGAGGGCGCTGATCTGCTGCACCACCAGCATCAGCACCACCACCAGACCGGTCAGGGTCACCATAGTCGCCTGCTCGTCCCGCCCGGAGCGGATGAGCACCTGGTTGAGCACCGACACCAGAATGCCGATGGCCGCGATTTTAAAGATCAAATCCACATCCATGCAGTTCTACTTCCTCTCTCCCCGTCAAAGCAGCAGGATGACAAAAAAGGCTCCCGCCGTCACCCCCAACGCTCCATAGAGCCTCCCGTGGCTGTCCCGCTCCCGTTCCGCGCCCTCCAGCTGATGGGAAAGGCGCAGGCGGGCCTGTCCCACGGCCTGCCCCTGTCCATCTCCATCAAAACGGCCCAGCACCTGGCCCAGCTCGGCCAGGATGGCCCGGTCCTCTCCCCGCAGGTCGGGAAGGCTCTCCTCCACCGCGGCGGTCCAGATCTGCCCCAGACTCTCCTCGCCCAGGCGGTCCAGGCCCCCGAGGCACCGGGCGAACAGGGGCCGGGCCGGGAGGGGCGTGCGCCGGGACAGCTCGTCCAGCAGCTCCGGGATGGGGGTCAGGCGGAAGGAGAGCTCCCGCTCCATCAGCTCCAGCGCCGTGACCATGGCCCGCAGCTCCCCCACCCGTCGGCCCAGCTGAGCCGCCGCCCCAAAGCCGATGGCCCCGGTCCCTGCGGTCACCAGCGCCGCGCCCAACAGGCTCAGCATAGCCCGTCCCCCAGGGGGAGCACCTCGTAGCTACGCCCCGACCCATTGCGCCGGATCAAAATGACCTGCGAAAAAATGTTCCGCTCCAGCATCTCCCGGTAGAGAGGGCGGCGGCGCAGATCCTCCAACCCGCTGCCGTGGGCAGTGGCCAGGAGGGACACGCCGCAGTTGGCCGCGTGCTCCAGGGCCGCCACATCGGCGGGGGCGGTGATCTCATCCACCGCCAGCACCTGGGGATTCATCCCCCGCAGGAGCATCATCAGAGCCTCGGCCTTGGGGCATCCCTCCAGTACATCGGTGCGGAGGCCCACATCCAGCTGGGGGATCCCCTCCCACAGGGCGGCCAGCTCGCTGCGCTCGTCGGCCACACCCACCCGGATTGCCGTGCCGCCCTCCCCGTCGGAGAGGGCGCGGATCAGGTCCCGGAGCAGGGTGGTCTTTCCGCCCCCGGGGGGCGAGAGGATGAGGGTCCCCTTCACACCCTGCCCGTCCCGTACCTGCCCCAGTACCTCCCGCGCCGCGCCGGGGACCGACCGGGCCACCCGGATACACAGGGAGGAGAGCTGCCGCAGATTATGTACTGCTCCCTCCCGGAGAACCGCCGTCCCGCACAGGCCGATGCGGTGGCCCCCGCGGACGGTGACGAATCCGTTCTGGACCCGGTCCAGGGCCGTGTGGGCCGAGGCTCGGGTCGCTACTTCCAGAATAAGGGAGAGGTCCGCCGGACGGACCGCCTCCTCCGCGCCCGGGACGCCGTGCTCCCCGGCGGGACCGGAGACCGTCACCGGCTGTCCCGCCCGGAGGCGGATCTCCTCAATGCGGGCCTGCTCGCTGCGGGGCAGGCGCTCCAGGGGAGTGCGCAGCCACGCCGGAAGCAGCGCCGCTGTCTGCCCAAACCGCTCGGCGGGGTCCTGCTGATGCTGTGCCGCCATCTTGTTCACGCTCCTTGTCTTTGGAATGGAGTTCTGGCACATTCTATGAGGGGGAGCGGACCAGTATGACAGCCTGTCCGGATTTTTTGTTTCTCTGCGCGCTCCTCTCCAGAGGGGAAAAATAGAAACAAACCGTAAATTTTCCGGAATGGAGGTGTCAGCCCCGCTAAAATATGGTATGATAAAGTGCTGATCTCTGTGAGAGCCTAAGAGGAAGACGGGAATCTCCCGCCGCGCCTCTCTCCGGCTCCCAAAGAAAGGAATGGTGGCCTATGGCCGAATTGACACGAAGTGAACTCTTTTCCGGCGTCCATCTGACGGCGGTCCATACCGAAAAATTCAAATCCTGCGTGCTGGGGGCGTCCTTCCTGGCCCCGCTGGACCGGACCAAGGCGGCCTGCAACGCGCTGGTCCCCTCGGTCCTCCGCCGGGGCACTCAGGAGCACCCGGACATGGAATCCCTTTCTTCTGCACTGGACGAGCTGTACGGCGGCTCCATCGAGCCGGTGGTGCGCACCCGGGGCGAGACCCAGTGCGTGGGCTTCCTGGGGAGCTTCTTGGACGACGCCTACACCCTGGACGGCTCGGCCATCCTGGAGAAGGCCGCCGGTCTGCTGGGGGAGCTCCTCCTCCGTCCCTGCACGGAACAGGGGGTGTTCCGCCGGGACTATACCGACAGTGAGCGGCAGAACCTGATCGACCGTATCCGCGCCCAGGTCAACGACAAGCGCAGCTATGCCCTTCTTCGCCTCAAGCGGGAGATGTGTGCCGGGGAGCCCTTCGGCGTGGACCGCCTGGGTGACGAATCCTCTGCCCGGGCCATCACGCCGGAGAGCCTCTGGGCGCGCTACCAGGACCTGCTGCGCACCGCGCCCATGGAGCTCTATTACTGCGGCTCGGCCAAGCCGGAGCGTGTGGCTGACGCCCTGCGCGCCGCTCTCTCCCAGCTCCCCACCGACGGAGTGCGCACTCCCCTGCCCCGACCCGCCGCCAAGGAGGCCCCCGCGCAGCCCCGCGAGGTGGTGGAGTCCCTGGACGTCACCCAGGGCAAGCTGACCATGGGCCTGCGTACCGGCTCCACCGTGTGGAGCGAGGACTACCCCGCCCTGCTGCTGGCCAACGCCATTTTCGGCGGCACCACCACCTCCCGTCTCTTCCTGCATGTGCGGGAAAAGCTCTCCCTGTGCTACTACGCCAGCTCCCAGCTGGAGAAGCTCAAGGGCGTGATGCTGGTCTCCTCCGGCGTGGAGTTTGACAAGGTGGGCGAGGCACGGGCCGAGATCCTCTCCCAGCTGGAGGCCTGCCGGAAGGGCGCATTTGAGGACTGGGAGCTGGAGGGTGCCCGCCGCTCGGTGGTCAGCGCCCTCCACAGCGCCATGGACGCCCAGGCCCGGCTGGAGGATTTCTGGCTGGGACAGGCGGTGGCCGATCTCACCGAGGACCCGGAGGCCCTGGCCCGCCGGGTGGAGGAAGTCACCCGGGAGCAGGTGGTGGCGGCCTTCTCCTCCCTTCAGCTGGACACCATCTATTTCCTGAAAGGAAGAGAGGCGTGATGCACATGGAAAAAACGATCTATTCCCGGGTGGGAGAGACCCTCTTCCACACCCGGCTCGAGAATGGCCTGCCCATTTACGTCAATGTAAAGCCCGGCTTCCGCAAGGCCTTCGCCTTCTTCGCCACCAACTACGGCGGGATGGATATGCGCTTTCAGCTGGATGGGACCTGGCAGGAGACCCCCGCCGGTGTGGCCCATTTTTTGGAGCACAAGATGTTCGACACCAAGGAGGGCAACGCCCTTCAGGATCTGGCGGCCAACGGCGCCTCCCCCAACGCCTTCACCAGCTCGGCCATCACCGGGTACTATTTTGAGTGCACCGAGAAGTTTGAGGAGAATCTGAAGACCCTCCTCTCCTTTGTCTCAGTCCCCTGGTTCACCCCCGAGAGCGTGGAGAAGGAGCAGGGCATCATCGGCCAGGAGATCCAGATGATCGAGGACGACCCCGAGTGGCAGGTCTTCATCCACCTGCTCTCCGGCCTGTATGAGCACCATCCCATCCGCTTCTCGGTGGCGGGCAGCCGGGAGTCCATCTCCCACATCACCGCCGACACCCTCTATGCCTGCCACAAGGCCTTCTACAATCCCGCCAACATGGTGCTGTGCGTGGCGGGCGATGTGGACCCGGAGCAGGTGGAGCGGCTCGCCCGGGAGATCCTCCCCAAAGATGGTCTCTCCGACATCCCCCGGGATTACGGCGGACCGGAGCCCACCCACGCGGCCCACAGTGTGCAGGAGCTGCGTATGGAGGTCTCCACCCCCATCTTCCAGCTGGGCTTTAAGGCCGACCCCCTCCCCCAGGGGCCGGAGCACCTCAGGGGGGAGCTGATCGGCACTCTGGTCAGCGAGGTCCTGGCCGGTTCCTCCAGCCCCCTCTATGCCCGGCTCTACCGGGAGGGGCTCATCAACAAGAATTTCGGCAGCAGCTTTGAGGCCTATCCGGGCTGCGCCTTCCTGGCCGCGGGCGGCGAGAGCCGCTCTCCCGAGGCCGTGCGGGACGCCCTTCTGGAGGAGGCCCGCCGCCTGAGCGAGGAGGGGGTGGACGAGGCCCTCTTCCTGCGGCTGAAAAAGGCTCTCTACGGCGCCATGGTCCGGAGCCTCAACTCCTTTGAGCACGTCTGCATCGAGCAGGCCCAGAGCCACTTTGCGGGCGTGGATTACCTGGACTTCCCCGCTGTGTTTGACTCCATCGGCAAGGCCGACGTGGAGGAGGCGCTGCGCACCTGGTGCGTCCCTGCCCGCTCCACCCTGGCCGTGGTCCGGCCCAAGGAGGAAGCGCAGGCATGAGTCAGATCGTCACATTCCCGGGATTGGGGCTCTCCTTTGACCTCAATCCCATCCCCTTCTCCATCTTTGGCTGGCCCATCCACTGGTACGGGATCATCATCGCCGCGGGCTTTCTCCTGGCGGTGGCCTACTGTACCCGGGCCAGCAAGCGCTTCGGCATCCAGGAGGACGACCTGCTGGACATGCTGTTCTTTGCCGTTCCCCTGGGCATCCTGGGGGCGCGGCTCTACTACATCATCTTCTATCTGGACCTGTTCCGCACCGCCGACGGCTCCCTGGACTTTGCCAAAATGGTCCGGATCTGGGATGGAGGCCTGGCCATCTACGGCGGCGTGATCGCGTCGGCCCTCACCCTCCTGGTCTTCTGCAAGAAACGGCACATCCCCTTCCTGGCCTTTGCCGACCTGGGCGTGTTCGGCCTTCTGATCGGGCAGGCGGTGGGCCGCTGGGGCAACTTCGTCAACGTGGAGGCCTACGGCGGCGAGACCACCCTTCCCTGGCGCATGGGGATCACCGAGGTGGTCAATGGCGTGGAGGTCTACAAGGAGGTCCACCCCACTTTCCTCTATGAGTCCCTCTGGAATCTGGTGGGACTGGTCCTGCTCATTCTCATTGCCCGGAATTGGCGCAAGTTTGACGGACAGATGTTTTACAGCTACCTGGCCTGGTACGGCGTGGGCCGCGGCATGATCGAGGGCCTGCGCACCGACAGCCTCTATTTCTTCGGTACCGGTATCCGGGTCTCCCAGATGCTGGGCTTTGCCTCGGCGCTGGTGGGTATCGCCCTGCTGGTCTGGAATCTGAAGGTGCGCCCCCATACCCCGGAGGAGCTGTGGGTCAACCGCTCCGCCGCGGTCAAGGCCGCCGGGGAGGGCGAACATGGCGGAGATTGACCGAAACGCTGCCGCCCGGGAAGTCCTCTCCTGGGTGCGCGGGGAAGCCGGACGCCTGGAAGTCCGGCCGGGTCTGGCCCTCCTCCTGGTGGAGGACGGATGGGACAGCCGCGCCTTCTCCGCCCAGCTGGAGCGAGAGGGTGAGGAATGCGGCATCTACTGCGAAGCGTACACCTTCCCCGCCCCGCTGCGGGAGGAGGCCGAGGAGCTTCTCCCCCTCCTGGAGACCCGGGGCGACCTCCACTGGGCGGTGCTCCTCCGGCGGGATGGACTGGATCTGAGCGGTCACCTCTCCGCCTCCCTTCTGGAGCGGCTGGAGGGCTGGGGCATCCTGCCCGAGACCATCGCCCGCCTGACCCCGGAAGAGGCGCTCTTCCGCGCCCTTCTGCTGGCCGGGGCCGTGGAGCGCGCCGGACAGGGTGACTGAGAAATACAAATCCATAAGATAAGGGAGCGGCACGGTTGAATCAACCGTGCCGCTCCCTTTTTCCGCGCTGTATAGGGGCCGTGGGCCCCATTATTTTTTTCCGGGATTCTGTTCAAAGAGGACCAGATTCAAAGCCGGATCACAGAGGGCCAGAAACACATCCTTGGCCGAGTGTATCCGGCGCTCCTTCAACTGTTTTTCCAGCCAGGTCAGATTCAGCCCCATGCGTTTCAGGTTGCCCTCCAGAATTCGGCCATCCATGATGAGCTCGGTAAAGAGCTGCTCCTGCTTTGGGGACAGGTTCATGTCGTTTGGCGTGGCCGGGCGCTGGCTGCTCACCGGCAGGATAGTGAGCTTTCCATTGTACTCAAACACCGCGGTTTGGATGCTCGTAAGGTCAAAGTATCCCTGCTGGCGGCACATGACCATGAATTCGCTCAGATCCAGCTTGGCCTTCTTCAGATTCTCACGGTAGAGCTTTCCGCGATCCATCAGAATGGTGGGCGTGCCGTTGAGGTACTTCCGGGCCCTGGGAAGGCGGTTGGACAGAATGCTCAGCAGCACGGTCACCCCTCCGTACAGGAGCATGGCAACCAGCGGCTTCCACGGCTCTTCCAGCTCGGTGGCCATCTCGGCCGCGATGGACCCGACCGTGATTCCGGTGATATAGTCAAAAAAATCCAGCTGGGCGATCTGCTTGTGTCCGATCAGCTTGGCAATCAGAAACAGTGCGCCGAACGATCCGAGCGAGGTGAGGCAGAGAACCAAGAAGCGCATAACATTCCCCCTTTGGGGTAGTTTGCCCACAGCTTCTGCCAATACCCGTTCCAAATGCTCCCACCGATCGGTTAACTTGCGTACAGATCACAGATGATGCTGACACACTTGTCGATCCCAATTTTTCCGCTGTCCAGACACAGCTGATAGCTGTCGGCATTGCCCCACTCGGTACCCGTGTAGAGCTCGTAATAGGCTTTCCGCTTCCGGTCCTTTTCGTGGAGACGCTGGGCGGGAGACTCCTCTCTCTGCCCATAGACCGACACGATGCGCGCGGCCCGCTGCTCATCCGAGGCGTGGATGAACACGGTCAGGCAATCGGCAAGATCCTGCAAAATGGAATCGGCGCAGCGTCCCACAATGACGCAGGGACCCTTTTCGGCCAGATCGGTAATGACTTCCTTCTGGGCCAGCCAGATCTTATCCATAGCGGACTGCCCGTCCCGGCCGCGGCTGGACAGGGCGTTTTCATAGAGCTTATCCGACAGGGCGTACTCACCGTATTTTTCCACGAACTCCTTTGCCAGACCGCTCTGCGCCGCGATTTTGTCGATCAGCTCACTGTCATAGCAGGGAATGCCCAGGGTTTCGGCCACCTTTTTGCCGACCGTTCTGCCGCCGCTGCCAAACTCCCGGCTGATGGTGACGATCCGGCTGCCGGATACCGGCGCGGCGGCGGGGGCCTGCTGGTGCATGACCTCCTGCATCACCGATTGCTTGAACCGGGCATACAGGGCCATTGCGATCAGGCAGGAGGCGGTATCGGTGATGGCCTGCACCCACATCAGGCCGTTGACCCCGAAGAGCGCATCCATCAGGAAGCACAGCACGGAGAAGATCACACCCAGCCGGAGCACGGCCAGAAACAGAGAGGTCTTCCACTTGCCCACCGCCTGGAAAATGGAGTTGTACATATTGAAGAGGCTCATGCCCACCACACACCAGGACCAGCGGGCCAGGAAGACTCCGCCCACCTCGATGGTCTGGGCATCCGGGGTAAAGATCCGCACGATGGTCTCGGGCATGACCTGCACCAGCGCCAGGAAAATCAGGGAGAAGACCAGCAGGATCCGGAAAGAGAGATTGCAGACCTGATGGACCCGCTTGTGGTTCTTTGCCCCGTAGTTATAGCCGATCAGAGGCATCACGCCCTGGGCAATGCCGATGCTGATGTGCAGGGCGATGGTACCGCACTTGGAGGCCACACCATAGGAGGCCGAGAGGATATTGCCGCCCTCATGGCTGAGGAGCAGTCCGTTGAGCAGGGAGATGGAGACCGACACCAACAGCACCGAAATGGCCGCCGGGAAGCCAACCGCCAGGGACGCCCAGCAGACATTTTTCTCCAGAGAAACATATTTGGGCGAGATGGTCAGGACCGTTGTCTTTCGGATCTTGACCAGTACGGCAAAGAAATACAGCATGGAGATCGTGTTGGAGAGCATGGTAGCCAGCGCCGCGCCGGCCACATCCATCTGAAAGACAAAAATAAAGACCGGGTCCAGGATGATGTTCATGACCCCGCCCAGGGTGAGCCCGATACTGGCCTCTTTGGTCTTGCCGACGGCGCGCACCAGATGTCCCAGCACCAGGCCGGCCACCGTGGGAATGCCGCCTATGACAAAGACCCAGCCCAGATAATCGCTGGTGTAGCCAAAGGTCAGGTTATCCGCGCCAAAGAAAAAGAGGACCGGCCGCATGAAAATGGCCAGCAGAATGGACAAAACGGCGGTCAGTGCGAGAGAGCCCCAAAAGCTGAAGGAGGACGCCTTCTTCGCCGTGGCCTCATCGTTTTGGCCCATGCTGCGGGCAATGACGCTGTTGGCGCCGATGCCGAACAGATTGGCGACCGCCGTGAGCAGCGTATAGATGGGAAAGGTGATCGAGAGAGCGGCCAGCTGGTTGGGGTCTCCGATCTGTCCAATAAAGAAGGTATCCGCCAGCGAGTAGAGGATAACGATGATCTGGCTGACCACCGTAGGTACGGCCAGCTTGGCCACTGCCCTGCCTACCGGCATGGTGGTAAAGAGTTCCTTATCTTTTTTCATCGCTTATCTTCCTCCGGACGGCTGTGCCTGGCGGACACGGTTCATGTTCTCCAGAGCGATGTCCAGCAGGCGGATGAATTCCTCCTGCTCCGCCTCACTCATCCCCTCCACCAGGGACTGCTGGGTCTCCAGGGCGATCTCTTTCAGGGGCATCTCCAGGGCCAGCCCCTGGTCCGTGGGCGTCAGGATGGCTTTCCGCGCATCCTCCTGATCTGCCTTTTTCTCGATCAGGCCCTTGCCCTCCAGCCGGGAAAGAATGCCGGCCACCGTGGACTGGGAGAGCTGGAGCTGCTCTTTCAGACGGGCGGCGGTGATCCCCGGGTTCCGTAAGGCGGCGATCAGGGCGTCACTCTGCACGGAGGTGAGCCCGATGTGCTCCATCTTCAGGTTTCGATAATAGGTCACGGCGTTCCCCAGCTGTACGATCAGAGAAGCCACGCGGAATTGTGTATTCTGAATCATATTCTCCCTCTATATTGAATCGCATAAGATGCATCGTATGCGATTTAATATACCCCTTTTTCCGAGGAAAGTCAACGGTCTTTCCTTCGAAAAAGGAAAAGGATATCCATTCCGTAAACGTTGGACAGAGAAAAGCATTACACATGTGAATCTTTACCGGAGAGTAAATATTTTCTTGATTTTTGTGATATTGCGGCGATATATGCAGAATTTTTGTAACAGCTTTTGATATTTTTCCATCTTGTTTGGTTACAAAAATTTTATTAAAATGAATAAAATAACGATTATTGTTACTTTCTGTGTGTGTAAAAAGGAGGAACTCTATGAAAAAACGGCTGCTCAGCACGGCGTGTGTCGTGCCCCTGTGTCTGACCATGCTTCCGGCTACGGCACTTGCGGAGGATTTGGACAATCCCCCTATTCTGTCTGAAGAAAATAGTCCCCAGACCAATGAAAACGCCGCCCTTTCCGCAGAAAACGCTCTCGCAGGAGATGAAAGCGTTGAGGTATCTGAAGAGACGCCTGCTGTCTCCGACGATTGGAAGGACAACGCCGATGTAGCTTGGTTTACCGGGTCCGAGACTCAGTACATTCTCTCTACCCCTGAGGAACTTGCCGGATTGGCCCAGTTGGTCAATCAGGGGGAAAGCTTTCAGGGTAAGACTATCCTGTTAGGCGCTGATATGAATCTGGGCAACCGGGAGTGGACTCCCATTGGCGGAGGCGGATCTGGAAAGCAGTTTCAAGGTACCTTTGATGGAGATGGTCATACCATTTCCAACCTGAAGATTACCCGCGGACTGTCTTATACAGATAAGAATATTAGCATCGGATTTTTTGGTGCCACCCAGAGCGGCGTAGTGAAAAACTTCACGCTGCACAACGTGGATGTGACTGGCAGCGGCCGTGTAGCCGCAGTGGTAGGCGGGGATGCAAATGTAGAGTCCAAGATCACCAATGTCCATGTTACCGGCAGCATACAGATCTCTGGCTACTGGTATGTAGGGGCTATTTTAGGCAACGGCTATACTTCCATCTCGGACTGCTCCGTGGTGGGAGATGGCGCTGAAACCTCCTTTGTTTCCATCACCGGCGGATATGCCGGAGGAATTGTAGGTTTTATGGGGGAAGGAAACTGTGTTACTTCCGGCTGTACGGTCCGGGACCTTACGGTCCAGGGCGCCCATAACGGTATCGGCGGTGTCAGCGGCATCCTCCACTATGGCAACACCATCCAGGACTGCACTGCAGAAAATGTAGTGGTGTGGCAGACCGTCACCCCCGAGGAGGATGGCCGCATCTATGCCGGCGCCTTTGCCGGCACCTTTTTGGACAACGGCGGCAAAACTCCGCCCACCCTGGAGAACTGCGAATTCACCGGCGAAATTTACAGTGGCCCGGACCGGCAGGATATTCTGGAGGCAGAGCGCTATGTCGGCAGCCTGTGGTATGGCGCCCACCCCCCTGCCACGGTAAATATTGCGGGCTGCACCATCCATATGCCTGCTGTGGCCCAGGTCAACGGTTAGTCCTACTCTGATCTGAGCCGAGCCGCCGAGGCTGCCAAGCCCGGCGATACCATTTCTCTGCTGCGGGACATCACTTCCAGTACTTGGAGTACCATCCGCAATCTCTCCGGCATCACGCTGGAGGGCAATGGCCATGTACTGACCCTCAACACCCAGGCATTCCAATCCAATGGCGGCAACACCTTCCGCAATTTTACATTGGACCTTACCGGCAGTGCGGACGGGTACGGCATCGGCGCAGCTTCCGGCGACGTCTTCCAGAACGTGTCCCTTTTGAGCGGCAAAGATCTCTCGTATGGCATTTTTATCAGTGGTACCGACAACGACCATGAGACCGTCACAGTGGACAACTGTACCTTTGACGGCATGTCCCATGCCATTTATGATGATAAAGAGGGAAAACTGGAGTCCCTCATCGTCACCAACTCCACGTTGAAGGGCGGTGCCTGCCTGATCCTCTGCGCTCCCCAGGGCCAGTTCACCGGCAACACCCTGGACGGGACCAAGTTGAGTATCGCAGGCAATGACCAGACCGTCACCGGCAACACCCTCCGCAACGGCAGCAGCATTTCCTTCTATCAGGACGGCTCTATTTTTACCGGAAACCATATCCTGTCCGGCAGCTATCTGGAGTTTGTCCAGGACAACGACCAGAACTGGGACCTCCGGGACAATGACTTCGGCGAGGAGATCATCCTCACCACAGAAGTCGAGACGGTCTCTGTGATCCTCCCCACTCTGGAGAAAACGGGCTACACTTTTGCCGGTTGGCGTGAGGGAGAGACCACTTTCCTGGGGGGCGTCCCCTGCTCCCTCACCCAAAGTATGACGCTCACTGCCCAGTGGGAAAAGACCTCCTCTGCTGGGTCCGGCGGGGGCTCCAGCAGCGGGACTTCCGGCTCGGACCATAAGACAGAAACCACGGTCCATCCCGATGGCTCCATCACCACGATCGTGACCCAGCCCAACGGTACCGTCACCGAGACCACGACCGATCCCCAGGGCAACAAGACTCAGACCGTCACCAAGCCGGACGGGTCCAGCCAGACAACGGTATCCAATCAAAACGGTGCTTCCTCTGTGGTCACCACCGATAAAACCGGCCAGGTGGATGCCCAGGTGACCCTGCCCTCTACCGTGGTGGAGGATGCCGCCCAGATGGGGGAAGCCGTTGCGCTTCCCATGCCCGGCGTATCCGCCACCAACGACCGTGAGAATGCCCCCACGGTATCCGTGATTCTGCCATCCGGCACCGCGGCTAAGGTGGAGATCCCCGTCTCCAACGTGACCCCCGGAACAGTGGCCATCATCATCAAGGAAGATGGGACTGAGGAGATTGTGAAAAACTCCATCCCCACCCAGACCGGTGTGACCATCACTCTGGAAAATGGGGAGACCGTAAAAATCGTGGATAACAGCAAGCGTTTTGAGGATGTAGAGGACAGCTATTGGGGCAGTGCGTACATTGACTTTACTTCTAGCCGGGAGATCTTCTCCGGTACCAGCCAGACTACTTTTACCCCTGAGCAGCCCATGACCCGGGCTATGCTCGTCACTGTGCTGGCCGCCTACGATGGCGCGGATATCTCTGTTTCTTCGGGCAGTTGGTATGAGGCCGGACAGCAGTGGGCTGTGGAGAATGGTATCTCCGACGGCAGCGATATGGAAAAGATCCTTACCCGAGAGCAGCTGGCCGTGATGCTGTGGAACTATGCGGGCAAGCCTGCATCCAGCGGCGATGTGAGTGCCTATGCCGATGGCAGCGACACCAGTGCCTGGGCGACACAAGCTATGGCTTGGGCTGTGGAGCAGGAGTTGATCTCCGGTATGGGCAACGGAAGCCTGGCACCTCAGGGCAGCGCTACTCGCGTCCAAGTGGCGGCTATCCTCTATCATTTCATCAGCCGCATGGGCTGATTGATTCCATTCAAGCCACATACGATTTGAAACAGAATTTATGACAAAAAAGAGAGCGAACTGACCAAGCAAAATCAGTTCGCTCTCTTTTTATGAATCATGAAAAGAGGTTGCCAAATCGTTGCCACAGAGGGCATCCGGCCTCAGAAAACCAGTGTCTTCCGGTTGCCTGGGTTACTCCCATTCGATGGTCCCGCTGGGCTTCGGCGTCAGATCGTAGAGCACCCGGTTGACCCCCTTGACCTCGGAGGTGATGCGCTGGGTGATCTTCTGCAGCAGAGCAAAGGGCACATCCTCCACGGTGGCGGTCATGGCATCCACGGTATTGACCGCACGCAGGATCACCGGCCAGTCAAAGGTGCGCACATTGTCCCGCACGCCCACCGACTTGAAGTCGGGCACCACGGTGAAATACTGCCACACCTTGCCCTGGAGGCCCGCCTGGGCAAACTCCTCCCGCAGGATGGCGTCGCTCTCCCGGACGGCCTCCAGCCTGTCCCGGGTGATGGCGCCCAGGCAGCGCACGCCCAGGCCGGGGCCCGGGAAGGGCTGACGGTATACCATGGAATCGGGCAGACCCAGCGCGGCGCCGCAGGCACGCACCTCGTCCTTGAAGAGCATCTTCAAAGGCTCCACCAGTTCAAACTTCAGGTCCTCCGGCAGTCCGCCCACATTGTGGTGGCTCTTCACCGCCTTCACGGTCTTGGTGCCCGACTCGATGATGTCGGGATAGATGGTGCCCTGGGCCAGGAAGTCGATACCGTCCAGCTTGCGGGCCTCCTCTTCAAAGACCCGGATAAATTCCCCGCCGATGATCTTCCGCTTTTCCTCGGGGTCGGCCACACCGGCCAGCTTGTCCAGGAAGCGATCCACCGCGTCCACATAGATGAGGTTGGCATCCATCTCATCCCGGAACACCTTGACTACCTGCTCGGGCTCCCCCTTGCGCAGCAGGCCGTGGTTCACGTGGACGCAGGTCAGCTGCTTGCCGATGGCCTTGATGAGCAGCGCCGCCACCACCGAGGAGTCCACGCCGCCGGAGAGGGCCAGCAGGACCTTTTTGTCCCCCACCTGCTGGCGGATGAGCTCCACCTGATCGGCGATGAAGTTCTCCATATTCCAGTTGGCCTGAGCGCCGCAGACCCCAAAGACGAAGTTGGAAAGAGCGGCCTTCCGCTCCTCCGGATCGGCGGGCCAGGGGGCGTCTCCCCCGTGATCGGCCAACAGGACCGGGACAGGGGCATTGTAGATCTCTTTGGAGACGTCGATCTCCACGCCGTCCACCACGCGGTTGGGGCCGCCGTTGAGAATGACGCCCTTCACGTTGGGGAGCGCGGCCAGCTCCTCCGCCGTGATGTCATGGGGATGGATCTCACTGTACACGCCAAGGGCACGGATCTCCCGGGCCAGTCGAGGGTTCTCTTCACTGCCCAGATCCAGAATGACGATCACGTCCTGCTTCATCGCAGTCCCTCCTATGTCAGATTCTGGTCTTATCCTACCATACCGGCGCACGGGCCGCAAGAGATTTGGTCGAATTCCGCCGTTATCCCGCCCGGCGTTCCAGTGCCTGACCCACCCGGCGGCCCACCAGTAGGGCCAGGGCGATCTTGATGGCGTCCGGGAGCACAAAGGGCAGCACGCACAGTCCCAGCGCCGCCGAGAGGCTCATGGGGCCGGAGGTCCGGGTATATACCGCCAGGAACCAGGCCGTCCCAAATGCATAGCAGACCACCAGACCCAGCACCATGGACAGCGCCAGGACCCATCCGCGGCGGCCCAGGAGCCGCTCCATCCCCCACACGGTCAGGGCAGAGCCCAGAAAGCCCAGGATATAGCCGCCGGTGGCCCCAAGAAGGACACCGATCCCACCTTTGAATCCCGCAAAGACCGGCAGGCCCACCATGCCCATCAGCAGATAGACGGCCACCGCCGCGCTCCCCCGCTTTCCGCCCAGGATGGCCACTGCCGCGAAAATACCGAAGGTCTGCAAGGTAAAGGGAACCGCCGCGGGAATGGAGATCCAGGCGCACAGCGCGATCACCGCCGCCATCAGTGCACACTCGGCCAGCGCCCGGGTCCTGCCCCGGGAAAGAGTCTTTGTATCCATGTCACATCCTCCTATGTTCGGTATGATTCTGCCTGGAACTTTACCATATCCCGGATTGATTGTCAACCTAATTTTATTACTGGTTTACAATCAAGCGAGAGCGTTGACAATATCGAGGTGCGATATTATAATATCAATAGACGATATCGATTCTTGATATTCGAGGTGAGACTTATGGCAAAGAAAGCTCTGGAGGCCCTGAGCGAGCCCATGTTCTATGTCCTGATGGCCTTTCAGCCCGGGCCCCGCTGCGGCACGGAGATCGCCTCCTCTGTGGAGAAGCGCACCCAGGGGCGGGTGAGGCTGGGCCCGGGCACCCTCTATACCATTCTGGCCAAATTTGAGGAGGAGGGCCTCATCCGGGAGCAGTCCATCCTGGGCCGGAAGCGCACCTATTCCCTCACCGAGCTGGGGGAACAGCGCTACCAGGAGGAGCTCCGCCGCCTGCGCGCCTGCCTGCGGGACGCGGCCGAGACCGAGCGAGAGCTGAGTGCCGCCCCGGTGCCGACGGGAGAGGAGGGGGCGCAATGGGCCTGAGCTCCTCCCGGCGTCCCCGGCTGGTCCCCCGGCTGAACTACGTAGACCCCTGGGACATCCCCGCCATGGAGAGCTGGCTGGTCCAGATGGCCGCCCAGGGGCTCTACTTCGTCCGCTGTTCCAAGGGTCTGCTCTGGTTCCGGCGGGACACCCCCGGGGCGGTCCGCTACCGGCTGGACGCCATCTCTCCGCTCTCCCCCACCCCAGACCTAAATACCTTTCAGCAGGCCCGGGAGATGGGCTGGCTCTATGTGGGAAAGCTGGGGCAGTTCTCCCTCTACCGCTGTGACGACCCGGACGCTCCGGAGCTCCACACCGACTCCCTCACCCAGAGCATGACCCTGGAGCTGCTGGAACAGTCCATCCGGCGGAATGTGAGCCTGTGTACCCCCCTCTTTCTGCTGGGCATTGGTATGATCCTTGCCGGATTTCTGGGCGGCCGCCCTCCCGTGCTTCAGTTGGTGGAGAGCTCCGCCGCCTTCTCCATGCTGGGCTCCCTTCTTCTGGATCTGATCGTCCTCGCCTGGCTGCTCCTCCAGTGCCGCCGGTTCTGCCGTCTGCGCCGCAGCCTCCGGGAGGGCATCCCCATGGAACACCGGACCGGCCGCTTCCGGGGACAGGTGACCCGGAGCCGGTTCCTGATTCTCTTCGCGCTGCTCTTCGCAGTGCTCTCGGCCGGTATCTCCGTCCGCTCTATCTCCGGGCGGGAGCGCTGGAACATCACGCCGGAGCAGCCCTCTCCCCTCTCCTTTCATCTCACCCACATTGAGGCCGATCCCGCCTTCACCTACCGCCACCTCTATCTCTCAGACCGGGACATGGAAAATCACGTACAAGCGGCGTGGTCCCTCTTCGCCCCCGCACAGTATGAGATCGAGGAGGGCGGCGAGGTCCCCGGCCGGAGCTGGCCGGATAATAGCGGGACCTATTCCCCCTCCTTCCGGCTCTCCTACTACCGGCTCTCTCTGCCCTTCCTGGCGGAACCCCTCCTCCGGGCGCTGATCCGGGAGGAGTACGACGACTGGTACGCCTATGAGCTGGAGCATGAGCCGGGGCGCTACCAGTTCCTCCGGGTAGATCAGCCCGGCCTGGACGAGACCGCCCTGGTCTACGACGCGGTGGAAGATACCTGGGAGATGCTCTTTGCCCGGCGGGGCGCCCAGGTGGTCGTCCTGCGCTACTACGGCCTGGAAGATCTGTCCGCCGCACTGCCCGCCCTGGCCCAGGCCCTCACCTGATAATCCACGAAAAGACCGCTGCCTCTCTCCCGGAGGTCGCGGTCTTTTTGTGTTTCTCTTCCGGTACATGGGATTCTGCACAGGTGTTTCTCGGTTTTAGACTCTAAAGTTCAGTCTTTTTTACCAATCCATTTCAGGCAAACAAAGCACTTTGTACAAATTTCAAGATCAAAAAGAATTGCTCTTGTATTTGTGATACAAACAATGTAGAATAATGCCGTAAACTTATAAGGACAGCGTATAACTTATAAGGATTGTGAGGATGTCGGAATGGCTGCAACCAATCTTAGCTCGTATATGGCGGTGAAACGCCGCCTCCTGGACATGTTTCGCAGTGAGACCTTTCCAGGCAACAAACTCCCGCCCGAGGATCAGCTGGCCAAGCGCCTTGGCATCAGTCTGGTCACCCTGCGGGAGGCACTGATGATGCTCACCCTGGAGGGGTATCTCACCAAGCGGCACGGCGTGGGCAATTTCATCCACCCCAGCGCGCTGGACCCCACGAACCGGGTGGACCAGGGTTTCTCCTTTGCCGACACCTTCCGGCGCAACGGCCGCACCCCTGGGATGAAGATGCTCTTCCTGGGGATCGAGCCGGCCTCCCCCGCGCTGGCGGAGCGGCTCCAGGTCCAGCCGGAGAGCCTGCTCCAGCGCTACGAGACCATTTACACGGCCGATGATCACCCGGGCGTCTTTACCATCAGCCGCCTCTCCCTGGATCTGGTCAAGCGCCCCTTCCGTCCGGAGGAGCAGAACTGGTACATCCATGAGTGCATCTGGGACCACTGCGGGAAAAAGCTGGCCCACTCCCTCAACGATTACCAGGCCGTGGCCGCGGACGAAAAGGTCGCCGCCCTCTTTGAGCTCCCCAAGGGAACTCCCCTTCTCTACTGCGAACAGCTCTTCTATGATGTGCAGGATGTGCCCGTCCTGCTCAACGTCCACTACTTCCATCCCCAGCACTATGGGATGCGCGTGCTCCAGAACTGGAACATCGGCGCACAGTCATAACCCAACCGGATTTTGGAGAGAAAGGATGCATTGACGATGCGAGACATTACCCTTCACATCAACGGCACAGACCACGCCCTTCAGATCGAGGACAACTGGACCCTGCTCTATGTACTGCGGGAGGTTTTGAACCTGACCGGCACCAAGTACGGCTGCGGCACCAACGACTGCGGCGCCTGCAAGGTCCTGGTGGACGGCGTGCCCAAGAACTCCTGCGTGCTGCTGGCCCGCAACCTGGAGGGCGCGGACATTCTCACCATCGAGGGCGTCAGCCACGACGGCCACCTCCACCCTGTCCAGCAGGCCTTTGTGGACGCCGGAGCCATCCAGTGCGGCTACTGCACCCCCGGTATGGTCATGACCTCTCTGGCGCTGCTGGCCAACAACCCGGACCCCAGCGAGGATGAGATCCTCACCGCGCTGGAGGGCAACCTGTGCCGCTGCACCGGATACAAGAAGATCGTGGAGGCCGTTCAGCTCACCGCCCGCCGGATGCGGGAGGACGACGGCGCCCAGCAGGGTTAAATGAGGAGGGAACCAGTATTATGAAGTACATCGGACAGCCCACCCCCACCATTGACGCCGTGGCCAAGGTCACCGGCGAGGCCGTTTACACCGACGACCTGCGCTTCCCCGGTATGCTCTGGGGCAAGGTCCTGACCAGCCCCGTGGCTCACGCCCGCATCCGCTCCATCGACACCAGCAAGGCCGAGGCACTGCCCGGCGTGCGGGCCGTCATCACCTATCAGGACTCCCCCAAGACCTGCTTCAACCGCATCATGCGCTGGGCCAAGGACGGCATCCCCGCCACCGAGCGGGTGCTGGACGACGTGGTCCGCTTTGTGGGCGACGAGGTGGCCGCCGTGGCCGCCGACACCGAGGCCATCGCCCAGAAGGCCATCAAGCTCATCGAGGTGGACTATGAGGAGCTCCCCGCTGTCTTTGATCCCGAGGAGGCCCTGAAGGAGGACGCTCCCCGCATCTACCCCGAAGGCAACCTGCTCAAGGCCCAGCGGGCCGAGTGCGGCGACGTGGACGCCGCCCTGGCTGAGGCCGACGTGGTGGTGGAAAACGCCCTCTCCACCCAGATGATCCACCACGGCGCCATTGAGCCCCACCAGTGCATCGCCCGCTGGAACCGGGGCGACTATCTGGAGGTGTGGGAGCCCCAGCAGGGCGTCCACCGGGTCCAGATCATGCTGGGCCAGATCTTCGGCCTGCCCTATACCAAGATCGCCATTCACGGCGGACTCATCGGCGGCACCTTTGGCGGAAAGGACGGCGTCCTGCTGGAGCCCATCGCCCTGCTGCTCTCCAAGAAGGCCGGCGGCAAGGTGGTCAAGATCCGCTACAACCGCACCGAGTCCATGGTCTCCACCTACACCCGCCATGCCATCAAGCTCTACGGCAAGATGGCCGTGCAGAAAGACGGCACCATGACCGGCTTTGAGATCCGCTCCTTCATGAATTCCGGCCCCTACTGCGGCGGCAGCATCAACGTCCAGGCCGCTATGTGCGGAAAGATGTTCAAGGTATACCAGGCCCCCAACCAGCGCTTTGACGGCAAGGCGGCCTATACCAATACCCCTGTGGGCGGCGCCATGCGCGGCTTCGGCTCCCCCAAAGTCTTCACCACCCTGGAGCTTCTGATCAACAAGGCGGCCAAGGCAGTCCATATGGACCCCGTGGATTTCCGCGAGCGCAACCTGGTCCGCCCCTACGGTCTGGACCGGGGTGCCAACGACACCCTGGGCAACGCCCGGGTCCACGACTGTCTGGTCAAGGGCGCAGAGCTCTTCCGCTGGAAGGAGAAGCTGGCCGGCAAGGCCGCCAAGGAGACCGACCGCTATGTCTACGGCTACGGCGTGGCCACCGCCCTGCACGGCAACGGCGTGGCTCCCTTTGCCCCCGACATCACCGTGGCTGAGCTGATGGTCCATGAGGACGGCTCCGTCCTGCTGCGCACCGGCCTCACGGACCACGGCGCGGGCACCTATACTCTGATGAAGCAGATCGTGGCCGAGACCCTGGACATTCCCTTCGATCAGATCGAACTGACCCACTCGGATACCCACAGCTGCCCCTATGACATGGGTTCGGGCGCCAGCCGGAACACCTGGTCGGGCGGCGCCGCGGTGGAGACGGTCTCCCGCCAGATGGAGCAGACCCTCCGCGCTGTGGCCGCCGACGCCCTGGGCTGCCCGGTGGAGCAGGTCCAGCACAGCGACGGCGCCTACTGGACCGAGGGCAGCGACACCCGTCTGACCCGGGCGGACCTGGCCTGCTACGCCTATGACCACCAGAAGCGCAAGCTGCTGGAGACGGTCTCCTACTGCTCCGACCACAACGCCGGCTCTTACGGCGCCCATTTTGCCGAGGTGCGGGTGGATAAGCAGACCGGCGAGGTCAAGGTCACCGACTATCTGGCCGTGTGCGATGTGGGCACTGCCCTCAATCCCATGCTGCTGGAGGGCCAGATCGAGGGCGCCGTCCTGATGGGCATGGGCATGGCACTCTTTGAAGGCCTCCAGCTGGACGAGAAGGGGCGCCCCATCAACGCCAATCTGAAGAAATACCGTCTGCCCCGCTCCACCGACCTGCCCCCCATCTCCATCCACTTCGTGGAGGAGTTCGAGCAGGGCGGCCCCTACGGCGGCAAGAGCATCGGCGAGGCCTCCATCGTCCCGGTGGTCCCCGCCATCGTGGGCGCGGTCAACGACGCCCTGAACGCCGACCTCCACGTGCTGCCCCTGACCCCCGATCGGGTCAAGGCCGCCATGGAAGGCCGTAGCTGATTCCCCACGACTTTGGAGGGCAGAGCTTCCGCCTCTGTGCGGTAAGGCCGTCTTCCGCATCCATTTTCCTCTTGACGGCCCGTCAAAAACATCCTACCATAAAAGGCAGAAAAGAAGGATTTTATCTCGTTGTTTTCTCTGTCAGAATGCCGTCAGGCAGTTTCCCGGTATAGACCGATCAACGAAAGGAGCGCATCTCTCATGGTAAAAATTCTTGGTATCTGTGGTAGCCCCCGCAAAAAATCTGCCTACACCGCCCTGAAGGCCGCTCTCGAGGCCGCCGAGGCCACCGGCGACGTGGAAGTCGAGCTGGTGGAGCTCCGTGGCCGCAAGCTCAATTTCTGCATCCACTGCAACCAGTGCACCAAGCAGGGGGTCACCTACTGCCCCGTCTATAAGGACGACGGCATGACCGAGCTCTATGAAAAGTTCTATAACGCAGACGGGTACATCATCGCCACGCCTGTGTATGAGATGAATATCACCGCCCAGCTGGCCACCTTCTTCAACCGCTTCCGTCCCACCTGGACCATTCTGAAGGATAACCCCGACTTCTTCGCCCGCAAGGTGGGCGGCGCCATCGCCGTGGGCGGTACCCGCAACGGCGGCCAGGAAATGGCCATCAACGGGATCCTGGGCTTCTATCACACCCAGGGCATCACCGTCTGCAACGGCGGCGTCTGCGTCTATGCCGGCGCCAGTCTGTGGAATCCCGGCGACGGCTCGGGCACCATGGACGATCCCGAGGGTCTGGAGAAGGCCCAGGGCATCGGCCGCAAGGTGGCCATGCTCACCAAGCTCCTGGCCCCCGCCAAGGAGTAATACAAGGATGAAATGCCCGGCCTGCACAAGCAGGCCGGGTTTTCTCTTGCCGGCGGGAGGGCGTACAGGACTTGCCGCCCGGTACTCTGCCCATTATAATAGAGGCTGCCGGAGCATTGCGCTTCAGCCCATGCAAGGATGTTCTGTCCGAGCGACAGAGGAAAGGAGCTTTTTATGGCTGACATCATCGACATCACTTCCTTCCGCTCCCCCGCCGCGCCGGAAGAGGAGCGCAGACAGGCCCTTCTCGCCCAGCTGGCCCAGGTAAAGGAGGAAATTGCCCGGCTGGATCTGGAGGAACCGGAGGATATGGAGAGCGAGGCCTATGAGGTCTGGGGCGACCGCCGGGAAGCGCTGGAGGACCAGGCCGACGATCTGATGGACCAGCTGGATGAGCTGGACTCCTGATCCTGTCTCTCATCATATATTGACGTTCTTCTATCTGTATGGTATAATCCGTTTATAACATATCGATATTTTTCTATTTATTCAGGTAAGAGGAGGGCCGTGTATGACCCACGAAGAATTGGCCAAAGTATGCAAAGCGCTGGCTGACCCCAAGCGGCTGCAAATTCTCTCCATGCTCTCCCAGCAGCCCCTGTGCGCCTGCAAGATTCTGGAGGCCTTCTCCATCACACAGCCCACCCTCTCCCACGATATGAAGCTCCTGTGCGGCGCAGGCCTTGCCATCCCGGAGAAGCGGGGTCGCTGGACCCACTACACCCTGAACCGCGACACCCTCCACAGCGTCCGCCAGGCCATCGACGGCCTGATGGACGCCTTGGAGTCGGCCGCATGTCCCGCCGGACCGGAGGCCCCTGCCCCAGGCACCACTTTGAAAGGAGATCCCGCCATGCAGACAGAACACAGCACCAAGCTCTATGTCCTCACCGGCTTCCTCGGCGCCGGAAAAACCACCCTGCTCCTCCGCCTCCTGGACGCGCTCCAGGGCCGCCGCATCGGCGTCATTCAGAACGAATTCGGCAAGCTGGGAATCGACGGCACCATCCTCCGCAATGACAATATCCAGATGGTGGAGGTCAACCGCGGCTCCATCTTCTGCTCCTGTCTCAAGCTCCAGTTTGTCCAGGCGCTGGCCGAGATGGCCGCGCAGAACCTGGAGTACCTCTTTGTGGAGAGCTCCGGTCTGGGCGATCCCTCCAATGTGGAGGAGATTTTGCAGGCGGCCCAGGTGGCGGCCGGCGCATCCTACGAGTTCCGGGGCGTGATCTGTCTGGTGGACGCCGTAAACTTCCTGGAGCAGCGCGGCGACCTGGAGACCGTCAACCGGCAGCTCAAGCACTGCCACCTGGCGGTCATCACCAAGACCGACCTGGTCTCCCCCGCTCAGCTGGAGGAAGTGGTCCGGGCCATCCGGGAGATCAACCCGGTCTGTCCCATCGAGCAGAGCCAGATGGGCTCCCTCTCGCCCCAGTTCCTCCAGGACGACCTGCTCCTCTATCAGTGGGCAGAGGGCGAGGAGACCACCAACTCCGCGGAGACCAAGCCCAAGACCCTCTTCATGGATTTCTCCGGGACCGTGACCCGGGAGCAGCTCACCGCCTTCCTCCGGGAGATCCAGTCCGATCTCTACCGCTGCAAGGGCTTCTTCCACCTGGCAGACGAGGGCTGGAACCAGGTGGACCTGGTGGGCTCCCGCATCGACTGGAAGCCCTGTGAGGAAAAGGAGCTCTCCCAGCTGGTCTTTATTTCCCGGATCGGTCCGGCCGTCATCAAACATATCTTCTCTGCCTGGGAGACCTGTGTCGGGCAGGAGATGAAACTGCGCAACTGATCAGGAGGTCATGGATATGGATATCAAGGTAATCGGTGCCGGATGCGACAAGTGCGGCAAGCTCTACACCAACACGCTGGAGGCCCTGGCCGAGCTGGGCGTGGAGGTCCCGGTGGAAAAGGTGGAGGGACTGATGGAGATCGTGTCCCTGGGCGTGATGTCCTCCCCTTCCCTGATGGTGAACGGTAAGCTTCTCATCGCCGGACGTATCGCCAGCAAGGGCGAGATCGTGGATCTGCTGCGCCCGTATCTGTCGTAAGCCCCCCTTTCACGAACCAATTTATTTCTCACTTTCAAGGCTTTTCGGTTTCTACCGGAAAGCCTTCTTTTTATTTCACCAATTAACCTGCTAAATTGACCTGTATCAATGCATCTGTTCCTAAAAATGGTATAATAAAAGCAAAAACAATTGGGAGGGATGCACATGGATATGAAGGGCTATGTGGCCGATATTCTGCACGTTCCCGCCAGCATTTTAACCGATGATTTGCTCAATGAGATCGAGATCCACGCACTGCCCAAAGGCTCCTTTCTCATCCGTCAGGGAGAGCCTCAAGTCTATGTCTCATTTCTGATCGACGGTATCATCCGCGGATTTTTTCTGGACGCCAACGGCCAGGAGGTCACCGACTGTTTTGCCTTCCGTACCGGGGCGCCTGCCATGCCCGGGCCAGATATTACGGGCCCGTCCCCCATCAGCATCGAGGCCCTGACCGATTCGACGATTTTGACCATTCCGCTCTCCATTGTCTCCTATCACCTGGAGACCAATATGGAGCTGCTGAAATATGCCTACAACCTGCTGATGGAGTCCACAAAAATGCACTGGGAACTAAAAATCGCCATGTATCAGTACACCGCCCGGGAGCGGTATCAGTGGTTCCTGCAGACCTACCCGGGCCTGATCCAAAAGGTCAGCAACAAGTACATTGCCTCGTTTCTGGGCATGAATCCATCCACACTGAGCCGCCAGCGGACCGCGCTGCGTGAAAAACTGGTGTCCGACTCATATCCGGAGCGTTGATCCCTGTGCGGCCCCCGCCGCGGCTCAGTCCCCACGGCCGGCATATTTCATCGCCGTGGGAATCCGGATATGCTGCCCTGACCAGATGCAAGGAGCTGATTGCAAGGTATGATCGCGTCCCCTTCGCATGTCCCATTCTAAACCAGTAAGAGGAGTTGGAGAGATGAAACCACAAAAGACAGATCTCCGAAAGGGACTGGCCTCCCTTCTGACCACAGCCATGCTGGCGGGTATCCTGCCCACCGGCGCCCTGGCGGCGGAAGCGGTCTCCTTTTCGGACATTCAGGGCCACTGGGGCCAGCAGGCCATCACCGATGTGGTCAATGCCGGACTGTTCAGCGGTATCGACGCGGACACTTTTGATCCCGACGGGAGTATGACCCGTGGTATGTTCGTGTCCGTGCTCTACCGTCTCTCGGAAAAGCTGGACGGTCCCGCGCCCACCGGCGCCGATGCCTCCTTCCAGGATGTGAGCGCCGACGCCTGGTATGCCCAGGCCGTCTCCTGGGCCGTCAAGTCCGGCGTCACCGCCGGATACAGCGACACCCGTTTCGCCCCCGATGAGCTGGTCACCCGGGAGCAGATGTGTGCCTTCCTGATTCGTTTCCTGAACTACATGGGCTATGATCTCAGCGGCTATCAGGCCTCCGCCAAGTTCGATGACGACGCCGCCATCAGCGCCTGGGCCAAGGATGCGGTCTATCTGTCCCAGGCCCTCGGTCTGGTCAAGGGCGTGGGCGGCAATGTCTTTAATCCCAGCGCCACCGCCACCCGTGCCTCCGTGGCCGTCATCATGGACGAGCTGATGGACAAGACCGACGAGCTGGTCCAGCCTGCCAAGCCCACACCCACCACCAAGCCCTCCGGCGGCGGCGGTGGAGGCGGCGGCGGAAGCACCACCACTGCCCTGTCCGGCATCTACATCCTGCGCAATGAGGTGGATGTCACCGGCGCTGCCCTGCACTCCGGTGATGAGCTCTACACCTATGTCTCCCCCAAGGATTCGGTCTATTCCATCCGCTGGCTGGTGGGCGGTGTAGAGAAGTCCTCTGAGAACGTCTACACCGTGTCCTCCCTGGATGTGGGCCAGACCATTACCGCTGAGGCCACCGGCACCGGCAGCTACTCCGGCACCGTGACGAGCGCCGCCACCGGCAAGGTGGTCGCGCAGGTGGATCCGGGCGAGACCGATCCCGACAAGTCCCCTGTTGTCGTGGATGAGGGCGCCAAATTCGTCAACGAAAGCGGCGAAACGATCGAAATCCCCGCGGATGCTGTCCTCTCTCTGGATGTCACCCAGTCGGACGAGGCGGTCCCGGAAGAAGAGTCCGTCAAGATCCAGACTGCCATCACCAATGCCTACCCCGAGGCTGAGGTGACCCCCGAACTGGTGACCCTGGATGTGGATCTCTCCATGACCACGGAGGACGGCACCGATCAGAAGGTCCACCCCGTGGGCGAGACCACCGTCACCCTGTCCCGGGAGGCCCTGGGCCTGGCGTCTGACGCCGACCTGAGCCTCTACACCTTCTTCGCCAGCCACACCAATAAAGAAGGAACGGAAGAGGCCGTACCGGGCGAAGTCGTCACCATCGATGGTGCGGAGTATATCCGCTTTACCCTCAATGGCCTGAGCCGGATCTACATCGGCAACGTGCCTCCCCTCACCGTCACCTTTGACACCGACGGCGGCACTGAGATCCCCTCGCAGAAGGTCAAGCTGGGCGGCTATGTGAAGGACGTCCTGCCTCCCGTCAAGGACGGCTGGCTCTTCGCCGGCTGGGACCATGACCTGGCCAAGGAGAACATCATCAAGGACATCAAGGTCACTGCCATCTGGGTCAAGGGCGAGCTGGCCGCCAATGAGCAGCTCTCCGGCACGTGGAGCACCGGCGTGAAGCCCGAGGAGATCGAGGAGCCCACGGTGGCCAACGGCACCGTGACCATCTATGTGGATCCCACTGTGACCTATGCAGCCAATCTCAGCTACACCCTCACCGTTTCCCCGGTGGAGGGCGCGGTCAAGGCCGCTGTGGCTCCCACCGCTGAGGCTGCCATGGCTTCCACCGAGTACAAGGAAGTCTCTGACGCCTTCCCCGGCATCGTGGCCGAGGTGTCCGATGCTGAGGGCAAGCCCCTGACCTCCAACGAGGTCCTCTACATCAAGTGGGCCGACGCCGAGGGCAAGGTCCTTGGTCTCCAGTCCGCCCGCCTGGTGGTGCGCACTGCCCAGGATGTCCCCGGTGACTACGACACCCAGACCCGCCTGGAGACCAAGGACGTCAACCGCGGTCTGGGTACCGTGGAGTACTACCTCACCGGCGGTAAGGCCGGCGAGACCGTTCTGCCCGACTTTGTGGGCACGGTCAACGGCTATCTGAACAGCAACTGGGTCGACGGCGTCGAGACCTACGAACTGCACACCTACGGCAGCTTCTATGACATCTTCCAGGTTTCCGGCAGCAATGTCACCGAAAAGAACTATACCGGCCTCAAGATCGTAGTCACTCCCTTTGCGGGTGAGACCTTCTCCGGCGTGCCCGAGGTATCTGCGGAGATTTATGACAACCAGACCGACGAATATGAGCCATATCCTGTGTCGGCTGCTCTGGAGGATGGCAAGGTAGTTCTCACCGCGGCGAAGCCCGCTTCCGAGGATATCGCCATGGTGGACATCACCCTCACCCTCAACGGGGTAAGCCAGATGCTCAGCGTGGACTTTGGCGGCACCTCCTATACCCGTAAGCACTACAACACCGCCGTGTGGAGCGAGGCATTGGAGATCCTCCGCGGCAACGAGTACACTGCGGTCACCTATACCGGAACGGAGGATGTGGTTCTTACTGAGGACCTTACCCTGCGTCCGGGTCAGTATCTGGATCTCTCCAGTGCTTCCCTGACCGTCTCGGCCCGTCTCACCCTGGAGGGCGACGCCAATCAGGCCGCCAACCTGTCGGTGGACAACGGCTCCCTCATCGTGGCCAAGGGCGGCGTCCTGTCCACCAACAGCCAGAGCGAGCAGCAGAACCGTTATTACAATACCAATGTCAATGCGGAGGATGGCATCACCGTTCGCTCCGGCGGCAAGGTGGAGGTACCTCAGTATGGCTATCTCCGCCTCCACAGCGAAAAGGGCGGTATGCATCTGGACGAGGGCGGCTCCATTTCCAGCGCATGCATGCTCTACCTGGACCGCAATCCGGAGAGCCAGGTTCCCAACGTCTTTGCCGGCACGGTCACCATTTCCGACACAACGAGCCACCAGGCCAGAGTGGAAGTCAACGACGGTCTGACGCTGGAGCCCACCGCCCAGGTCTTCGTAGAGAGCACCTATGCCCGCTTCGATGTCTACGGCGGCATGACTACCCAGCAGGGCGCCGTGGTGGAGAGCAGCGGCCGGGTCAACATCAACGGCCGGAGCGAGAACTACGGCAGCTTCAACGTCAACGGAGGCAGCTTCTCCTATCAGAACACCGGGTACTCGACCTACAACATGGGTACCATCACGGTGGCCTCCAGCGCCCGGCTGGTCGCCTCGGGTACCGTTCTGGTGAACTCCGGCTCCATCACCGGCGGCGGTGTGCTCCAGTGCGGCGAGTTCAATGACGTTTCCAGCTACGATAACGGCATCGAGTATGTGGAGACCGGCTTGGATTGGAATGAGCGGACTCCGGCCAACTACGACCGCTATCAGTTCGTCCGCGATCCCTCCGCCACGGTGGATGTGATCTACTTCATCGGTGAGCTGTCCAATCTCAACGACGGCAGCTGTGACCTGACGATCACCAAGTAAATTCCCACAGCATAACAAAGGGAGGACTGCTTTTCAGCAGTCCTCCCTTATATTTTAAAAATAGTTGCCAAATCGTTGCCGCAAGGGACCTTAAACCCTCAAAAACTCAGTCATATCGGGCTTTTCCGGGTCCCTAAAATTACTCCCACTCGCCGAGTTAAATCCATTTCTAAGCTCTTTTGTATAGAGGATTTAATTTGTCGTGGTTTTATTTGACGCAGATTATCCTTATCCTAAGGTCTATTCGGACTTTTGCTATCCAAAATCTATCTGAATTGTCCTATCAAGGAGCGCACCTTATTTTCAAATCACTGAATCTCGCTGTGTGCAGCTTCATACTCCAAAGCCCATGTTTCAAGCGCCTCCAAAACCGGGACAAACTTTGTTCCAACGGCAGTTAACGAATATTCCACTCTGGGCGGAACTTCACGATAAATTTCCCGATGAATGATTCCATATGCCTCCAGTGTGCGCAGCTCTTTTGTGAGGTTGGCTTCTGTAACTTGAGGCATTTTGCGTTTCAATTCGCTGAATCTCAAAACATGGCTCTCACTCAGGTGATAGATAATCACCATCGTCCATTTACCTCGAATGATTTTCTGCACCTTCCCAATGGGACAGGCTTCCATATTATCTGTATAATCGTTTTTCATAGCTTCTCCAATACTATCATTTTTAATAGTACTTCTATTTTAATATTGTACTTGTATTTTTAATTATAAAGTCTAAGATTAAAATTGTAAACCGTAAAGGGAGATATGTCTATGAATGTGATTATATTTGGGGCAACTGGAGGAATTGGAAAATGGGCCGTCAAGTATGCATTGCAAAGTGGTTATCATGTCACGGCCTATGTGCGCAACGCACAGAAGATAACACAAACGGATGCGCATTTGACGGTCATTCAGGGTGATATTTACGACCAGCAGAAAATGACAAAGGCACTATCCGGGCAAGATGCCGTGGTTTGGTGTGTCGGGATTCCTATGAAAAAAAGCTATCAGAAAATGGAGTCCTTAGAGGGACACAAGGTTTTGATACAAGCCATGGAAGCAAATCAAGTGAAACGATTGGTTGACTGGGGAACACCAAGCGTACATTTTGAACAGGATAAAAAATCATTGATCACCGTAGTTCCTGGAATCATGGCTGGGCTCCTTTTTCCCCAAGCCAAAAAAGAGATGCTGGCAATTGCAAAAGTTCTTCAGGAATCCAATTTAGACTGGACATTGGTGCGGTTTATGGCGCCTCAAAACACATCTTACACAGGAAATGTAAAAGTCGGCTTCGGCGATAGAAAAATGAAGTTTTCCATTTCACGCGAAGACATTGGCGCATTTATGATAAAAATGCTTGATTCGGATACTTATATTCATTCTATGCCCATTATAGGGAGCTGATCATCATTTTGCATCTCTGATAACATGCGAATATGATTGCAGCATTTGCACGATTTTTACTCGCGGGAAAAGCTCGTGTGCCATAAAGCAAACCACACAAGAATTTGATGACAGAAGAACAGAACCCAAAAGAAAAACGGAGCAGACGTTCAATCTGCACCGTTTTTTCTTAACCATTTTGTGCTTTATATCCTTCGCCCCACGTCCACATAGCGTCCAGAATGGGTTTCAGGCTTTTCCCAAGCTCGGTCAAACTGTACTCGACTCGCGGAGGAACTTCGGCATATACTTTTCGACTGACCAGCCCTTTTTCTTCCATATCCCGGAGTTGTGCGGTCAACACTTTCTGCGATACATTTCCAATGGATTTTTTTAGTTCTCCAAACCGTTTTGTACCAGGCATGAGGTCCCGCAGAATCAGAACTTTCCACTTATCACCAATCAGCATAAGCGTTGTTTCCACCGGACAGGCAGGTAATTCTTTTGTTTGTTGCACGGTATCACTTCTTTCCATTAGTTTCTTTTTAGTAACTATAGCACAATAAAGTGCTTACTTTACAATAGATACTTACAGCATTATTATAATTTTGCAAGATAAAAATTGCAATCCCAAAAAACCAAATTTAAAATTAGGAGGCAGTCATCATGAATGAAGTCGTAACATTTCTGCAGGAAAATCCCGTACAGTATCTGGCTACGGTCGGCCATGACGGCAAAGCCAAGTGCCGCCCCTTTATGTTCGCCGGTGAGATGGACGGCAAGCTGTGGTTCTGCACCAACAACCAGAAGGATGTCTACAAGGATATGCAGGCCAACCCCAACATTGAGGTATCTGTTTCCAGCCCGGCTTATGCTTGGATTCGTCTGAACGGAGAGGCCGTTTTCGAAAATAATATGGCCGCCAAAGAGATGTGTATCCAGAACCCTATCGTCAAGGGACAGTACGGTGAAGCCACTAACCCAATCTTCGAGGTGTTCTATTTGAAGAACGCTCATGCGGTGATCGCCGACTTCTCCGGCAACCCGCCCAGGGAGTACGATCTGTAATATGAGAAAGGCCCTGCTGGTTTACGACCTTGCAGGGCTTTACTCAGTTTGATGGGGAAGATATGAAATGAATATTCAGAAATGTTTTAATTTCATCGTAAACCAAGTTCATTCTGCCGTTTTTGCCACCGTGGACAGTGAGGGGCGGCCCGTCACCTCTGCCATTGATATCATGGACTATGATGAAAATGGTCTTTATTTCCTGACGGCAAAAGGTAAAAATTTCTATGACCGTCTGAAAGCCAATGAACAGGTTGCTTTTACCGCCATGAAGGGAGAAGACACCCTTTCCTGCGTGGCGGTATCGGTACAGGGGAATGCAAAAGAGATCGGCTCAGACAGACTGCCGGATTTGTTTCGTAAAAATCCCTATATGGAGAAAATTTATCCTGATATGTGTTCCCGCAGCACCCTCACTGTGTTTCAAATCTATGAGGGAACCGGCGAATGGTTCGACCTCTCCAGACTTCCGATCGAACGAGCCAGCTTTTCCTTCGGCGGTGCACAGGCAAAAGAAACCGGCTACTTTGTGACCGGCAAATGTATCGGCTGCAAATTGTGTTATCCCAAATGTCCGCAGAAGTGTATTGATATCATGCAGAAACCGGTGGTCATCCAGCAGGAGCACTGTCTGCGCTGCGGGAACTGCTTTGAAATTTGCCCTGCAAGGGCCATTGAACGGAGGCAGTGATATGACGCAGGAACAACGGGTGGACTATCTGATCCACTATCTGTTGAATGAAAGAGAAGAATATCAGAATATCGCACTGCCTTCCGGCCTAGCAGAAAAGAGATGGCTTCTGCGCAGCCTGATGAACATCCGCCCTCCTATCCCAATCAGTGCGGATTTCTTGAGCGTGCAGGACGCTTATCTTAGGGATTGCCTGGCCGAACGGGGTGTGACAAACCTGAATGACCTGACCCCAGTGCGCCCTGGCCTGTATCTCTGGCAAGGTGATATTACCACGCTGGCGGTTGATGCGATTGTCAACGCGGCCAACAGCCAAATGCTGGGCTGCTTTGTCCCCTGCCACGGCTGCATTGACAACGCGATCCACACCTATGCAGGGGTACAGCTGCGTTTGGAGTGCGCCCGCATCATGGCCGAACAAAAGGGGCCGGAACCCACTGGGAAGGCAAAAATTACGAAAGCCTATCATCTGCGCTGTCGCTATGTGCTGCACACCGTCGGCCCAATTATCAATGGGGCCGTTACCCAAACAGACCGGGAACTGCTGGCCAGCTGCTACCGCTCCTGTCTGGAACTGGCGGCAGACAACGACCTGCACAGCGTAGCGTTCTGCTGCATCTCCACAGGAGAGTTCCATTTTCCAAATGTGCTGGCGGCGGAAATTGCCATCCAGACGGTACAGACATGGCAGCAGCAAAATTCAAGTCAAATCGAGGTTATTTTCAATGTGTTCAAGGACAACGACTATGCAATCTACAAGCGACTGCTGGGATAACATCGCGCAGCTCAAACAGGAACTGGAGACGGCGGATGCGGTTGTGGTCGGCGCTGGAGCGGGCCTTTCCACTTCCGCCGGATTGTCCTATACTGGAGAACGCTTCCAACAGTATTTCGGGGATTTTATCGCAAAATATGGCTTCCGCGATATGTATTCCGGCGGTTTCTATCCCTTTGTCACATTAGAAGAACGATGGGCGTACTGGAGCCGGTATATCTACATCAACCGCTATCTGGATGCACCAAAGCCGGTTTACCAGAATCTTTTGGAGTTGGTGCAGCATAAAGACTATTTTGTGCTGACTACCAATGTGGACCACTGTTTCCAGAAGGCCGGATTTGACAAAAAGCGGCTGTTCTACACCCAGGGTGACTACGGCCTGTGGCAGTGTTCCAGGCCCTGCCACCAAAAGACCTATGACAACGAAACCGTCATTAAAAAGATGGTTGCTGAACAAAAGGACAGGAAAGTTCCCACCGAACTGGTACCCCACTGTCCCGTCTGCGGCGCCCCCATGTCCATGAATCTGAGGTCGGATGATACCTTTGTGGAAGATGAAGGTTGGCATGAGGCGGCTCGACGCTATAAGGATTTTCTCCATCGCTACGAGGGACGGCATATTCTCTTCCTGGAATTGGGTGTAGGCGGCAATACGCCGGTCATTATCAAATATTCATTTTGGAGAATGACCCTTCAAAACCCCAAGGCAACTTACGCTTGTATTAACTTGGGCGCAGCATACTGTCCAAGAGAAGTTCAAACGCAGGCAATTTGTATTGACGGAGATATTGGAGAAATTTTGACTTCACTTCTATAAAAGGCGGCCTTTTATTCTTCGCCTGTGTCAATTAAATTGCTGGTATATTTGGTTTTTCCAGATAATACATCGTCATAGTAGTGTTGCTTCCAATCAATGTATGCAATATCTTCTTGCAAATTTTCTATTTTTTTCAGGAGAAAATCACGTTGCTTTTTCAGGATTTCTTTTCTTTCAGGAATGGTGGATTTTCCCCCTAAGCAAAGAGCGAGATAGCGCTTCATATCCTCCAGGCTCATTCCACAACGTTTTAAGCAGATCAGTCCTTTGATCCACTCGATATCGCGTTCGTCAAATACCCTGTAATTATTTTTGTCACGTTTCACATTGGGAACTAATCCTTGATTGCAATAGAATTTTAATGCCTCATAGGTCATCCCCACTTGCTGACAAGTCTGTTTCATACTGTATTGCATAGAAAGCACCTCAAAGCTTCTTAAACTTTTCAAAATAACTATTGACCGGTAGTTACAACCGGGTGTTACACTCTGTATGTTAACACAAAAGACCTGAAACAACAATTCTTTCGTCAAACAAATAGAAGCGGAGGTAGTAATGATGGAACAGATCACTTTATATAATGGAGTAAAAATGCCGATCGTAGGGTATGGTGTCTATCAAGTATCAAAAGAAGAATGCGAAAGCTGTGTACTGGATGCACTTGCTGTTGGGTATCGCTCAATCGACACAGCACAAAGCTATTTCAACGAGGAGCAGGTTGGAAATGCCATTGTCAAATCCGGTATCCCCAGAGAAGATATTTTTCTTACGACCAAGGTTTGGGTCGAACATTATGGTTATGAGAACGCCAAAAAATCTGTTCTGGAATCCATGCGGAAACTGCGCACAGATTATCTTGATTTGGTTCTTCTTCATCAACCATTTTCGGATTACTATGGGGCATACCGGGCACTGGAAGAGCTCTATGCGCAAGGAAAATTGCGCGCAATCGGTGTTTCAAATTTTTATCCGGACAGACTGGTAGACATAGCGTCCTTCAGCCGTGTGAAACCTATGGTCAACCAAGTAGAAACCCACCCGTTTCATCAACAGATAGAGGCGAAAAAATGGATGGATAAGTATGGAATCCAAATGGAAGCCTGGGCACCGTTTGGAGAGGGGCGCGGAGGCTTGTTCGAAAATCCTGTACTTATCCAAATCGCCGGGAAGTACAAAAAAACAACAGCACAGGTCATTTTGCGCTGGCATATTCAGCGAGGGGGTGTTGTCATCCCAAAATCCACCCATAAAACACGCATGGCAGAAAACTTGAATGTTTTTGACTTTGTATTGGAACAGGCAGACATGAATTTGATTTCCACATTGGATAAAAAGCAAAGTTCCTTCTTTTCCCACAGTGATCCAGCCATGGTTGAATGGTTTGTTCGGATGGTTGAGGAGAGAAAAGAAAAACAGTAACCGGCAACGCAAAAACCTAGAAGATTACATCGGCAGACCCTAAGAGAGCAAAAAAAGAGCTAACTGACAAATCAAAATCAGTTAGCTCTCTTTTTATGAGCAGTGAAAAAATATTGCCAAATTGTTGCCACAAGGGACCTTAAGCCCTCAAAAACTCAGTCATTTTGAGCTTTTCCGGGTCCCTAAAATTACTCCCACTCGACAAATCCTATTATATGGGGCTGTATTTCCTATACTTTAACAGGCATAACATTCGCAAATTTGTTAATATTTTACCTGTTATTTTTGGCCGCTAATTTTCTTAGTATCAAAATAGTATCACAAAAAGCAGGAGAATACAACTACCTTTTACACCGTTTCCCAGGCTATTCAGCAATAGAAAACACCCTGATATATCGGAAGTTCTCTTTTATTGCGCTCGACGCATTTCGTTCCGGTAGAAGCCGTCACCCTTGGACACTGTAATCAGTTCCCCTTGGGTTTCCATAGCTTGAATACGCTTGGCAATCCACCAGTCGCCGATACCCAATTGATACCGCCCCAATACATCACCGATGAGATGAGCCACCCGGAAAATTCCATCAGGGATTTGGGCACGAATGAATGGATCGTAGAAATCCTCCCCTACACTGCGCAAACGGCCATTGACAACAGCACGCAAGGGTGAATTTTCCTCTCGAAGCTGTGACCACTCCATAGCGATAGCTCTGCGGACATTTTTAGGGATTTCCCGCTCCAGCGGCAGATACGCCGCCCAGTCCCCCGGAGATAGTTCCCCCCAGTTCAAACAGGACTGCACCGTATTATCTTCCAGCGGCATCCACCGGGGCATCTCTAAAGCGGTCACGGGACAATCGCAGTCCCGCAGTTGCCAAAGCACATCATAAAATCCGCACAGGGAGTAAGGCGCATTGCTGTACCAAATGCGCACAGCCTCGCCATGTTTTCCGCCCTCCAAAAGCCGCTCTCTGTCCCGCTGGCGTTGTTCCCAAAGCATATCCCGCTGGGCATAATCGTCTGGGTCGCAATCTGGGAGTGGGAAATCGCCCCCCAGCCAAGCGGTAAGCAAATCAAACCGGGCCTTCTCCACATCAGGGCCGCTTATGGGGCCGATGTCCAGCCCAACAGACGGGCATAGCACATCTCCAGGATTGCCGCCCACAGGTCGTGCCCGGCGGTTCTCTTTCTCCCTCTGGGCCTTGAATTGGGCTATAGCTTGGTTTTTTTCTTCCTGCGTGGGTTCCTTCTCTCCCTCGCCGAAAATAACTCCAATCACCCCAACATCCCAACTGGACGACCCCCAATGCGTGGCCATCTTCAATGTCCCACATTCACTGTCGGAAAAAACTATTTGTAGCATGGTAAAAACTCCGTTTCCAATTCCTTTTTATCGCCCTTATTATAGCAGTAAAATCACCCGCTGACAAGTACAAAACGGGAGGGCACTCATTGGAGCGCCCTCCCACTGTTCGTTACCTCGCCCCCCGGCTGAATTTCCGCTTTGCTTTCCTCTGCTCCCGCTCTTGCGCTTCCCTGCGCTTTGCGTCCTCTACAGCCCGTTCCACTTCTTCTGGGCCGAAAGCCCTCTTGACCCGCTCAAAGTCGGCAACTGTCCCCCGCAGGGCCTTGTTCTCCAACTTCGTTTCCTGCAAGCGGTCGGACAACCGCTCGTTTCCTTCCCTGGCCCGTCCATAGTCCCCCTGCAACCGCTCATACTTCCTCTTCAACTCGACATAGGCCCGGTACAGGGAACGCAGCACCTTGACGATCTGCGCCAACAGGGGCTTGGCTTTCTTCTCCCGGTAGGACTTGGCACTCTCCAGCGGCCCAGGCTCCGGCAATATCCGCTCCGGGTCGTCGGAGAACTGCGCCGCCAACTGCTCCATGTTCCTCACAGCCGGGGCCAGCTCCTTTAGACGCTGCTCCTGCTGTTTCACCTGTCCCTGCTTCTTGGCCTTGACCGCCTCCAGCTCGGCAATCTCTTTCGCCCTCTGCTCCTTTTTGAAGTCCAGTACAGGCAGGTGCTTGTCATGGGTGCCCTTGTCCTCCCACTCAATACCATGGCGCTCCATCACAGCGGCAAGCTGTTCCTTTTCGGAGCGTACCCACTGGCTCCACTCCGTGTCGCCCCTGGTGCCGCCCTTAAAGCCCTGGGCCGCTAACGCCTGTTTGAGAGATACCCTTGTGTCCAGGCCCCGCTTGCTCCCCGTGGTGAACGGTACGAAGTCGATGTGCAGATGGGGCGTGGCCTCGTCCATGTGGAGGTGGGCGGAGAACACCCGGAGCTGGGGGTTGCGCTCCTGGAACCCTCTCATGTACTCGTCCAGCACCGCCGCCGCAAGCTGGCCGTCCTCGCCCTCGGCACTCATGTCGTCCTTGTTCCCCACTTGCAGGATGATTTCATGGAACGGCTTTTCCTGCTTGCTGGAACGTATCTTCTCATAGTAGTCCTCAATCTTGCGGTCTGCCCTGGTCTGCTTGTCGTTGTACCGCTTGAGGGCCTCGTCAAACAGCTCATGGAAAACTGCCTTGATATTTTCGTGGCAGTAGGTTATATTCAAGTGGGAGCGTTCCGGGTCGGTGTTCTTGGCGTTGAACGCCCTGCTGTTGTGGTTCACCGAACCTTGCCCCATCATCGCACTAATCGTCCTTTTCAAATCAACACTCCTTTCGCCGCGCCAGCGGCGGCCTTTGTTACTTTCTGCGAAAGTAACGCAAAAGCACTTTTGACGGCCTTGCGGCCATCAAAAGCGCATTTGCGCCCTACGGGGTGGAGTGGGGGCGTTGCCCCCGCCGTCTGCGGACGGCTCCCCCAGCAGGGCCGCCCTTTGAAAAGGGCACCCTGCACCCCGCCTAAACTTTGACACTCGCCGTTGGGCAGGGGGAAAGGCACAGCCTTTCCCCCTCCCGGCCAGTGTTCTCCGTGGGCCAAAAGTCAAGGGGTTCGGGTTGTATTGCCTTGCGGCAATCTCCACCCCCAGGTATGGCCCCTTGACTTTTGGCCCCGCTCCCCGTGACGGCCGTGACGACCGTGACGATGTTTTACACACCGCCCCCGCTCTCAAAAAAGCCGTCACAGCCGTCACGGTCGTCACGCCTGGGGCGGTTCCAGGGTGAGGGTGATACTTCTCCCGGCGTGGCTTCTGCTGTTCTCATAGCGGATATGGTACTCCGCCGCCAGCCTCCCGGCCCGGACGTTCAGCCGCATAGCCAGGGCGTTGGGCTTCATGTCGGTCTGGATAGCCGCCGCCAGCTCCGTGGCGGTGCCGCCCCAGGCGGGCCTGTCCGCTGTCACAAGGGCGGCAACGGCCTCCAATACCGGGTCAGGCGGTTCCACCCACGGCTCCGTTTCCAGCCGCTCCAGCTCCCACACAAGGCGCTCCTTGTCCTTGGTGAGATACATCCGCTGGTCTTGCTGGTCACGCCCGGCCACGTCCAGAATGGCGCTGCCGTCCGTCCGCTTCTCCTTTTGAAGAAGAAAGGCCCCGTCCGCAGCTCCCAACAGGCCGTTGGTGCCGGAAATCATATCAAACTTATCGTCTGCCTGTTGCTTTCGGGTGTGGTGTACCAGCAGGAGGCATATACCGCAATCGTCAGCAAGGCGTTTCAGCTTGCCCACCACCTCGTAGTCGTTGGCATAGCTGTACTTGTCCCCGCCGACCTCCCGGACTTTCTGGAGGGTGTCAATGATAATCAGTTTGGTGTCGGGGTGCTGACGGACGAATTTCTTTAGCTGTTCCTCCAGGCCCAGGCCGAGCTGTTTGGCGTAGATCGCAAAGAGCAGGTCGTTGGTGCCGTCCATGCCGAACATCCGATACAGCCGCCCCTGCAAGCGGCGGTGGTCGTCCTCCAACGCCAGATAGAGGACGGTGCCCTTGTGGACGGGGTAGCCCCACAGGGGGAGGCCCATGCTCACATGGTAGGCAAGCTGGGCCATCAGGAATGACTTGCCCACCTTGGGCGCTCCCGCAAAGAGGTACGTCCCAGGATAGAGCAGACCGTCAATGATTGGCGGTCTGCTCTGGTAGACATTCTGGTAAAGCTCGTTCATGGAAACCGTGTGGAGGTAGGCCGGGTCGCTTGTCCGTTGAAGCTCCCGAAGAATATCCTCCATACTTTCATCCTGGGGGTTGTTTTCGGTAGCCGCTTCTGATATACTGGCCGTGGTACATATTTTTGAATTGGGCTGTTCCCCGTCTGCGCCAACAGACGGAACCGGGACAGTCCTTTTCGTTTCTCTGGAATCCATCAATCTATCAATCCTCCTTCATGCCGTCCAGCGTCACGGTGATAAGGCGGATGGTGGCAAGAAGTTCATCATCCACCCCACCCCCGGCCTCCATGCGCCGCAGCTCCCCCAGGACGGCGGCGAGCTGGTCGCGCAGGGCTTTGTAGACCCTGGGATTGCCCTGCACCACAATGTCCCGGTTCAGCAGCCGCCGGGTGATGTAGTCCTGCTTGGTCAGCCCGGACAGGCGCACATAGGTGTCCAATAAATCGGCCTCCTCCGGCGACAGCCTGAACGCCACCTGACGATTTCTCCAACGGTTGTAGTTGTCGAGATTTTTCGCAGACATGATTTAAGCCCCCTTTCGCTCCATGTTCAGCTTGTCCGCCATCTCCGCCTGCCGGGTGGGGAACAGGTGAGCGTAGCGGTAGGTGATGTCAATGCTTTCATGCCCCACTCGGTCAGCGATTGCCAGGGCCGTAAAGCCCATGTCAATCAGCAGGGAAATGTGGCTGTGCCTCAAATCGTGAATCCTGATCCGCTTTACCCCCGCCTCTTTCGCTCCCCTGTCCATCTCATGGTGGAGGTAGCTTTTCGTAACGGTGAAAATGCGGTCTGTCGGCTCCACGGCGTACAGGCTCTTGATGTAGTCCTCCATTTCCTCACAGAGGAAAGCGGGCATTTGAATGACCCGGTTGCTCTTGGCCGTCTTGGGGTCGGTGATAACGTCCTGGCCCTTGATACGCTGGTAGGATTTCGAGATGGAAACCGTCTGCTTCTCAAAGTCGAAGTCTGCCGGGGTGAGGGCCAGCAGCTCCCCCTCCCGAATACCGCACCAGTAGAGCATTTCAAAGGCGTAGTAGGAGAGGGGCTTGTCCATCATGGCGTCAGCGAATTTCAGATACTCCGCTTTCGTCCAGAACAGCATTTCCCGGCCCTTGGCCTTGCCCATGTTGCCCACCTGGGCGGCGGGGTTGGCTTTCAGATTGTAGTGCTTCACCGCATGATTGAAAACGGCGCTCAACTGATTGTGGAGCGTTTTCAGGTACACGGGGGAGTAAGGCTTGCCGTTTTTGTCCCGGTAGTTCAGCATTTCACTCTGCCACGCCATGACCTCTTTGGAATGAATTTCGCTCATTTTCCGCTTTCCGAAGTAAGGCACCAGCTTCTTGTAGAGGATATGCTCTTTCGTCCCCCAGGTGTTCTCCTTGATACGGCCTTTCATGTCCGCAGCGTAGAGCGCCACGAAGCTCTCAAAGGTCATATCCAGGTCGGCGGTCTGCTGTTGCAGGAACGTCCGTTCCCACTCCAGCGCCTCCCGCTTGGTCTTGAAGCCCCGCTTCATCTTCTTTTCCTTTTTCCCTGTCCAGTTCTCGAAGTAAAAGGACGCATACCATGTTCCCTTGGCCTTGTCTTTGTACGCTGGCATTTTCTTCCCTCCTTACTGATTTTCCCGCAGTCCATAGAACTTTTCCTCGAAGTAGCGCCTGCTCACCCGTCCGGGGATGGTGAGGAAACCTTTCTGCTTCAGCTCCTCGTTCATCTCCCGCACCAGCTTGTAGGCGTAGGGCTTGGAGATACCCAGCGCCCCGGCCACTTCCTCGGCCCGTACAAACAGCTCTTTGCTCAAATACAACACCTCCTTATTCCTTGTTCGCAAAATTGTTAATGCTGACATCCTTATTATACATTCGCGTGGTTGTTAATGTCAAGAGTTTATTTCGCAATTTTGTTAATTTTCTTCTTGCATATTTCGCTTATTTGCGCTATACTATTTTCAAAGGCGGTGGAACATATGACAGTAGGAGAAAAAATCAAGAAAATCCGCACATTTCGGGGTATGACGCAAAAGGAATTGGGGCTGGCTATCGGCTTTGAGGAAAAGGGAGCGGATAACCGTATTGCCCAGTACGAAACGAATTACCGTGTGCCAAAAAGGGAGCTGCTGGACAAGATTGCCCAGGCCCTGCGGGTAGACCGCCAGAACTTCTATACGGTTCAACCTGGCTGTGCCGAGGACTTCATGCGGACGTTCTTCTGGCTGGACGAGGACAGCCCCGGCTCTATCCGCCTGTTTCAGCTCGTCCGCAACCCTGGCAAGATAGGGGCCTCCGATGATACCGCCGTCCGATACAACGACACAGACGACTGGCCCACTCAACCTCCCGTGGGTATCTACTTCAACTATGGCCTTGTAGACGAGTTTATGAGGGAATGGCTCTTGCGCCAGCAGGAGCTACACGCCGGGGAGATTACCAGGGAAGAATACTTTGAATGGAAGCTCAACTGGCCGTGTACCTGTGATGACAGCAAACGGTTTGACAACTATGTACCCTGGAGAAAAGAAAAATAGGACAAGCAAAACCGCCCTGCTGAATTTGTCGTTCAGCAGGGCGGTTCGCTTGCCCTTTGCAATCATTCTCTTGTGTGACCGGGTTGAAACGAATAGTATCAATCCAGTATCACAAGGCAAAGTGACAGGTCAAAAACCCTGTATTCATGCGGGTTTGCGCCGTTTTGACGGTCATTCCCATTCGATGGTGGCCGGGGGCTTACTCGTAATGTCGTAGCAGATGCGGTTGATGCCGGGCACCTCGTTGACGATGCGCACGCTGATCTTGTCCAGCACCTCATAGGGGATGCGGGCCCAGTCAGCGGTCATGAAGTCGGAAGTGGTCACGGCGCGCAGAGCCAGAGTATAGTCGTAGGTGCGTCCGTCGCCCATAACGCCCACGCTGCGGGTGTTGGTGAGCACGGCGAAATACTGGTTGATGGAGGTATCCAGTCCCGCGTTTGCGATCTCCTCCCGGTAGATGGCGTCGGCATCCCGCAGGGTGTCCAGTTTCTCCTTGGTCAGGTCGCCGATAACACGGATGGCCAGGCCAGGTCCGGGGAAGGGCTGGCGCATGACCAGATACTCGGGTAGCCCCAGCTCCCGGCCCAGCTGACGGACCTCGTCCTTGAAGAGCAGGCGCAGAGGCTCGATGATCTCCTTGAAGTCCACATAGTCGGGCAGACCGCCCACGTTGTGGTGGCTCTTGATGACCGCCGCATCGCCCGCGCCCGACTCGATGACGTCGGGATAGATGGTGCCCTGGGCCAGGAAATCCACGGTTCCGATCTTCTTGGCCTCTTCCTCAAAGACGCGGATGAACTCCTCACCGATGATCTTGCGCTTGCGCTCTGGCTCATCCACACCGGCCAGCTTCTCCAGGAAGCGGGCCTCGGCATCCACCCGCACGAAGTTCATGGCCCACTTGGAGAAAGCAGCCTCCACCTCGTCGCCCTCGTTCTTGCGCATCAGGCCGTGGTCCACGAACACGCAGGTGAGCTGCTCCCCAACGGCCTCGGCCAGCAGGGCCGCGCACACGGAGGAGTCCACGCCGCCGGAGAGGGCCAGCAGGACCTTGCCGCTGCCCACCTTCTCCCGGATCTGGGTGATGGCGGTGCGCTTATAGTCGTCCATGGTCCAGTCGCCCACCGCACCGCACACCTCATAGAGGAAGTTGCGGATCATCTTCACGCCGTTCTCGGAGTGGTTGACCTCGGGGTGGTACTGCACGCCGTAGAAGCCCCGCTTCTCGTCCGCGATGGCCACGTTGGGGCAGTTGTCGGAATGGGCCACCAGAGCAAATCCCTCGGGCACCTTTTCCATATAGTCCCCGTGGCTCATCCAGGAGATGCCCCGCTCGGGGAGGCCCTGGAAGAGCTTGCAGGACGTGTCATAGTAGGTCTCCGTCTTGCCGTACTCGCGGGCCGAGTCGTCCTGAGCGGCGGTCACCCGTCCACCCAGAGTATGGGCCATGAGCTGGCAGCCGTAGCAGATGCCCAGCACGGGCACCCCCATCTCAAAGATGGCAGGGTCCACATGGGGCGCCTTCTCCTCATAGACCGAGTTGGGGCCGCCGGTAAAGATGAATCCGATGGGCTGCTGGGCCTTGAGCTCTTCCAGCGGCGTGGTGTAGGGCTTTACCTCGCAGTACACGCCGCACTCACGGACACGGCGGGCAATGAGCTGATTGTACTGGCCGCCGAAATCCAGTACGATGACAAGCTGATGGGACATACGCACTTCCCTTTCTGGATATAAGTTTTGAAGCATTTACGTTTTATTTTACCTCATATCCGCCGTCCTGACAAGTTCTTCGGCTTGTCTTTCTCCTCGGCTGGCCCATTTTTGTGTGCTTGTGCAAAGCGCACAGGGATATAAAGTACACCACTCGGTCATACTGATAGGGATTTCAGGAGAGGAGGATGCGCTTTGGTCATTACCTTTCTGCGTACCATTATCCTATATCTGCTCATCATCATCGGCATCCGCCTGATGGGAAAGCGCCAGGTGGGCGAGCTGGAACCCTCGGAGCTGGTCCTGGCACTCATCATTGCCGACCTGGCGGCCGTCCCCATGCAGGATCTGGGCATCCCACTCCTGGCGGGGATCGTGCCCATCCTGACCCTGCTCTCCCTCACCATGGTGATCTCCATGCTCAATCTGCGCAGCATCCGGTTCCGGGCCCTGCTCTGCGGACGTCCCAGCATCGTGGTGGAGGACGGCGTGATCGCGGAGCACGAACTGCGCCGCAACCGCTTTACCCTGGATGAGCTGATGGAAGAGCTGCGCCTCCAGGGGGTCACCGACCTCAGCACCATCCGCTATGCCATTCTGGAGACCAACGGCCAGCTCTCGGTCCTCCTGCGGGCCGAGGAGCTCCCCCTCACGCCCAGGCAGATGGGACAGCAGCCGGAGGACGCCGGACTCCCCCTCCCCATCATCAACGACGGGCGGATCATGGAGCGCAATCTGCGGGCCCGTGGCCTGAGCCGGGAGTGGCTCACACGCCAGATGGCCGAGCACAACATCACCCGGGTGCAGGACGTCTTCCTCCTCTCGGTGGACGAGACGGGAGGGGTCTATTTCCTGGCAAAGGAGGCGCGCAGTTCTTGAAACGGCTTTGGATCGCAGCGGCCTTGCTCTCGCTGACCCTGGGCGCCTCCCTGTGGCACTCCCACCACCTGGAGACCTTCACCACTACGCTGGCCGACCAGCTGGCCCAGGCCGAAACGCTCGCCCTCTCCGGGGAGAACCGCCGGGCCGAGGAGTTGATCCGGCAGGCCAGAGAGCAGTGGCTGGCCCAGAATACCTACCTCCACGTGACCCTCCGGCACGGGGACACCGATCAGATCCAGATCGGCTTTGACGAGGCCCTTCAGCTTCTGCGTACCGGGGAGCTGGGCGAATACGCCGCCGCCAGCGCCCATCTCATGGCTGACCTGAAGCTCCTCACCGAGGCCGAGCAGCTCACGCTGGAAAATCTCTTTTAACGGCAAACGGGCGCCCTCCGACCGGGTATCAGTCGGAGGGCGTCCTTGTTTTCCTTATTACAGGTTGGCGTCCAGCACGGCAGTATAGGCCTGGGCGGGCATGAGGCCCACCTTCCGGTCGATCTCCTTGCCGTTCTTGAAGAAGATGACACAGGGAATGCTCATGATCCCCAGCTGCATGGCCAGCTGCTGGTTTTCGTCGGTATTCAGCTTTCCAATGATCGCCTTCCCGTCGTACTGCTCAGCCAGCTTCTCAATGGTGGGGCCCAGCATCCGGCAGGGGCCGCACCAGGGCGCCCACATATCTACCATGACCAGCTCTCCAGAGCTGACCGCCTTTTCCAGTCCCTGCTGATTGAAATGATAGAGTGCCATATCGCTTACTTCCTTTCTTCCTGTGGATGAATCGTTCTATCGTTCTATTGTTTCAAATAATCTCACACATTGCGGCCCGATTCCCGGGTCCGGTCCAGATATTCCGCCGCCCGGTGGCCTGCGATGAGGCCTTCCCCCACCGCTTTGGAGATCTGGAGGGGAAGCCCGGTGCAGTCTCCCGCCGCAAATACCCCCGGGATGGAGGTTGCCATGTTTCGGTCCACCGCGATGTACCCGTCCCGGAACTCCAGACCGGGCAGCAGCTCCCCGGGCGCCACGGAGGGACGCAGCAGGAACACGCAGGCACAGGGGATCTCCTCCCCGTCCACCCGCAAGGCGGACACATTGCCCTCCCCTACGACCTCCAGCTTGACGCCCCGGCGGAAGGGGATGGCCTCGTCCAGGGTATCCGGCCGGGTTTTGGCCACATAGGTGACCTTGCAGCCCAGGCCGTGGAGGTAGTTGGCCTCCTCGGGCGCCTCGGCCGACTGGCCCACCACGACCACATCCCGTCCCCGGTAGAACATGCCGTCACAGGTGGCGCAGTAGCTCACACCCATGCCCAGGTGCTCGGCCTCGCCGGGATACTTCGCCCCGTGAGCCGTGCCGGTGGCCAGGATGAGGGCGTCCCCCTCCACCACCTCGCTGCCCACGGAGACCAGGAACCCATCCTCTACCGGCATGGCGTTGAGGGCCCGGCCGTACATCCGCTCCATGCCCAGCGCCGCGGCGTGGGCCTCGAACCGCTCCAGCAGCTCCCGGCCGGAGACCCCCGGCATACCCAGATAGTTGTCGACCTGTCCGGCCTTCCAGAGGGGAATGTCCTCCGTCCGGGCACCCACCACCAGCACACGCTTGTTTCGGGTCCTGGCCTGGATCGCGGCGGAGAGTCCCGCCGGTCCCCCGCCGATGACGATGATATCATAACGCAAGGTGATACTCCTCCTTACAGTCGTCCAGGAGGGCGGCCACCACGGCCGCCGCCCTGGGATCAGCCACTTCGTAATAGACCTCGTTCCCGCTGCGCACCGCGCGCACCACACCGGCCGCCTTCAGCTTGGCCAGATGCTGGGAAATGCAGGACTGGGACTGCCCCGTCTTTTCCTCCATGCAGCGCACGTTCCGGCAGCCGCACTTCAGCAGTCCCCGCACCAGCTTCAGCCGCAGGGGATGCGCCAGGGCCTTGAGCAGTTCCGCCCGCTCCTCAAATGGACATTCGCTCATTCGTCTTTCCTCCCCCTCGGTTAATTATAATATTATTATATTCTAATATTCAAATTTGTCAAGACTTTTTTCCGTCCCCCCAGCAGGAGGTGCTCTCCCCCCTGCCGCACCCTTGCCCCCGTTCCGGTCTCTATGGTAGAATATCCATACCTTCCACCTCATATTCCAAGAAAGGAGCCCGTTTTGACGCTGCTTTTACTCTTCATCGCCACCATTCTTCTGCTCAGTGTGCTGCTGAGCAAGCTCTCGACTCACGTAGGCATACCGGTACTGCTGGCCTTCCTGTTCCTGGGTATGCTGTTCGGCTCGGATGGCCTGGCACAGATCTCCTTTGAAAACTATGATTTTGCCAATCAGATCAGCACCGTGGCACTGCTCTCCATTATTTTTTACGGGGGCTTCGGAACCAATTGGAAGGCCGCCCGCCGGGTCGCCCTGCCCTCTATCCTGCTCTCCACCCTGGGCGTACTGCTGACTGCCGGTTTGACCGCCCTGTTCTGCGCCCTGGTGCTGCGTTTTCCGTGGCAGGAGAGCTTCCTTCTGGGCGCGGTGCTCAGCTCCACCGATGCCGCCTCGGTCTTCTCCATTCTGCGCTCCAAGCGCCTGAGCCTGCGCTTCCACACCGCCTCTATGCTGGAGCTGGAGAGCGGCAGCAACGACCCCTTTTCCTACACGCTGACCTGTCTGGCGCTGGCCCTCCTGGGCGGCGGTCTCACTCCGGGCATGGCGTTCCGCCTCGCCGCCGGTCAGATCCTCTTCGGCCTGGCCTGCGGCGCAGGACTGGCGGCTCTCTCGGTCTGGTTCCTCCGCCGCCTCCCCCGGGGCACCTCCGGATACGGCCCTCTGGTCATTGTGGGGATCGCCCTCTTCTCCTATGCCCTCCCCACCGCCATCGGCGGGAACGGCTATCTCAGCGCCTACCTGGTGGGTATCATCCTGGGCGGCGAGAAGTGGCCGGAGAAAAAGGAACTGGTGCACTTTCTGGACGGCGTGACCAGCCTGATGCAGCTTACCCTCTTCTTCCTGCTGGGCCTGCTCTCCTTCCCCTCCCGCCTGCCCGCCGTGCTGCCCACCGCCCTTGCCGTCACTCTCTTCCTGACTCTTCTGGCCCGGCCCGCTGCGGTGGCCCTGCTCCTCGCTCCCTTCCGGGCGCCCTTCCGCCAGCAGATGCTGGTGGCCTGGTCCGGCCTGCGGGGGGCCACCTCCATCGTCTTTGCCATTCTGGCCGTCATGGACCAGGCCAGCCTCTCCCGGGACCTGTTCCACATCGTATTCTGTGTAGTGCTCCTCTCCATTGGCGTCCAGGGCACCCTCCTCCCCTGGTGCGCCAAGCGGCTGGACATGATCGACGACCGGGAGGACGTCCTCAAGACCTTCAGCGATTACAGCGAAGATACCCCCATCCAGTTTATTCAACTCTCCATCGGTGCGGAGCACCCCTGGAAGGGCATCCCCCTGCGGGAGGCCCCTCTTCCCCCCGATACCCGGGCCGCCATGGTCCTGCGGCAGGGCGAGCGCATCCTTCCCCGGGGGGATACCGCCCTGGAGAGCGGCGATATTCTGGTCCTCAGTGCCCTGGCCTATGCGGAGACCGCCCAGCTCTCCCTCTCGGAGGTCATCCTCAGCCCGGAGCACGACTGGACCGGCCAGCCCATCTCCGCGGTGGACTGGGGCGGCTCCTCCGTTCTGCTGGTCCTGCGGGGCGAGGAGACCCTGATTCCCACCGGCGACCTGGTCCTGCAATCCGGGGACCTGCTGGTGCTGGCGGACGATCCCCTCCCCGGACCGTCTTTTTAACTTTTTTACTAAAGGCTCCTTTCTTTGGATATGCTAAGAGCAGTGATCCTCCGCCGCTGTCTCGAAGCGAGATCCATTCTCACCTTTGGAAAGGAGCATTCCCATGTTGAACCCCCGCAAAGTAGCCGTGATCGGCTGTGGTTTTGTCGGCGCATCCATCGCCTTTGCGCTGATGCAGCGCGGCCTGTTTTCTGAAATGGTCCTGCTGGATGTGGACCAGGCCAAAGCAGAGGGCGAGGCCATGGACCTGAGCGATGGTCTCCCCTATGCCGCATCCATGGATATTTACGCCGGAACCTACGACGATGTGACCGACTGTGCCCTCATCGTCCTCACCGCCGGCGTCAACCAGAAGCCGGGCGAGACCCGGCTGGACCTCATCAGCCGCAACATCCAGATCCTCCAGTCCATCGTGCCCCAGATCCGGGCACGGAAATTCGATGGCATCCTGCTGGTGGTCACCAACCCCGTGGACGTGCTCACCTATGCCGCCTGGCGGCTCTCCGGCCTGCCCACCCAGCGGGTCATCGGCTCGGGGACCGTGCTGGACACCGCCCGCCTCAAGCAGCTGCTGGGGCAGCACCTCCAGGTGGACAGCCGCAACGTCCACGCCTTTATCATCGGAGAGCACGGCGACAGTGAGCTGGCCGTGTGGAGCGGTTCCAATGTCTCCGGGCTGAACCTGGATGATTTCTGCCGCCTGCGGGGTATGCAGAACGACCCCGCCGCCATGCAGGCGCTCTATGAGACGGTGCGGAACAGCGCCTATGAGATCATCCGGCGCAAAGGGGCCACCTACTACGGCATCGCCATGGCGGTCAGCCGCATTGCGGAGTGTATCGTGAAAGACGAGCACGCGGTCCTCCCGGTCTCGGTGGTCCTCCACGGTGAGTATGGCCTGGAGGAACTCTCCCTCAGCATTCCCGCCATTCTCGGCTCAAATGGTGTGGAACAGGTGCTGGAGATTCCTCTGAACAGCAGCGAGCGCATGGCTCTCACCAATTCCGCCGGACAGCTGCGCGACATCGTGCAGCGCCTTCCCCTCTGATCCAGTCCTGTCTGCCCGGGTGTGCCCCGGGCAGACTTTTCTTTGAAAATGCGGAGGAAAACAGTTGACGGGATGGAAAATATATGGTATTATTTCTATTCGTCAAGGACATATTTCTTTCTTCGCAATGCTGGAATAGCTCAGTCGGTAGAGCAGCTGATTCGTAATCAGCAGGTCGCGTGTTCAAGTCACGTTTCCAGCTCCAGAAAGCCTCAGAGCCGCAATGGTTCTGAGGCTTTCTTTTTTCTTCTCCCCCGCCCCTTCCGGAGATTTTGGGGGAATCTTCGTAACATGGAACCGCAAGCAAACGCGGGAGCGCTGCCCGAAACTATGGGCCTGCTCTCCCGCGTTTTTTGCTTTTGAATCAAGTCTAAGCGCCCGTTCTCCTCCCCGGGCGCTCCATCCTCTTGTATGAGTTAGACAAAAAACCAGCTCTGTTCGTGTATATTGTAACAGATATTACAGTTACCGCTTGACAATGAACAGGTGTTAATATATACTTAACGCACAGTTGAACAGGCGTTAAATAATACTGAACAACGGGAGGAAATGAACATGGTAGACGCACAGAAATACATTCAGGCAGACCCTACCGTCCGAGCGGTCGCGGAGCAGAAGGAGACCGTTTGGATCAACCCGGACTATCTCCCCTTCGCCGTCACCGACGGGCTGTGCCAGCTGGTGGTCTCGGATGCGGACATTGCTGACGCGGAAGCGCGCTTGGCCCGCTTTGCGCCCTTCATCCAGCGCTGCTTCCCCGAGACTGAGGAGACCCAGGGCCTGATCGAGTCTCCCCTGGCCGACATTCCCCAGATGCAGAAGGCCCTGGAGGAGACTTACGGCTGCGCCATTCCCGGCCGGCTGATGCTGAAGATGGACAGCCATCTCGCCATCGCCGGTTCCGTCAAGGCGCGGGGCGGCATCTACGAGGTGCTCAAGCATGCGGAGGAGCTGGCCATGGCCGCCGGTAAGCTCTCCGTGGAGGACAACTACGCCAAGCTGGCCGATGAGGACATGAAGCGCTTTTTCAGCCAGTACACCGTCCAGGTGGGTTCCACCGGAAACCTGGGTATGTCCATCGGGATCATGAGCGCGGCCCTGGGCTTCTGCGTTAAGGTCCACATGTCCGCCGATGCCAAGCAGTGGAAAAAGGACCTGCTGCGCAGCAAGGGCGTGGAAGTCATCGAGTACGCCGACGATTACTCCAAGGCGGTGGAAGAGGGCCGGAAGCGCTCCGACGCCGATCCCATGAGCTATTTCGTGGATGATGAGAAGTCGGTGGACCTTTTCCTGGGCTACGCGGTGGCTGCCAAGCGGCTGAAGCACCAGCTGGATGAACTGGGCATCACGGTGGATGAGGAACACCCCCTCATCGTCTATATCCCCACCGGCGTGGGCGGCGCCCCCGGCGGCGTGTCCTACGGCCTGAAGCGGCTGTTCAAGGACGCGGTGCACTGCTTCCTGGTGGAGCCCACCCTCTGCCCCTCTGTGCTCCTGGGCATGGCCACCAAGGAGTATGAAAAGGCTAACGTCCATGACTTCGGTATCTCCGGCATCACCGAGGCGGACGGCCTGGCCTGTGCCAGCCCCTCCAGCTTTGTCACCCGCATCCTGGGCAATCTGCTCTCCGGCGATTTTACTGTGAAGGACGGCAAGCTGTACGACTGTCTCCGCCTGCTGGATTGCTCCGAGCATAAGCGCATCGAGCCCTCCAGCTGCGCCGCCTTCGCTGGTCCCTGCGGTCTGCTGGAACTGGAAGGTTCCAAGGACTACTGCGCCCGGCATGGCCTGACCCAGGAGAAGCTGGCCAACAGCGTGCAGATCGCCTGGGCCACCGGCGGACGGCTGGTACCCGCCGAGATCTGGGATCAGTATCTCAGCACGCACATGGATTGATGGGGGGATATGGGATATGTCACCGAATGTACTTGTGATACTCGGACTCGTCCTGTCCGTCGTCGTCCTGGTCCTGTGTACCGTGAAGCTCAAGATCCATCCGTTTTTCGCCCTGATCGCCACCACCGTCACCTTTGCCGTGGTCTCCGGCATGGGGATGGAGGAAATGCTCTCCGCCTTCACCAGCGGCATGGGCGGCACCGTGGCGGACATCGGTCTGGTCATCGCCCTGGGCACCGTCACCGGCGCGCTCCTGGAGAAGTCCGGTGCTGCCGAGACCATGGCCAAGACCATCCTGAAGATCACCGGCGAGAAGCACGCCGCCCTCGGCCTGGCCATCACCGGCTACTTTGTCTCCATCCCGGTGTTCTGTGACTCGGCCTTCGTGCTCCTCAGCCCCATTGCCAAGCGTCTGAGCAAGGACACCCGGATCTCCATGACCACCATGGCCATCGCCATGTGCATGGGCCTGCACGCGACGCATATGTTCGTGCCCCCCACGCCCGGTCCCCTGGCCGTCTCCGGTATCCTCAGCGCCGACCTGGGTCAGGTCATCCTCTTCGGTGCTCTGGTCTCCATTCCGGTCATGCTGGTGGGCTACTTCGGCGCACAGCTGGCCGGCAAGAAGTACTACTATCTGCCCAAAGAGGTGGGCGAGACCCAGGAGCAGCAAAAGCTGCCCAGCCCGGTCATGGCCTTCCTCCCCATCCTGGCCCCCATTGCCCTCATGCTGATCAAGACCATCGGCGACATGTGCACCTGGCCTGAAGCCGTCATGGGCGTCATGGACATCCTGGGCACTCCCGCTGTGGCCCTGCTGGTCGGCCTGATCATCGCCGCCATCGGCTATCATGAGATCTTCCCCGAGGACAAGACCGCCTGGGGTTTCGACGGTGTCTTTGCTGAGGCTCTGCGCACCGCCGGCCAGATCGTCCTGATCGTGGGCGCCGGCGGCACATTCTCCGGCGTGCTAAAGGCTTCCCCCCTCCAGGACATCCTGACCGAGACCTTCTCCGGTCTGGCCATCGGCATCCTGGCTCCCTTCCTGATCGGCTTCCTGTTCCGCACCTGCGTCGGCTCCGCCACCATCGCCATGGTGACTGCGGCCACCATGATCGTGCCTCTGCTGGATATCCTGGGCTTTGCCTCCCCCATGGGCCGCATCATCGCCATGCTGGCCTGCGCTGCCGGCGGCCTGATGGTATTCCACGGGAACGACGACTTTTTCTGGGTCACCGCCACGACCTCTGAGATGGATACCTCGGTCGCCTATAAGACCATTCCTCTCATCAGTGTCCTGCAATCCCTGACTGCGCTCGTGTGTGTGTTCCTCCTGAGCCTGATCTTCCTGCATTGATTGCCTGTCCTGCGTCCGGCGGGAAATTTTACGGGCCCGGTTTTATACCGGGCCCGTTTGTGTTATAATGGTACCTACGCGTGGAACGATCGCAAATAAACACACGATAGGACGGAACGACTTATGGCGGAAGAGATCAATATTGGCATCAAAGTGCAGGAATTCCGGAAAAAGAGCGGAATGAGCCTGCGTGAGCTGGCAGCACAGGCGGAACTATCCCCCTCCATGCTCAGCCAGATCGAGAGCAATACGGTCAATCCCTCGATCAATGCCCTGAAGAATATTGCAGAGGCGCTCCATGTGCCCCTGTTCCAATTTTTTAAGGACGATGTGCAGGCCGACCGTCTCATCGTGCGCAAGGGCGAGAACCGCATCATCGGACGTATCGGTGAAGAGGTCATGTATAAGCTCCTCACGCCGGACATCAGCGGCGCCATCGAATTCTGCCTGATGGAGATTCCGGCTGGTGTGTCCTCCTCCGATGTGCCCCGGGAGCACACCGGCGAAGAGGTCGCCTACATCATCAGCGGAGAGATTGATCTGCACCTGAGCGGGACCGTACACCATCTGGAGAGCGGAGATTCTGTCCGGATTCCTCCCATGAGTCCCCACCGCTGGGTCAACTGCTACGACTCTGATTTCAAAGCGGTGTTTGCCATTACACCGCCAAGTTTTTGAGTTGTCTTGCGGGACAACCGATCCGTTCAGAGCCGCCGCGTAAGATTTCACGCGGCGGCTTTCAGCGTCTCTTTCTCCGGAGCCCCCGCATGGATATTTTTTATCCGAGTCCCCCTCTCCCCTGTTTGTGGGTTGTCTTTTTTTCCGGGTGTAGCGCAGTTGGTAGCGCGCTTGCTTTGAATCGTTTCAGGCAGCAGAAACGAATAATTGTAAAAAGATGACCAATAAGATTCTAAAGCGAGGATAACGCTCCCAAAGATTGGTACACCCTTTGTCAGCCATCACCTATGCGTTTTCCTACAGAGAACCGTTTCTGGGATTTTATCGATGCAAGTTTTAGTTGATAATTTCCATGTAATTAGGTATGATGGAAAGGAACCATCCGACCTTATGATTTGAAAGAAGCAACTAGCCATATATAAAAGTATTACAAGCAACTTACACTGTACGCATGGAATCATGCGTGATGTAGGCGGAAGTTTTTGGGAGATGTACACCAATCAGTTAAAGATAACTTTGATTCTATATAAAAAATGGATTTTGCCTGTGGAGGAAACCACATCTGGGGGGCAGATGTGGCTTCTTTCTTGCGGCCTTTTCACGCCCTGCGTCAGCCTGTCCAAGTGACAGGGTGTCGCGGGGCGTTTTTCTACCTTTGGAAAGGAGTTAAGAAATATGAGTCTAAACTACATCTGCCCCGGCTGTGGGACCTCTTTGGGCTATGAGGGATTGTGCTGGAAATGCAAATCTGAACAGGAGCGGAAGGCTGCTCTTGCCTGGACACCGGAACAAATCACAGCGAAGCAGAGAAACCTGATTCAGAACATCCAGCGGCTGGCGGAGATGGAGGACCCGGAGTTCACCGACTTTTGGCAGCTGCTGGGGTACCGGGATGCCATCGACCCGGAGATCCAGCGGGCGGCACTGGCCGCAGAGGTGTTCTGGCCCTGTGAGATCTATTATCATGCTCCCGCCGATGTGCGGGATGGTCTGATTCATGCGCTGTTGTCCGCGGAATATTCCAGTGAGGCCTCCAACCTGATGAGTTGCCTTGCTATGCAGGGAGATGACAAGGCAATGAAGACTCTGCTGGAGCTGGAGCGAAATCCCCGGCCCTGGCGCAAGGGCCTCTATGTGGACCCATCCAGCTATGCGCAAATCGGAGGCTGGACCTTTAACAAGGAGGGCCAGAAAATCCAACTCAACTTCGATACCTGCTATCCTATGGTCAAAGGAACCGCCGGTGAGAAATCTCCCGTCCGCATTGGCCGGGCAAGGGAGGACACATGCCCCCACTGTGGTGGGCGCATGGTGGACATGCTGGTATTGGACGGCCTGGATGAGCGACTCCGGTTCCTGGGACTGGACGGCATCCTGACCGCCACCTGCTGCCCCAGCTGTGTGGGATTTCTCAAAGGCCCCGCCTTCAACCGGTTCACCCTGGATGGCGGCGTGGAGGTCTTCCCTTCCGAGCTCTTTGACGGGGCGGAGAAGACGGATTGCTATGTCAGTCCTGAGGACTACAAGGCCCTCACGGAAAATCCCTTTGTGCTGGGCGAAGCGCGGGCGCCCCTGTTTTATGGCGCGGCCTGCCAGGATGTGAACACCATCGGCGGCTTTGCCAACTGGGTACAGGACGCGGAATATACGCCCTGCCCCCACTGCGGGAAACCTATGAAGTATCTGGCTCAGATCCAGTGGGATACGGTGTTTGACTGTGCGGAGGGCACGCTCTATGTGGAATTCTGTCCGGACTGCCATATCGTATCCATGCAGCATCAGCAGACCTGAGAGGAGACCTTGCCATGAGTTTGCCAAAGCATGATGGCGTGAATGACCGCTACTATCTGATCCAAAAGCCGGACACTTCCCCGGAGGTGCTGGCGGAGGCGGATCTCTGCATTCAGGATGTGCTGAACGGAACCGCTCGTGAAAATCACTCCGCCTACCCGACCGTGGTGCGAAATCACAACGGGACACCCTTTCTTCCCAGCCAGCTGTTGGATCGGTATCTGTCCAAACTGCCTTTGAAGGGATTTCCCTATGAGGAAGCTGTTATATTCTGCGATGCCCTGCGGCGGTTGGTGGGCTGGCAGGAGATCCGCTATACATTGGAGAAATACATAGAAAAGCAGGTGCAGGAGCGGTTCTTCCTTGTGGGAGAGCGGGATGATGGCTTTACCGTCTTTCCACCCTGCACCGTGTGGCCGGAATTGCGTCCGGAGGATGTGGATGAAGGCCTGCTGCGCTTTGCCTGCTATGTGGCGGTCTGCCATACGGTGTACGGGCAGAGTTTTGAATCCCTCACCACCGAGCACATCCTCGGCCTGGTCTCCCAGCTTCGCCCAGATATGGTGAAGCAACTGAAAACAGCCGGCAGCGGCAAATTACCAAAGGACATCCAGCGGCGTAAGACGGAGCATTTCACCGCATCGGCCAATGATGCGTTTGCTACTATCCGCATCACCGCCAGGGACTCCACGGAGGAGTGCTATGCTGAAATCCTGGACTACCTGTGTGCGGTGCTGGAACAGGAGGAATTCCCCCGCAGTTACTCGGTGGAGTTCAGAGGAAAGGAAAAACTCTATCTGCCCATTCCCGGCTTGCCCAAGAAAGGAGTCAATCAGCTCTTTGCCTGCGCGGTGCAGCACCCCAATCTGCATCCATCTATGGAGCGATACGCTCGTCTGGCTATGCGGGAGTTTGAGTGGTACCAAAACCTTGCGGACGAAGCCTGTGCAATGCCTGGCTCTTTTGCTGTGTTCGCTCTAGGGATGGAGGGAGAACAGTGGGCGCCGCTGGTGGCGGAGTATCTGGATCTCTGCGACGACGAGCACTCCTCACTGCAAGAGAAGTTCCTTCATGCCTTGATCCGGAAGTTTGGTTTCCAACCATGGACACTGGGGGTATTGGTACGGGGCGCATTGTCTATGCAGTGGCTGAAGCCTGCTAAGGAATTCCGCACTCTGATCGCCAATGCGGAAAGCCTGGATGCACTGCTGACAGTCAAGCGCCGCATTTCCGATTATCTCCTGCCGGAAGAGGACAAAGACCCGAAATTCCGGGCCATCGCTTGGCAAAGTCTGCTCTGGGCCATCTGGGGGCAAGCCACTGAAGACGGCGGTAGCAAAGTCATCAAGTCGGCGCCGAAGGAACTGAAAGAGAAATACCAGCAATTATTTACGTAAGGAGAGCGCCATGAAAAAGAGAACGGTCAAGGACTTTATTGCCCTGTATGTCCCGGAAGATGAGGAAAAGCTGGTACTGATCCAGAGCGGTATCAGCGCGGACAAAACCTTTCTGGATACCTTCTGGGCGGCGCATACCTATGCCCTCGCCATGGCGGATGTCCAGACCGGAGAGGTGATCTCCGGTCGATGCTACCTGAGCTGGCCGTTGACAGACAAGGAACGGGATGCCGGCGACTATTCCAAGCGGTTTGCCACGGGCCAGATCTACCGGATCAAAGCCCGCAGCTGGAAAGGTGATGCCCTCAGCGAACCTCAGTGGTATGTCACGGAGGTACTGGAAGAAAGTGTGCCCTGTCCAGTATTGGAGGAGATCTGGGCGGAGTATACAAAGCCGATTCTTCTGGAGGACGAAGTGCTGGAGACCCTCACGCTGGATCGTGAAATGAGTATGTTTACCGGGACTTGCCGGTGGATGGGAAAAGACATCCAGATCTCACTGGATGTGGAGATTGAAAAGAAAGCGTCCTGGACTCGCGTCACCAATGTGATGAAGAAACTGGTGGCAGATCAGGAAGTCTGGGACAAGTCCCTGCGAGCGATGTCAGCCCAGAAGCTCACCGATCAGGCCAACGAATGGCTGGCGGACAATGACCAGACCGACCGAGACCCGGAGAAAGACCCCATTACGGAGGAGGAATTTGCCCGGCGCATCCTTCTCACAGAGTTTTCCGTCTCCCCCGGTGGGCGTTTTACCGCCTGGTATGAAGATGATGATATGTTCTGGGGCCATGTGGTCACTGTGGATGGGACACTGAAAAAAGGCCCCATTGGTGCGGATATACAGGGATAAGGATAGAAAGAAAACTGAATGAACAGCGAGCAGATCACGGCTTTTTTACAGGAGAATTGGAACTGGCTCTGCGTCCCCACCGAAAAGCCGGACTCTCACCGCTATGGCCGCGGCTCCCGGCAGGTGATCTTCTGCCTGCTGGGAATCGTGCTGAGCGTGGTCAGCATCTGGAGCCTTGTAATAGCGCTGAACTAGGAGGCTGTGTCCCATGACCCAAGAAAAACAAATCCGCCTCTATCGGCTGATGGAAAAGCTCAACTGGTTTTTCCACCAAGAGATGCACTACCTGGATCGGGAGACGGCAGAAAAGACCGCGCGGGAGTGTTACCCGGAGATTCGGGATTTTACATACGACATTTTATGGAACGACCTGCCCAAAGAGGTCCAGGAGCAGCTCATGGACGAGGAGGAATCCCTGTGAGTACACTGATTTGTTCTTTTGATGGCCTGCACGACAACAGAGTCCTGCGCTACTGCGCTGACTTTGAAGCCCATACCCTGCACATGGATACCCAGACTGAGGCCGGAGAGAAAGTATCCGTTCGCTTTACCGGCCTGCTGGCCCACTGGTTTGAAAATGTGGTCCAGGACAACATCCTCTTCGGCATGGAGGAGATCACCGTGGACGGTTTTTTTGAACAGTACAAAGACCTGCTGGGCGGGACCATCTCTTACGGCTTTCCCGCCTGCTGCAGCATCGAGGAACTGCGGAAGCGCATGGAACGGGAGCACATCCGGGCATTTGTCATCGACTCTTCCCTTGGACTGTGCGGATTTGTACTGGCTCAGGAGGTGGAACTGCAATGTCTCTAACTGCCTATAAAGTGGAAGCCGTCGGTCATGACCGAACCGGCAAGGACTTCGGTTATGTGAATATCATGTACCGATACGGCAACAAGCAGTCCTGTCCCCGGCCAGATCAATGTGAAAAGATAGAGGTCATGTGGGCGGATGAGAGCGTCTACGGGCCGCCTGCCCCCGGCAGCAAGGTGGGCGACTTTATACAGACATGGCTGATGGGCTCCTGGAACTGCGGGGTATTTACCCACCGGGAGATTGCCCAGCAGCTCATGGATACCTTCACCGGTCTGAAACTCAAGGAACTGGCGTGGTTTGAGAACCCCAGAGAAAAGACTCTGAAAAACGGCAAACCGCGTGCGCGCCGGGCCAAGTGGCTGCCGGAGCGAGAGGTGGATCTGGTGTATCTCTACTCCGACTACTATATTGACGCAAGAGAACCTGCTTCTGCCCAAACCGACTTCTTCACCGTCACAAGGGTGGACGCCTGGGGCGTGAGCACCTGGTTCATGTGTACCCCGGAGGCCGCCGAGAAGCTGATCGCCATGGATTATGACAATCTGGCTGTCAAGGAAACCACCATTGTGGGATAGAGAAAGCAGGTGCCTTATGTACCAAATTGCATATATTGGCCGTTGGGAAACTCTTCTGGAAACGGCTGCCGCCATCTGTGACCACGACACTCCCAAGTTGGAAGCAATGCTTCAAGGCGGGGTGGATCTGAATGCTCCCATTCAGCTCAGCGAGTATATCAAACTCACACCGCTGGAGATCGCGGTTTTTCGGAATGATGTGCCCATGATCCACTTCCTACTGGAGCATGGAGCTGATCCCGGTCTGGCAGAGGAACAGCCCCTGCTGGTCACCGCTGCCCGCTGTTGTGGGCCGGAGGTGGTGGCGCTCTTTGCTGGACGGGCCGCAAAACTCAGCCCGAAGCAGAAAGTGCGGGCCTTCCAGGAGGCCTTCCAGGAAGTGCGCTGGGGCAAGCGCCTGGAGAATATCCAGGTGCTGGAGCAAGCTGGGATCACAGTGGACAAGTTTGGCGGCGAGGCATTCCGGGCCGCTGTGTCCGAGGGCAATACCAAACTTGCTCGACTGCTTCTGGAAAAAGGGGCAGACATCAATTACCACAAACCAGACATGGTGTTCCCTTATGCCTCCAGCCCCGTCACCGAGGCCGCTCGCTCAAACAATTTTCCCATGGTGCGCTGGCTGGTGGAACATGGGGCGAACATCACCCTTGTTGACAAATACGGCGACCGTCCCTACAGTGTGGCAGTTCAGAACAAGAATCAGGAGATGGCCGACTACCTAAAGGCGCTGGAGCCAGAGGAATGGCACAACGAGCAGGAAAAGATCCGGCAGCTCATGCCCTATAAGCTACCCGCCAAGCTGGTGGAACACTTGAAGACCGGCCCCCTGCGGCTGGAGTTCCCGGAGCAAAAATGGGTGAAATGGGCAGAGTTGTATTCCTACATGGATGTGCAGGAGATGACCTGGAAACGGAAGAAGCTGCTCTCCCTGATGGTGCAGATGGACAACTACAGCGACTATCTGCTGCTGTGGAGCCCCAGGGACAAAAAGCTATGGTATCTGGACATCGAACATGAGGAATTTCACCCTCTGGCCAAATGGGATGACTTCATCGCAGATCCCGGCCGGTATCTGAACGGGATAATCGAGGGCGAGTTTGAGGAATAAGGAGCACAGCCATGACATCCATAGACTTTCTGAACAAGGTACATAAAAGCCTGGACTCGCAGGAATACAACCTTTCCTATTCTCCGGCCAAGTCCAAGAATTATATGCTGTACTGAAACGGTGGTACACCGCGCTGGAGAAGGAGTACCGCAGCCAGACAGCGGGATAAGGGGGCGACAACATGGCAGAGGAAAACAGGACCTACATCACTCATCTCAAAGTCACGGATGTTCCGTGGCACCGGCTCACCACCGCCTATGGCCGGGGTACGGAGTTTCCTGCCCACCTGACTGTGCTGGAGCAGATGCGTGATTTGGCGTCCGTCAAAGAATCCCTCTACGAGCTCACCACCAACATGGAGCACCAGAGTACCCTGTGGCACGCCACCCCCTACGGCATGGTGTTCCTGAGCCGGATTCTGGACAAGGCCCTCGCGGAGAGCGGGCAGAACCCCGCAGCCTATTTCCTGGCCGGGGAACTGCTGGACTTCTTTGCCTGCATCCTCCAGTGCTTTCACGATGGAGACGAGATGGAACATGCCTCTCCCCTCCCCTGCTTCTCCGATTTGCTGAAGGAAGAATACCTGTGGTCGGAGGAATACGACGAGGAAGAAGATGAGATGCGCTACGAGGAGGACGAGGTCTTCTCTGCAGAAGAGTTCTACAGCTTCTATTACTACTCCTGGCAGGCGGTGCTGGCCTATCGAGGTGTACTGGAGCGGGAAGTTTCCACGGAGTTTGGTCCCAAGATCGCGGCAGTTCTGGAAAGGCTATAACGGAGGATACGCAATGTTTGAAGAATTCTATGAGATGTACGAGCCCGAGGAGCAGGAAGTGGTCGCTCTGATCAATCGCTGCATTGGGGGCGGATATAACTGGAAAGGCAGTTTTTGGGAAATGACCGTTGTGACACTGGGCATGGTGTTCTGTGACACCGGCAAGGTCACCACCAAAGAGGAGCGGCTGGATTGGCCGGTCACCGATGAAGAACGCGATAGTGACAAAGGCTGGGGGCGCTTTCAAAGCGAGCAGATCTGCCGCCTGAAGATTCGTCGGATGAAAGAAGAATGGGCAAAAGATCTGGTAGCGCGCCCCTGGTCTATCTCCGAGATAGTCAATGCCCATGAGGACTGCCCGGAACTCCAGGCCGTTCTGGAGGAATACCACAAGCCGGTGGTGATCCAGGACCAGGTGCTGGGGGAACTGACACTGGACAAGGACTATGATACCTTCGAGGGCGAGATCCAGTGGTGCGGAAAGGATGTGAGCCTTTCTCTGGAAGTCAATGCCGAGAGCAAGCCCTCCTGGACCCGCGCTCGCAGTGCCGCCAAGAAGCTGCTGGCCGACTGTGACACCTGGGACAAAGCCATGCGGGAGCTTGCAGCCAAGAACCTGACCGAGCTGGCCAACAACTGGCTCTCCCAAGATGAAGAAAATCCCCGTGACCCGGAAACAGACCCCATCACAGAGGAAGAACTTGCCCGGCGGATCAGCCTGACGAGCCTGTCCGTCACCTCCGGCGGCAGCTTCACCGCTTGGTTTGACTGCGACGAGATGTTCACCGATCATGCGGTGACGGTCTACGGCTCCTTGAAAAAGGGCCTAAAAACTGCCAACATTGAGGGGTAAGGAGGATAACATTATGAAACTGAGCTGTAAACGCATTGATTTTACATATACCCCCGGCGAGGAAATCTTCAACTTTCCCGAGGAATCGGGACTGCCCTTTATCTTCGATGTAGAGGAAGAACTGACTGCTGATCCTGCTGCCATGGATGTGGTGGGAGGAATGTTGGATGAGGCGGAGCAATTGGCGGAGAAGGCCAAAGCCGCCATCAAAGCGGCGCTGGCGGACGAGGACAGCCGCTACCATAGCGTTGTGACATTTTTCATGGAGTTCCATCGGGACGATGTAGGCCCGGATATTGCGGCGGAACTTTTTCCGGGAACCGACCCGGCCAAGCTGTCCTTTGCCGAGATGGTGGACTTTTTGAAGCTCAAGCGGTTCGGCAGTCTGGTGGATAGTGAAACCGACCAGCAAGTCTTTATTCTGGACCTTTCTTTTAACCCGGAAATTACTGATGAGCTGATGGTGCTCTACTTTGATATGAACAAGGAGATTTTCTGCATTACCCATGAGAGCTGAGCATGACTAACAGGAACGAAGAAAGGAGCGATCCCTATGAAAGCATTTGATCCAAATTACAAACTGCTAGATGAGATGTATCAGGATGATTACTATCCTGCTTTTCTGGTGGACAAGGTAAAGGACGAGCTCCAGAAGGTCATCGACCTGCTGGAGAGCGGCAAAACCGATACCGAAGTGGTACAGGAAACGCTGGACGAGGTGGTCTGCGGCATCAATGATCTCCAGGAGGAATTTGACGAGAATGACAGCGAGATCGAAACGGTGGCACGGGAATGCATTGCGGCAGCGGTGGCCTACATTCTGGAGTGGTTCAACATCCCCATTGACACCGAGGAGGCTATTCGGGAAAGGGACTGGTGAACCCCATGGCAGAAAAAGAAGTGGTCGTTTGTGATGAGTGCGGCAGCCTGTTTTTCAAATACTCCTCACAGATGATGGGACTGTGCCCATTTCCTCTATAGCTATCCAAATCGTCCCCATCATTTTCAGAATGGCCGGTGTGTGAACTGCTATTGGGACGGCTCAAAGAGTGGGTACATCAAAAAACAAAATTAACAGGAGGAAACTACCATGCCGACTGCTGAGTGGCTGAACAAATACGAATCCATTAAGGACAAACTCTCCTGCAAAACAGACCTGGACGCCCATTTCACTGAGAAAGCGATTGGGAATATGGGCGTGGATGTGCTGGACATTGGTGCCGTCCACTTCCCTACCGGAACAATTTTCGCCTGCGATCCTCTGGTAGAGCTGGAGGATACGCCGTCCTTTCTTCAGACAATTCCCGCTGGAACTTATCCCGTGAAGATCTGCGTGGTACCCAGTGAAAAATACGGGGACCGCTACGCCTGTGTCAAGGTGGAGGTCAGTCGGGAGAAGGCTGTCCGCTATGAGTTGGGTATGACGGGCAAAGAAGATCTGGACGAGGAACTGGGCGAGGACGATTATTTTGGCTTTGGCGTAGACGCCGGGATGGGCTGCGTTGCGGACATCCAGACCCAGACGGCTTTCAAGATATACTGGGCCAAGCGGCTGGAGGAAGATCCGGACATTGACCCCTACAACGACCTGTTCTGCGACTTGCTGGAGGAAAACGCCCAAGCCAACCCCAAATATCAGGGGGACTACGGCGACTGGCTCAACTGGACGGTGCCAGACACGGACTGCAATCTGCCCATCTTCGCTTCCGGCTGGGGTGACGGCTACTATCCGGTCTACTTCGGCTATGATGCAAAGGGTGAAATCTGCGCCGTGTATGTGCGCTTCATCGACATTGAAGCCAGCTACCAGGAGCAGGCGTAAGGAGGGAAGCAGCGATGGAATGGCCAAAACGGGCGCGGACAGCGGACTGGGAAAACGGTATCCTGACTTTGGATGGAGAGAAGAAATTTGAGATCCCGGAACTGACCGCAGAGATCATGGAGCAGCTGTCCGGCTACACCCTGGTGGGTTTTCATGTAAAAGGCTATCCGGTAACCGATGACCTGCTCTCCCCTTTTGCCGGACACAAAAGCATGGCCAACTTCGGCGTGGAGAACGGTGCGCTCACCGATGCCTGTTTCCCCGTTTTTTCCTCTATGCCCAAGTTGCGCATCCTGCTGCTGACCGGGAACGCCGGGATCGACGGAAGTGGCCTGTCCGCCCTGCGAAGCGGTAAGCTAGACCTGTTGGCCCTTGACCACACCGGGCTGGATGATACCGGGCTGCTCCAAGCAGCCTCCATCCCCAAGCTCTCCCATATCTGGATCGACCACACTGCTGTTACTTACGAGGGACTGCTGGCCGTCGCCGGCAACAATCGGATTGAGCCGGTGTCCCATGTACAATTCACCAAGGAGCAGATGGAACACTTCTCCCAGCTCCAGCGGGAAAAGGCCAAAAAGCCCATCCAGCTGGACGAACAAGCGGCGGCGGAATGCCGCAGGGTACTGTCCGCTTTCTTTGCCGAGATGACGCAGTGGGAGCAGTACATGGAGCAGGCTGGGTTTGAGGATGCCGAGGCTGTGCCCCGCCTGCTGGCAATCTGGGAGAAGTATGTAAGCGAAAAGCCCCGTCCGGGCTACCGGCCTCTGGGCCTCTCATACAGCGCCCAGGGTACCTACAACGGGGAAAAATTCCTTGACGCGGAGCAGATCACTAAGAACAAGCTCTACATCTACACCAGAGAGAAAAACACGGGTTTTGACCGCCGCTTCCTCATGAAGCGTGTGGGCGATGGCTGGAGGATCGACGCGGTGCAGGAGCGGCTGGACGGCTGGCAGCGAACCGGACTATAAGGTATCAGAGAGAGGCGCAGGTATGAGAGTACAAGCCGGAGAGGTCTATACAGTCTACAACCAATATCTGAAACGCTACACCGCCTGTCAGGTGGCCTATATTGCGCCGCCGGACACGGTGAGCAAAGAGTCTTGGGCTGTGATCCTCTCTCTGGATTGGGTGGGCGATGCCCCTTTGACCGCGGAGGAACTGCCACATCTCCGCCCACTCTACAAGGACTTCATGTACTGGTCCCGTGACCTTCATCTGCTGCGGGTGCCGATGGAGGTCCCGCCCCAGTACACGCTGGTGGGTACACTTCCGCCCTTCACCGACCAGCCCTGCCGCTCCTACGGCGGCTGGAGTGACGGCTATGATGTGTACCTCCAGATCCGGTGGCAGGCCATCCCGGAGGAACGGCGGCGGGCCTTCAAGGAGGCCATGGAGAGCGACGAGCAAACAGAGATCGGCGGCATCCCGCTGAAGGTCAGCAGCCATCGGGTGATGGACCAGTACGAACCATTCGATTCGGCGCTGGAACTAAAGGCGCTGCCTTGCCTCTCCACCCTCATCTGCGAGCGGTGGCACCCGAATCTGCTGGAGTTTTTGCGGGAAACCCCCTTTGTTAATGAAGTGACTTTGCTGAACCACGGTCAGAGGACACTTGATCTGCGGGGCACCAGCATCAGAAAGCTGATGCTGGACATGACCGGCCTTCAGGAACTGTGGCTGTGTGAGGGAACAGAGCAACTCCTGTTCCAGAACAAGGGGCCGGACGTCTGTACCATCCATGCCCCCGAAGATGGCGGCGGTCTGACCCTCCAATTTATCGGGGAATACCGCCCGCATACGGAACTGCCGAACCTATGGGGGCTGCATGGCATCCAGCTGAAGGACTTTGATCTGACCGGACTGGCTGCTGTCCATCCCCACCTGAAGGAGCTGAGGCTCTGGGGTGCGCCGGGAAACCTGGGGAACTTCTCCGCCGTGGGAGGGTTCCGGGAACTGACGAACCTCTCCACCTTCGACCTGTTCGGCTTCGTGGCGGACGACATCCCCACCCCGGAGCAGATGCCGGAACTTCGTTGGTTCTGGATGACCAGCCTGCCGGATGCGGCGGCAAAAGTGGCAAAGCAGCTCTGGAAAGGCAAGCTGGGCATGGATCTGCGCCTCACCAAACCCCGGAAACCGGAGTGGCTGGCGCAAAACCTGGACAATCCCTTCCGGGGCTGGGACGGTGCGGAGCATATTCCTGCCGCCGCTGCGAAAAAGGCAGCCAATCAATACCGCAAGACCCGTTCCCAGCTGATGAAGTTGGCCGCTGAACCGGGCGAGGACGCCCAGGCCCAGGCGCTGGATGCGGTGACAGCCTATACCCAGACCTTCAACAAGATGGGCTTTATCGAAACCGAGGAACGGGATGAAATCTACATGGCCCTGCGGGGTATTCTGGATGCCCTGCCGGGCGATATGCTCCAGAAAGATGCCCTAATTGAACACTTTGATCATGTGCGAGATTTTTGAAAGGGGCATCACATGAGTTACACGAAATTCAGCAAGGCAGTGACCAAGTGGCTGAAAGCCAATGGCCTGCCCTGCTATGGAACAGCCTATGATAGCCCCGAAGAAACAAAAGCCCGGCTGGACGCATGGATGCGCGGGAGCAAAGAGATACTGCGCCAGTGGATCACAGATAAGCGTTACCGTGAACTGATCTCCTGCGCCCACGGAGGCTGGTATCAGGATGATGTAATTTTTGAGCCCTTGGCTGAACATTTTGTGGCGAACCACCTGTTTGATGAACTGCGGTTTCTCTGCGAACGCGGCATCCGTTTTTCTGCGGAAGATATGCTGGCCACCATTAAATCTGAGAAAGAGGAGCATGGGACGCTTGATATAGAAACAATTCGGTCTATCGATGTTCCAAGCTATGTGTCAGGCCGCAGTTATTCCCATTTGGGGGAAATCGCAAAATACAGGAAACGGACGCTGGATCAGATTATCCGCTATGCAGGCTATCTGGAGCAGATCCACGCACCTGCGGAGTATTTGGAACAGGTAAATGTCCTGCAGGAGAGCGTTTCGGATCTGACAATCAAAACAAAAGATTTGAAACCATTCCGATTTCGGCTGTGAATGTAATTACCTGAAAGGAGTGTGTGGGCGCATGAGCCGAATCGTTGATGAACCCTATTTCACCCACAGTGCCTACAGCGCCTTCACCACCGGCATCCAGGTAAAATGCCCCAAGTGCCATGGCGCGGGTGTGGTGACAGCGGACGATGACAACGCCTATTTCCGCTGCTTGAGCTGCGGCCATCAGGAGACACGCGACCGGACGATCTACCGCTATGATGTCCATAACCAGTGCAAAAACTGCGGCAGGTACTATCGGGTGGATATTGAAGACGAGGCAAGGCAGCATTTTCCCGTCCTCCATGTGGCCTGCCCCTATTGCGGAACAACCATGCCGGGCGAGGTACATAAGACGGCGGAGGCTTTCTCCTATGGCGCGGAGATTCAGGGCGGCAAGGACCCCTGGTTCGGCCTGGAACTGTGGTTTTTGACCTCATTCCAGGGTAAGCCGGTCTGGGCCCTCAACCGGGAGCACCTTGCCTATCTGATCGGCTATCTCAGCGCCGACCTGCGGGAAAAGCCATCGGGTAGCCAGAAAAAGACTCAGGCCGACCATCTCCCCACTTTCATGAAAACCGCAAAGAATCGGGAGCGGATCGTGAAGCTGCTGAAGAAGCTGCAAGAGAAATGAGGAAAACAATATGGCACTACAAGATAAGAAAATCATGCCTCCCCCTTGGCTGGCCCACCGGGAGATCGAGCGATACTCCATTGGCTGGCGCATGGGCTATGGGGAGGATTACATAGACCGATTTGGCGATTGGCTGGACACCCTCTCCCCGGAGGAGCGGACGGAATACCGCACTCTCTTTCCCGAGCCAGTGACCTGGAAGGGCTGGTGGGATGACGAGGACAGCAGCGAGGTGCTGGAGCATGGTGACTTCTTGGTGGATGCGTGGCAGCCGGAGGGCCAGCCCAAGTACACCCGCCAGTGGCTCCAGCAGGAGTTTGCTGCGGGGAGAACGCGAGAGCTGTGCCTGTTCTGGGGCCATCAGCCATCCGAGGACGGCCAGCTGACAAAAAGCTGCCTCAGCCAGTGGTGGATGGAGGACTTCTATACGACGGCTGACTCCTACCTCTGCATGGAGCAGTATATGATGGCTGCTAAGGCCGAACTGTTCGGTGACAAAGAGATCCGGGACCAGATTTTGAAATGCAGAGACCAAAAGCAGATCAAGGCCCTGGGCCGCAAGGTGCGGGGCTTTGAGCAGAAGGTATGGGACAAGTTCAAGTACGCCATTGTGCTGCTTGGCAACTGGCACAAATTCAGCCAGAACCGCGAACTGCGGGAGTTTCTCCTTTCCACCGGGGACAGCGTACTGGTGGAGGCCAGCCCCTATGACAACATCTGGGGCATCCGCCTCGCGGCCAGCTCCCCGGAGGCTCAGGACCCCACGAAGTGGCGTGGACAAAACCTGCTGGGCTTTGCGCTGATGGAGGTGCGGGACGAGCTACGCCGGGTGACAGAGAACGAAATGCTTTGCGATTGGAGTACAGTATGGCAACAATGAAACTCTATGAACTGGTCAACCACTACCACATCGGCACGGAACTCACCTGCGCTGAGGCCATGTTCATGGCCTGCAATGAATATTACCATCTGAATTTGTCCGAGGAGACCCGGAAAATGTTCTCCGTCATGGGCCTTGGGATGCAGACCGAGCATTCCTGCTGCGGTGCCTTTACCGTGGCGGTGGGGATCATTGGGCTGATGACCGCAAAAGAAGGTCAGACGGATGTGAGCAACATGGAAGGCTACCAGATGATTGCTGAATTGACGGACTTCATGCTGGGCTTCTATGGAACGCTCCACTGCGTCGAGCTGCAAAGGCTGGAGATCGTTGGCTACGAAAATCCCTGCCACGCCATTGTGGAGGCGCTGGCCAAAAAGCTGGAGGAGGTGCTGACAGGCCGCAGGATCTTCCACCCGGTAAATGCGGGACAGCTTGGTTCATGAAATCTCAAGGAGTGGTATCAGGATGGAGTATATCAAGCTCTTTTGGGAGGGCGCACCGGAGGGAGAACCGGCGGCCTCCTATACGAAGTGGACCCCTGCCATGAGCGATTGGCCGGAATAAAAGGAGGCGTGACAGATGTATACCAAAAAATACTGGGGCAATTTTATTGGAGGCTCGGATGACAGTCTGAACCTTGTGGCGTTTTTGGAAGACCAAAAGAAAGAGGAGATCTCCCTCAGCGAGATTTTTACCAAGATCGGACTGGACAAACAAAACTGGGACTTCCACCAAACTGTGGAGTATCTGGAGTTCACCCACTCCAATGGCGTGGAGATGGACTTTCACTTCGCCATTGATGTGGTCACCGACCTGGCCGCCATCCTGCTGGAGTGCAGTGTCAGCGGCAGTGTGAACCTCCAGGATCTGGACGAGTACAACACCCCCTCCCGCCGCATCCGCATCACCGCCACGCCAGAGGAACACGACACCATGAACAAGGCCCTGGCGGATTTTGCCCATGATCCCCTGTCCTATGACCTCCATGAAATGATGGACGACGAGGAAATCCAAGAGATGGCTTGGGATGTAGAGGCGCTGCGGAAGGAGCTGTACGAGGCCGCCGGCCGCAACCGCAGCTTCCATGTGAAAGCAGAGGACATGAAGATTCTGCTCCCAGACTGGGAGGAAGCCAATGGTTGTATCGCCACCAACCGCATCACGGTGGAGGGCTGCAAAGTCGGATACTGCTACCGGGAGGAGCCGGACGGCGACTGGGACAGCGGCTGGCGCTTCACCGCCGGTGACGAGAGCGACGAGTACATGGACGACCCAAACAACGCTGGAATCTACGGCCTCAACACCATCTGCAACGACGACCCCGACATTATCCCGCTGCTGCATACGCCCGCCCCCTGCGTCTTTGAGCGAGATGAAAATGGCGTGTTCCAGCAGATCAAAGACTGGAAACCGGATGAGGACGAGGAGGAATCGGATATGGACATTTTGGAGCAGTGCCAGAAGTGGAATGAAAACAACGAGTACCGGAAGATCCTTGATGCGCTGGAGGCCATCCCTGCCCAGGAACGCACCCCGGAGATGGACAGTGAGCTGGCCCGGGCCTATAACAATCTGGCAGATCCATACAAAGCAGGCGGCAGAGATATGCTCAAAAAGGCCATCTCTCTTCTCAAGCCCCATGAGGAATACTTTGAGGGCGACCACTGCTGGAACTTCCGCATGGGTTACGCTTACTTTTACCTGGATCAGGAGGGACGTGCCCTGCGGTATTTTGAAAAGGCATTGGAGGCCCGCCCTGGTGACGAGGATACCATGCAGCTGATCGACTGGTGCAAGAAGGGGATTTCTCTGCCACAGTTCTCGGAGTGCTTCCGGGAAAGGACAGAGGACTGGTGGGAAACCTTTGCCGAGATGGAAGCAGAATTGCGCCAGATGATGGATGAGGACAAAGATCACACCCGCGGCGCAGAACTCGTGGCCCAAATGCAGGAAACGTTGAATCTGGTTTTTGATGAAATCTCTTTCGAGATGGGCTTCAACGGCGAGAAGTACGAGCTGATCCTCACCCCGGAGGGTGACAAGGTCAAGCTGTTTGAGCTGATCTACTTCCAGAAGCACGCCCCCAAGGAGGTGCTGGAGCACTGGAACATCCTGGTGGGCCGTCAGTCCATCCAGAACATCGGTCTTCGGACTGATGATGGCTATGAGGTTTCAGGGGAGGATGTGCAGATCTGGTTGGAGGAACAGGGCGAAAACAGCTTTGCCATTTCCGCCTACTGCGAAAAGCTGCTGCCCATGCTCCGGGAGGCGGAAGGCCGAGTCTGGTGGATGCTCACCACCCTCACCGACCAAGTGCTGGGCGAGATCTCCCACATGCGGTACATTGACGATTTCGATGTGCTGGAGGAGCCCAAGGCAGAGCCCTCCATCTCCATGTCCCAACTGCCGGACAAGCTGAAGGAGCGGGGTCTGGAACTCTCCACCGCCCCGGAATCCTATCTGGAGAGCTACCTTGGCTACGAAATGAAACCCAATGAAGACCCGGACGCCGACTGGCGGCTGGATACCATAGTGGGCTCCACTTGCTGTGCGCCCCTGATCAACGGCTATCTGAATGCCGACAATGACTTCATGGACGCTCTTCATGCCGACGGAGCGGTAGCGGGCTTCTTCTGCTATCCCATGGATACCTTGCGGGAGGAGGAAGGAACGGAGAAGATCTTTGACTTCCGGGACAAGCTGGAAGAATTGTTCACCACCGGTGACGGCCCGGAGGTGCTCACCCTCACCGGCGGAGCCACCGGCCTCTTTTGCGGCTATGTAGACTTCATCGCCTGGGACATCCGTACGGCGCTCCAGATGGCAAAGAAGTTCTTCGAGGACAGCGACCTCCCCTGGGCCACTTTCCATACCTTCCGCCGGGAGGCAGGCACAGTAAACCTGAAAACGCCGCCCGTGGAAGAGTCGGATGACGAGGAGCGAGTCAGCGAGCTGGACCCGGCAGATGAGGGCGAGAGTGACACGGATCACACAGACGTCTTCACTGGCTTTGTGCTGCTGTCCAAGGGAGAATGGGACAAAGAGCAGTTCATCCGGGACATGAAGGAAAAGTGGGACGTCGCCGTGGAGGAATACGACGCCAGCGAGGAGAAGGACGACGACGCGCTGGTCTTTGAAGTAGGCGATATGCTCGCCGCCGTCAGCCTGAATAGCTATCCCATCCCCGGCGGCGAGGCCGAGGCCAACGCGGAAAACAACTATATGTGGAAGGATGCGGTCAAGGTTGCCAAGGAGCACAGCGCCCACCTGATGGTAGCAGTGCTGGGCAAAGAGGAGGATCTGCTGGAAAAGGGTAAGCTGTTCACCAAGATGGTGGCCGCCTGCTGCCGCCAGAAATATGCCACCGGCATCTACACCAGCGGTGTGGTGTTTGAACCCCGATTCTATGAGGGCTTTGCCAACATGATGCGTGAGGACGAGCTGCCCATCTTCAACTGGATCTGGTTTGGTCTCTGGCGGGATGAGCATGGCATGAATGGCTACACCTACGGCATGGATGTGTTCGGCAAAGACGAGATAGAGGTGTTGGGCGTCGATGCCGACCCGAACAGTCTCCGGGACTTCCTGGCCAGCCTTGTGTCCTATGTGCTGGAGAATGATGTGGAACTTCATGACGGAGAGACCATCGGTTTTGCGGAGGATGATAAGCACACCATCACCCGCAGCCCTGGCGTCGGACTGCCGGAGGAGCAGATGACCCTGAAAATCTCCTGGGCGTCATCGGATGGCAACCCGGATGGCGGCGATGAGGACAGAGAGTCCCAGGATGAGGAATTCGGTGTTCCCGAGGTCTACACTGAGGAGGAGATGGAAGGCGTCGAGGGGCACATCCAGCAGTATTTCGGCAAATTCGAGAATGTGTTCCACGAGCTAGTCTCCCCGGACATCCATGTGGACATCTGCGTTGTTCCGCCTTCGGAGGAAAGGGACTACTACACGCTGGTTACGATGGGCATGGCTACCCACCGGATGAATGTACCGGAGGAACTGGCCGAATATAAATTGGAGCGGGCGGAGCTGGCCATCGCTCTGCCGAAGGACTGGAAGCTGGAGCATGAGGATCTGCAGAATGAGCGGTGGTACTGGCCCATCCGTCTGCTGAAAACCCTGGCCCGCCTGCCCATTGCCAGCGATACCTGGCTGGGCTTCGGCCACACCATGGACAATGAGGAGGACTTTGCGGAAAATACAAAGCTCTGCGCCGCCATTCTGACCGGTCCTCAGGACACGGAAGATGGCAGCGAAGTCTGCATCCTGCCGGGCGGCGAGGAGGTCAACTTTTATCAGGTGGTCCCCCTCTACCGAGACGAGCTGGAATATAAACTGACCCATGATGCGGAAGCCCTGCTGGGCAAAATGGACGGCGTCAGCTTTGTAGTGGAGCCTGATCGTCAGGATGTCATCACCAGAGGCCCCCTTTGCAGCGGGGATGATGAGGACGACTATGTGGTGGAAATGGACGATGCGGACTGGCACCTGGAATCCATTCAGGAAAAAGAACTGCCGGTGGATGAGATCACCGCCTATAACCACATGGCCATTTACCTGCGCTGGTGCATGGAGCATGACCTGATGGGCGAAGAATTCCTCACAGAATACAGCGAGGTGGTACAGAAAATCAAGGTTGATCCTGCCAGTGTGGACCTGCGGGCCTTTCTCCGGGACGAGCTGGATGGGCAGCTGGTTGGCTCTCTATTCAATCAAAAGGGCCGGGCGTTTGCCTCCTACTACTATGGAGAGCCGGACAGCCCATACTTCCCCAGTGACATTGATAACTATGCCTTGGAATATTTCGGCTCAGAGCAGTATCACTCCGGCGAGTTCCAGGATGAAGCCTATCTGTTTATCCCCTTTGACGAGGACTACTATCAGGCCATGGCAGAGGTGATCGAAGAACGCTTTGCCAACTGGCAGGGACAGGACTTCGACGAGGACACGTTGGAGCCTTCTGAACTGGCCAAGGCTTTGATGGAGTATCTGGACTGTGAATGCACCTATTTCCCCACTATGAAGGACGATGACCCCATCATGGCAGCTTACAGCTATGCCAAGCGGGACAGCGCCCAGGAAGGCTTTGTGCCGGTGCTCATCAAGGCGGACGATGAAATCCTGTGGGAGTGCCTGATTATGAATTCCGACCCGGACAGCGATGGAGAGGATGACTATGCCTTTGACCCGGACAAGGTGGCCGAATACCGGAAGAAGATGCTCTCCGCCCCCATTAAGGACGGAAAGGCGGTTATGGAGAAATTGACCGTCCAGCGCAAGGAAGAAGCCGAGGATGACGATATGGACTGGGATGAGGAGATCCTGGGCGAGATGGAGGGCGGCCATGATAATGACCGTTTCTCCTGCTACTGGAATTCTGACAACGATATGACCTATCCCCTTATTCTGGCCAAGATCCCGGTGAAGAATCCCTGGGAGATCTTCGCCTACCTGCCCTTCGGAAACTGGAATGACTGCCCCGACACACCAGAGCTGATGGCTGCGGCCAAATACTGGTTCGAGCAGTATGGCGCGGTGCCCGCCGCCATAACCCATGACGAATTGGAATTTGCCCTTCCCTCCCCTGTTCCTGAGGAGAAAGCCATGGATGCGGCAGTGGAGCTGTACGGCTTCTGTCCCGATGTGATCGATCAAGGGCCGGAGGACGCCACCGTAGGTGCTTTGGCGGATGCGCTGCGGCAGTCCACCGTCTGGTATTTCTGGTGGGATTGATGGGAGATTGTGACCATGAACGAATATCGGAAGCGATATATTGAACTCCAAAAACAGTTTCGGGAGACAAAAGGAAATCCGGACAGTGTCCGCGCTCTCTATACTTTTAAGGAGAAACTGGAGCTGTCGGAAGACAAGCAGGCCAAGGAAGTGCTGGTGGATGTGTATGATCTGCTGGACTTTAAGAAGGATGCCTACGAACTGCTCTGCCAAATCGGAAATCGTTCCGATAAAAAGACACTCAAGCGGCTGGGCACGCTGAAGGACTATGCAGAAAGATGGGGCAATCATTATGCTCTCCCCAATCCCAAAACGCCGGAGGAAAAGCAGAAAGAGAAGGAGCGGCAGGCCCAGCTGGGTCTGCCCACCTTCCGGTATCACCCCAACCCTCTGGAAACCGGCGCTTTTGAGGAGTCCGCGGATGGCGTTGCCTGCGACTGCTGCGGCAAGACGACCCATATTTTCTATACAGGCCCCTTTTACGCTGTGGAGGATATTAAGTATCTGTGCCCGGAGTGTATTTCCGGCGGCGAGGCGGCCCGAAAATATGACGGTAGCTTTCAGGACGATTTCGCACTGGATGATGGCGTAAACGATCCGGAGAAGCTGGACGAGCTCATCCACCGAACTCCTGGCTACTGTGGCTGGCAGCAGGAATACTGGCGCGCCCACTGCGGCGACTACTGCGCCTATCTTGGCCATGTGGGTGCCAGAGAACTGCGGGCGCTGGGTGTGCTGGAGGATGTGCTGGACGATCCGATGTGGGATGATGAGCAGAAGGAAATGATTCAGGAATCCGTCAACGGCAGGCATCTGCAATGCTATCTGTTCCAGTGCCTCCACTGCGGGAAACACCTGGTCTGGATGGATTTTGATTGAGAAGGAGGTGTCTGCGCCAAAGGAGCGCCCCCATAAGGAAGTAATTTAATTGTCGCAGGACGGCATGGCTGAAAGGTCATGCCGTCCTGTCTTTTCTTTTCCGTTCCACGGTCTGATCGTCGCCCGGCAGGTTGACTTCTCCGATGAAGTTCCAGACCAGTTCAATCTTCTGCCTGCGGTGTCCGCTGGACTTATCCGGCGCATGGACAATGATCTTCTTTACAAACTCATTGACGATGGTGGGCGTCAATTCCCGGATACCCACATATTTTCGCACAATGGCTGCAAAGCTAGCGAAATCGGCTTGATCTTGTTCAAAGGTTTCTACCGCTTCCCGCCATACCTTGACCTGCTCCGTTAGTTCTCTTTGTTCCGCCTCATAGTCGGCAGAGAGTTTCAAGAACCGTTCATGGCTGATCGTCCCGCTGATGTCGTCTTCATAGATGCGCTTGAAAATGCGGTCAAGTTCGGCAATGCGCTTTTCCGCTTGGGCGATTTCACGCTTGCGTTTCTGAGCCTCTTTTTCGGCTTCTTGGAAGTGCTGCTTTTTCGCGGCTTCCTCAAATGCCATAGCATCGTCAAAGAACAGAGCTGTCACATCGAAAATCCGCTGCAAAACAAACAGTTTCAGCGTTTCTTCCCGGATGAAGTGCATGGTACAGTCGCCTGTATTGCTCTTATACCGGGAACACCGATAGCAGTCTTGCTGCGGCGTCATGTTTTTGCCTGTGGCGAAATGCAGTTTGCTTCCGCAATCGGCGCAGTACAGCAGGCCAGAAAACAGCCCTTGCCGTTCAGCTTGCTTGGCCGGACGGCGCTTGTTCTCCCGTAATTCTTGTACCCGCACAAAGACTTGTTCATCAATAATGGCAGGCTGTGTATTGGGGAAAATCCGCTGGTTTTCCGGGACGTTATGCAGTCGCTTTTTCAGTTTGTGGGACTTGGAATAGGTCTTGAAGTTCACTGTACAGCCGGTGTACTCTGGACGCTCCAAGATCCCCGCCACAGATTTCGGGTTCCAGTGATACGGTTTTTCAGGCAGCGGTTTTCCGGCACGCTGGGCATAATGTGCCTTGACGGTCAGGACGTGTTCGACGGTCAGCAGCTTGGCAATCTGCATAGGGCCTTTTCCCGCAATGCACAGGTCAAAAACACGCTTGACGATCTCGGCAGCTCCCTCGTCCACAATCCACTTCTTTTTGTCCGCTGGGTCTTTCATATACCCGTAGGGCGGATTAGTGCAGAGGTGTTCCCCAGCGTTTCCTTTGGCACGCATGACGGCACGGATTTTCTTACTGGTATCGCGGGCGTAGAAGTCGTTGAACAAGTTGCGGAAAGGGGTAAAATCGTTATCCCCTTTGTCGCTGTCCACACCATCATTGATGGCTATATATCGAATATCACGTTCCACAAAGAAACTCTCGGTATAGTAGCCCACTTTCAGATAGTCCCGGCCCATGCGGGACATATCCTTGACAATAACGGTCTGGACTTTCCCCGCTTCTGCAAGGCGTATCATCTCATTCCAACCGGGTCTATCGAAAGTGACACCGGAAACGCCGTCATCAATGAAAAATGTGGGATTGGAAAAATGATTGTCCGTTGCGTATTTGAGCAGGATTTTCTTCTGGAAAGTGATTTGTCAAGGGTGTTTTCTCCACGATATATCACCCTATATCAAAAAGCCAAATAAACATGCCAAAATATCGCTCAATATTACATCGTTCGCAAACATAATAATTGAGAAACCGACAAATTTCTGCTATACTTACTTTTATAACTGATTTTATTTGGACGGAGGATTTTTATGAAAGTCAGCTATAAGAAACTTTGGAAGCTATTGATAGACAAAGATATGAAAAAAAGAGATTTAGAAAGATGTGCTGGAATTAGTCATTATACCATCAACAAATTAAATCATGGTGAAAATGTTACAACCGATATTCTTGGGAAGATTTGCAAGGCATTAGGATGTACAATGAACGATATTATGGAATTTATTGATGACGATTCTGCACAGTAAAAGCCTATTTTGTAAAAGCATCTCAAATTTTCAATATCTGATTATTCAAAAATATCCTCAAGTATAGGAGATGAAGATATGTCATACCAAAGCGAAGCAGCCCTTGAGCAACAGTTCATAGACCAGCTCAATAAGCAAGGCTATACCAGCGTCTCTATACCAGACTATGACGCACTGGTAGAAAACTTCAAAGCTCAATTTGAAACCTTTAATTCAGCGAAGCTTGACCGCCCCTTGACCGACAAAGAATGGGAGCGTGTAATGAATATCATGCTCGGAAAATCTGTTTTCCAGAGCGCAAAGATCCTTCGAGATAAGTTCGTGTTGGAGCGTGAGGACGGGACGAAGGTGTACCTCTCTTTCTTCGATGCCGACCACACAAAGAACATTTTTCAGGTGACAAATCAGACAACTGTTGTCGGCAAGTATGTCAATCGCTATGATGTGACAATACTCGTCAATGGTCTTCCGCTTATTCAAGTGGAATTGAAACGGCGTGGCATTGACATCCGAGAAGCTGTCAATCAAGTGATGCGCTACAAAAAGCATTCCTACAATGGATTGTACCACTTTATCCAACTTTTTGTAGTGTCCAATGGTGTAGATACAAAGTATTTTGCCAACTCTGACAGAGATATGCTTCATAGCCTCGCCTTCTTCTGGACGGACTTCAATAATGTGCGTATTACCAACTTGAAAGAGTTCTCCATCTCCTTCCTTGCAAGGGATCACATCATAAAGATGCTGACGAGATATACCATCCTTAACGACACGGATAAACTGCTCATGGTGATGCGTCCTTATCAGGTATATGCGGTGGAAGCCCTTGTCCGGCAAGCTACACTTACTAACCGCAATGCCTACGTATGGCATACAACCGGCGCAGGAAAGACACTGACTTCCTTTAAGACGGCACAGATTCTCGCAGCCAACCCCAACATTAAAAAGGTCATCTTCCTCGTTGACCGGAAGGACTTAGACTCTCAAACAACGGAAGAGTTCAACAAGTTCGAGAACGGCTCTGTTGATGCAACTGATCGTACTGATGTCCTTGTAAAACAGATGCAGGATAAAAACCGACAGCTTATCGTTACTACGATGCAGAAAATGGCCAATGCGGTTAAGCGGCCTCAGTATTCAAAGATCATGGACACCTACAAAAATGAAAAGGTTGTCTTCATTATTGATGAGTGTCACCGTAGTCAATTTGGAGATATGCATAAGGACATCGTTCGGCACTTCCAAAAAGCGCAATTTTTTGGTTTTACCGGCACACCCCGTTTTGAGGTGAACGGAAAGACTGAGGGGAAAATTACGCAGACAACGGAAATGCTGTTCGGAGAATGTGTGCATAATTATCTCATCAAGGACGCTATCTTCGATAATAATGTTCTCGGCTTCCATATTGAGTACATTAAAACAATGGAAGGTGATTTTGACTGGGACGATCCCACAATGGCGGATGCGATTGATGTAGGTGAACTCTATATGTCCGAGGAACGGATGTCTCTGATCGCAAACCATATCGTTCAGAATCACAAGGCAAAAACGAGAAATGGTCAGTACACAGCCATCTTTGCTGTCTCTTCGATTGAAGCTCTGATTAAATACTACGACATCTTCAAGAAGATCAAACATGACCTGAATATTAGCGGTATCTTCTCTTATGGGCAGAATGAAGAGGCTGAGGGTAAAGATGAACATAGTCGGGATGCCCTGGAACGGATCATCAAGGACTATAACGAGAAGTACAGCACAAACTTCTCGACAGATACATTTGCTGCATACCATAAAGATATTTCCGACCGTGTGAAGGGCAAGAAGACAAAGCCCCTTGACATCCTTCTGGTTGTAAATATGTTCCTGACCGGCTTCGACAGCAAGCAGTTGTCCGTTCTCTATGTAGACAAGGACTTGAAATACCACGATCTGCTCCAAGCCTATTCCAGAACAAACCGTGTGGAAAAAGAAACCAAGCCCTTCGGTATTATCATCTGCTATCGAAACTTGAAGAAGAGAACGGATGATGCTCTTACGCTCTTCTCAAAAAGCCACGACACGTCGGGCATTGTCGTTCCCGAATATCCCTACTTTGTAGAGAAATTCAATGAGATGGTTACTCGGTTGAAGCAACTTGCGCAGACACCGGCTGACATCGACACTATGCAGAGTGAGGATGACCAGAAGCTTTTCGTTGAGACCTTCCGTGAGCTTACGAAGTATCTCCAATCTCTGCAAACTTTCATTGAGTTCAGCTTTGACCAGGACTCACTTATCATGACAGAGCAGGAATATCAGGACTATAAGAGTAAATACCTGATGCTCTATGCAAAGCACAAGAAAGATCGAGAAGTTGTCTCTGTTCTGAACGATGTGGACTTCTGCATCGAGCTAATGGAGAGCGACAGGATTAATGTTGCCTATATCATGAACCTCATCCGTAACATCCACTTTGATGATGCTAAACAGAAGGACTATGATATTAAGCACATCAAGGAAGAACTGGGACGAACCGATAATCCGCAGTTGCTTCGCAAGGTTGAGATCCTGCAAGCCTTCTTAGACCGTGTTGTTGTTGGCCTTGAGAGTGCAGACGAAATCGACGCTGCTTACAACGACTTTGAGAATGAGACAAAGCGTGAGGAAATCGTTGCCTTTGCGCAAACAGAGGAAATCGACCCCGCTATGCTTACTGACTTCATCTCGGAATACGAGTTCTCCGGTACAATGGATGCGGGTAACATTCGTGACCGTATCGAAAAACCGATGCCGCTGTTGAAAAAACGTTCCTTAGTCAATAGGATTGTAGACTTTATCCGGCAGCATACCGAAAAATATCAATAAGGAGAATGTGAAATGGACAACAGTATTCAGGCTCACCAGAAGGAGCTTTGTAACAAACTTTGGGCAATGGCAAACGCTCTCCGGGGCAATATGGAAGCCTACGAGTTTAAGAACTACATCTTAGGCATGATTTTCTACTACTACCTTTCGGATCGCACCGAGAAGTACATGACCAATCTGCTGAAAGATGATAATATCAGCTATGAGGATGCTTGGACTGATGAGGAATATAAGACCGCAGTTGTAGAGGAAGCTCTTCGTGACTTAGGATTTATCATTGAGCCACAATTTCTGTTCCGCAAGATGGTCAAAATGGTTGAAAATCGTTCTTTTGATATTGAATTTTTACAGAAAGCGATTAACTCCCTGATGGAATCTACTCTTGGCAACGATTCGCAGGAGGATTTTGACGGACTGTTCTCCGATATGCAGCTCGATTCTACTAAGTTGGGGCACACAGTTAAGGATAGAAGTGCTGTTATGGCAAAAATCATTGCCTCTTTGGATGAGATCAACTTTAGTGTGGAAGACACGAAGATTGATGTCCTTGGCAATGCCTATGAGTATCTGATTGGGCAGTTCGCAGCAACAGCCGGTAAAAAGGCTGGCGAGTTCTATACTCCTTCCGGGCCTGCTGAACTGCTGTGCCGTTTGGCTTGCCTTGGGCTGACTGATGTTAAGGATGCAGCCGACCCCACTTGTGGCTCTGGCTCTCTTCTGCTTCGCCTCAAGAGCTATGCTAATGTCCGTAACTACTATGGTCAGGAGTTAACTTCCACGACCTACAACCTCGCCCGAATGAACATGATTCTCCGTGGCATTCCTTACCGGAATTTCAATATCTACAACGGAGACACCTTGGAGCATGACTACTTTGGTGACATGAAATTCCGTGTTCAGGTTGCAAATCCCCCGTATTCTGCTAAGTGGTCTGGCGATCTGAGCTTTATGGAAGACCCCCGTTTTAATGAGTACGGCAAGCTTGCCCCGAAGAGCAAGGCTGACTTCGCTTTTGTTCAGCACATGGTACATCACATGGATGAGGACGGACGAGCTGTTGTGCTGTTGCCTCACGGTGTTCTGTTCCGTGGTGCTGCAGAAGAAGTGATCCGCAAACACCTTATCCAGAAGTTGAATGTTCTGGACGCTGTGATCGGTCTTCCCGCCAACCTTTTCTTCGGCACAGGCATTCCGGTATGTGTCCTTGTCCTCAAGAGAGAGCGAAATGACAATGCCGACAACATTCTGTTCATTGATGCTTCTGGCGATTTTGAAGCCGGTAAAAACCAAAATATTCTCCGTGAGTGCGACATTGACAAGATTGTTGAGACTTACGAGCGTCGTGAGGATGTAGACAAGTATGCCCATGTTGCCACGATGCAGGAAATTGCAGAGAACGGCTTCAACCTCAATATCCCCCGGTACGTTGATACCTTCGAGCCGGAGGAAGAGATTGATCTGAACCAAGTAGCTGCGGAAATCCGCCAGCTCCAGAACGAAATTAAGGGCATTGATGCAGAATTGAAACCGTTTTTTGACGAGCTGGGACTTGATTTCCCGTTCGAAGTGGAGGGCGAATAATTATGGCAAATGTATCCTCAAGTAACGGTCTCGAAAAGCGTCCGAAACTCCGTTTCCCTGGCTTTGATGAGCCGTGGAAGGCAGAAATGCTATCTGATTTTTCAGAGCGTGTGACACGAAAGAACACAAAGAATGAAACGAACCTTCCACTGACGATTTCTTCTAAAGATGGGCTTGTCGATCAAATCAGCTACTTCAACAAGATGGTTGCCAGTAAAGACATCAGTAGCTACTATCTTCTCAAAGAAGGAGAATATGCCTACAATAAAAGTTATTCTGTTGGGTATGATTTCGGCTCAATAAAACGCCTTGATCATTATCCGATGGGGGCTTTGTCCACCCTATATATTTGTTTTGCTCTAAAAAGGCATAATTCTGATTTTATCAGAGCTTATTTCGACTCTCTGAAATGGTACCGTGAAATATATATGATTTCTGCTGAAGGGGCAAGGAATCACGGATTACTGAATGTGCCCACTGAAGATTTTTTTCAGACTATCCACTATCTCCCGCAGGATACTCGTGAACAGAGAAAAATAGCCAACTTTATTATCACTTTAGATCGTCGCATAGATGCACAGCAGTCTCTTGTCAAAAGCCTCAAGAAGTATAAAAGAGGATTGCTTAACAAGCTTTTTTCAAATATCAATAGCAATATATATCCGACAGTCTATTTATCCGAAGTTGCTGATTTTTTACAGGGGCTTACTTATAGTCCAAGTGATGTTTCAGTTTCGGGGTATCTTGTTTTAAGGTCATCCAACATTCAAAATGGTATGCTGTCTTTTGATGACTGTGTTTATGTAGACAAGAAAGTGGATGAGAGCTTACAAGTAAAATGTGATGATGTCATTATGTGTGTACGAAATGGCAGCAAAAATCTTGTTGGAAAAACTGCGCTAATTCCCCCAAATATGCCTATGACAACATGGGGCGCATTTATGATGATAATTCGTAGCAAGCTAAATGATACGTATATCTTTCATTACTTGAACAGCCAGATGTTTTTCTCTCAAGTTTTCAAGGACACGGGTACAGCAACGATCAATCAGATAACCAAAGGAATCCTTAATGAATGCAGGTTGCCTCTTCCTCCCGAAACGGAAAGAAAACAAATTTCAAAAATGCTTTCTTCATTCGATGCCAAAATTCAAAATGCAGAGAAGTGCTTGGCCACATTGGTGAATCTAAAAAAAGCTCTTTTGCAACAACTCTTTATATAAAAAGCTGCTGCAACAGAGAGTTGCGCATTTTAGCAAGATGATTTAGCACCTTCTCACATGACTCTATACGGTTGCTAATTGCCTCAAGAACTTTTATTATGCGGATCTGTGTCTCAGGATCAGGATATGATATTTCAATCTTTGAGATTTCACTTGCCTGTACATGAACAACAGATTTACCCTGAGCGATACGGGCAATATTCCCGTTGACGATGTGGTTAAGTATGTAGCTCATTATTCTTCCGTCAATTTTAGTGCTTCGGAAAATATTAAGATCACCAGCAAGAATAACACCCGGAAGCATAACACACGAAGCTGTGGAAATTTCTTCTGATGTTTCCCCAGAAGTAGGTATAAGCACATCTCCCACCATACTATGATAAACTTGTTCAACTACTGCTTCCGTTTTTCTGACAACGGATGTAATTACTTCATGGTAGGTTGTATATAGCTCGCCGTACAGAATAAATGGAGTTCCTGTTTCGGAAATATCGGCTTTTGATAATGGCGCACCCTTGATAAAGGAACCAAGATTGCCTATGGTATCACACTGCCATTGAACTTCTTTTAGACCACAATTCTCTGGCGATAATAGGGAGCGAACGACACCTCTTTTATACTTCTTGAGGGTCTCAACCAAAGTACGTTGCGTCTCAATTCTTCGCTCTATGGCATCGAGAA
>NZ_JADMVY010000030.1:0-4152 GCF_015547905.1 Clostridium sp. J1101437_171009_A5
TGTCTAAACTGGTTCCAATGTCAAGGACAATTTTTTGACAGTAACAGATACAAAATAACCACCGTTACTGGTGAAAAAAGCGTAAGCACAGCATGGCCGCCATATTAATGCCGGCCATGCTGTGCTTATAATAGGGGGTGTTTTTTTTTGCAGATTTACTAAGTCTGTTGCGGCAACGGGGTTACTGGGTTCACTCTATCGCATTGATAAGTATCACAAAGGCGAATAGAGAAAGTACCTTAAAAAAGTTCACGCATTTTGTAAATATAAGCGAGTTCTGGATGGGCTCCCCAGTTTTCTCCATTGTATAGCTGCAAAATCAGGTCAGCTGATGCGGTCATCAAATAGGCCCTTGCTTTTTGGGATAGTTCAAGAATTTCTCTCAGATGGGATATCTGTTGAAGCGCAAGTTCTTTGGAGCGGGTCCACTTCGCTATTTCGCGGCGCAAGATGCGTTGATCCCTTGCTATGACGAATTCTGGGTCCTTTTTCTTTCCTTGAGCCATAGCGCGTTTCTTTGCGCTGGCCTCTCTGTACTTTTTGGCCTTCTCCTCTGCCGCGCGGCGACGGGCGGCTATCAACGCCTGGATTGGCATAAGTTCTGTCGCCTTGATGCCGTAGTAGTTGTCCACCGGGTAGATACCAGTGGTAACATAGGTGTAGTATTCAGATGGAGTTAGCCCCGCCAGCGCATATTGGTAATGTCGATGGTTATAGGCATCAATATAGCCGCTGATCATCCGGCTTACAGTTGACGCGTCTGGACATAGCGCCACGAGGTCAAGCAATTCACATTTCAGCCGTCCGAAAAATGATTCCATGGGGGCATTGTCCTGAGAATTGCCCCTATCGGAAACAGACTGGAGAAAACCGTCATCTGACAGCAGCCTCTGGAATGTGGTCGAGAGGTACTGAGAACCTTGGTCGCTATGGATCACACATGCAGCACCTCGCAGTTCGTGTCCATGGTTCTCCATCATAACGTCATAGGCGGACTTGACAAGCGAGACTGTCATGCGGGAGGACACGCAATGCCCCAAGATCTCTTTTGTATAAGCATCCTTAAAAGCGCAAAGATAAATCGGTGTACGCACAGGGCCATAATACAAATAAGTGATATCTGTCAAAATAACTCTGCGGGGACCAACGGAGAAATTCTGTTTCACCGCGTTTTTCGGGGAGGAATATTCGTGATTGTGTGTGGCCTGATTCTTATAAGCGTCCTTCCTGGGTCTGTTGGCCACGAGATTCATTTCTTTCATAACCTTTCGACAGCGTTTTATACTGATACTGATATTGAACTCGCGCCATAGATGGGTCTGAAAGGTCCTTTTTCCCGGAACATATCCAAGTTTTCTCACGATTTTCCTAAACTTTTCTTTCAATTGCTCCTGTTGTTCTTTCTTTGCGGCACAGGAGCTGTCTATATCTTTTTTACGCCTGACCCACGAATAGTAGCCGGATCTGGACACTCCAAATATGTGAAGGCATTGCACGATAGACAGACCGTCCGCTCTATCCGCTTGTCTACGGATAAAGGAATCTACCATATAGAAACGGTCGGCGCTTACACCTTCGGATTCAATGATATAGTTGTGTCCTCCAATGCGGAACGGAGTTTTTTTTGAGCTGCAACCAGCTCCTCCAAATAGGCATTTCTGGCTTTCAGATAGGCCAGTTCTTCCAGAGGGGACATGGCCCCCATAGCCTCTCTGGGTACAGAGCCATCATAGCTGGAGGGATCTGCGGTGAACAAACGACCCTCCCGGCCCAACTGCATCGCCCGCTTTCCTGCGGAATTCGCGCGGTCCTCTCCGAGTACAGCGGTGGAAAACCCAAGGCTGTTATACGCTGCCACATAGGTCATATGCTCCTCGGAGATCTTCTTATACATGGCAACATAAAAGTCCTTCGTGTAAATAATATCCCGCCCACGAAAATCCTTTAGGAACGGATTATCCAGAAACGGCTGAATCTCCTCTGGCGGCTGCCTGGTCATTCTGTTTTGTTTCATATTCCCTCATCCGCCCACCTTTCTCATACTCCTAAATTTTTTGCCCGTTCAATGGCTCGTTGGGCAGCTTTTTCTTTCATCTGCTGATACTTTTCTTCTTCCTTTGCGATGTAGAGCGAGAATTCAGCTTCGTTCATGGCCAGAAGATACTGCTCGTACTCGACTGGCGTCATGCGGCCCTTATCCCACATGCGGCGTTCATAATTGTAATACTCTGCATATCGCGCGACAAGTTCCCTCAACTCCTCGATATCTTTGCATTCCGAATACGGACACTCATCTTTAAAATGTCCAAAGAAAGACTCTTGTGGGGCGTTGTCCTGGCAATTTCCTCGTTTGGACATCGATTGTGTGTAACCTCTTTTGCTTACTTCCTGCTGGAATGCGCCAGACAGATAAACTGTCCCCTGGTCAGAATGATAAAGTCCACCGCTGACACATGGGTGAAGATCTGATTGACGCAGTGTGGCAAGCGCCAGTTCCAAGTCATTGTGTTCGCTGACTAAAAACGCAACTAACTTGCTGGTGACGGGATCGAGCAGTGCTGAGCCATATGCCTTGCATCCGTCGCCATAGAGAAGATGTGTAACGTCTGTCAGCCGTACTTCATTGGGCCGGTAAAGGCGGAATCTGCGCTGCAGCAAATTAGGTCTCACATTCTTTTTCAGTGCCGCTCCACCCATGCGCTTGGAAGGCGCTGCCTTCCGAATCGACGATGTGAGGTTGTACGTTTTCATAATACGGCGTATCTTTTTCAGCCCCATACGCTTTCCCGTCAGAGCTGGCATCATCATATAGATCTGCCTTGAGCCTTTGGCAAACCCCTTGTATTCCATAACGGTTCGAATCAGTTCGGCATCCTGCTCGTCTTGTGCGTTTCTCTGTACTACCGACTGTCCATAGGTGCCATTCTTCAGTATGGCATAATATGACGCACGAGAAATCTTCATGAGAGAGAGTATTTTTCTAACGCTATACTTTCTTCCTGGGTCTGGCGGAAGATCCCGGAGCCACAGGCAGAGCGATTTCTTCTGCAGAACATTCAGAGAAGAAACAATATCTCCAATTTGAAGAAACCCTTTTTCTACAATACTGTCCAATGCCCGCATCCTATTTCTAAGGATTTTCCGTGTGGGAGAGGCGTTTATTGTCTCTCCGTCAGCCGGTGTAGCCCATGCAGCCAAAACTCGGCTCATGCGATATCGCTCCGTTACTGAAAATATCTCCGGGTCAATATCAAACACACGGAGGATGTCGTCGAATGCCAGTACTGCAATAGGTGCGGCAGCCTCAAAGAATGCCTTATTCAACTCTATTTTTTCACGGGTGGCTGTTTGGACATAAGGATGTTTACGATACTGCTCTACCGTGGCGGCAGTATAATAAGCTGTACGGCCCCTTGTAGCACTGCGGTTTGTGTCCTGCCCAGATGAATGTTCAAATTTTTCTTGCAGCCAGTATATTTTGTGGTAGCCCATGTCTGCTGGCGAAATCCCAGCGGACAGCAAACCATCTTCTATGGACTGTTGGGGATAGTTTCGGTATAGCTCCGCCTCAAAATCCGGATGTAAAATCAGTCTGTTGACATCCCAAACAAATTTTCCGCTTTCAACCAATTCCTCCGCAGTCATGGTTGGCATATATATTGTTTTGGCCCAGTTTGCCTGGGTTTCCGGCGATGCCTTTGAAAACTTCGGACGCCCACCCCGTTTAAAAACAGATTCCACTGACTTTGTGAAGTTTAGGCCAAGGCGCTGGGTATCAAATCCGTTTGCCTCCAGCATCCTTCTGACAGTTGACCGCTCTGGCCTCCGTATCCACGCCTCATAGACCTGCTGTCTGAACTCTATTGTCAGCAGCAAACGGTTTTCCCGCACCTCCAGCACATTTGGATTCTTTTTCAGGGCTTCTATTTCTTCAGGCGAATACCGTTTGGGAACAAATTTAACAGCCATTTTCCACCCATAGCCTCTGTCCTATTTTGCACGATGATCTTGACCTCTGTCAAGGCAGTGTCTACAGCGTTTACTCTTTTGTCAAACTACTGTCTATTTTCTGTGTACCACTGTCAATCTCTGGTCTGTCTTTCGTGCTTTTTTGTCAGAGTACTGTCCTTTCTATAGGTACCATTTTAGTCT
>NZ_JADMVY010000031.1:0-3975 GCF_015547905.1 Clostridium sp. J1101437_171009_A5
CATTTTAGGAAAGCTGTCCGACAGCAGATACGCCACTCTGGACGCTCAATACGAAAAGGAACAGTCCGAGCTTACCGTTGAAATCTCCGATCTGGAAAAGGCTATCAAGAGCTACGAGAAGCACGAAAAGGACGCTGACCGTTTTATCGCTCTGATTGACAAGTATGAGAACTTCGACAAACTGACGATTGCCATGCTCAATGAGTTTATTGAGAAAATCCTTGTGCATGAGCGTGACCGCAAGGGCAGTATTCAGACCACACAGGAGGTCGAGATTTACTTCAATTTCGTGGGTCGTTTCGTTCCCCCTGCGTTTGGCGAAGTGGAGCTTACCCCGGAGGAATTAGAGGAAATCCGCAAGCGTGAGGAACGCAAGGACAGGCTCCACCAGAACTACTTGAAGCGGAAAGCCAATGGTAAACAGAAAGAGTATGAGGAGCGCACGAAAGCCAAGAAAAAAGCGGAGATTGAAGCCAGAAAACAGGCAATCCGCACCGAGGATATTGCCAGAGGGGTATTTATCCCGGTGAGCAGTTTGCCGCAGCTGGGACCGAGAAAGGGAGCGTGATTTTATGAAAGAGTTGAAACCGAGAATCCATGAGAACGGTATGGACTATGTGTTGGTGGGCGACTACTATGTGCCGGACTTGAAGCTGCCGGAGGAACGCCGACCTATTGGGCATTGGGGACGCTTGCACCAGTCCTATCTGAAATTGCACCGTCCCATGCTTTACAACGAGCTAATTTTGTCCGGCAGGCTCCACACCGTCGTTGCCGATCTGAACGAGCAGGCGGCAGACAGGCTGGACTTGATTATCCGGCAGATGATGAAAGCCGAGGGCGTGACCGAAGCCATGAAAGCGGAAAATCAGATGTTATGGGTGCAGTCAATGAACTCCATCCGCTGCCGGGCAGAGGAAATCATCAAGACGGAACTAATCTACTGTTGAGAGAGGTAAAGCTATGATTTTGGAAGCCATGTATAATGGGGAGTTTTATCCCTGCGAGACAGTTGTACCTACATCACCGGAATACCGAAAGGCAGTCATAGCCTGTGAAAAGCTCATGGAGCAGTTGTCCCAGCGGCTCAGCAAAGAGGACTATGAGCTGGTGCAGGAACTCCGGGCGCAGACAGCAATCGCCCAATGTGAAGAAAGTGAAAGTCACTTCAAGTATGGCTTTTCCGCTGGGCTGATGTTCAGCAGGAAGCCCATGAACAAGTGCAGCAGAAGAAAGAAAAATAGATGAAGAAAGCCGCCTGAGCAGAAAGAAACTGTTCGGGCGGTTTCAGCATTCGCCAGTAGATTTATTCACACTCTTGTGATAAAATTTACTACAATAAAGAGCGTGATAGCACTAATTTTATGGGGGGATGCTTAATGAATAGAATTTTGAAAAAATTTTTACAGCGGGGTGTCGATTTAAGTCCTGTGGGAGTTGAACTCCGTGAGGATAATACAAATTATTTTTGTACCCCAAAAGGGGCATCGGTTTTTGGATGGGCAGGGATAGATGGTATCCACTTCTGTTTCATTCGTGGATTTGGAGAGATGGTTTTCTCTGTCAGCCCCATGAATACTTCTCCTGATTATGTTCATCCAGTAGCTGAAAATTTTACCGACTTTCTGCGGCTTATACTGGCTTGTGGTGATGTGGCGGCAGTGGAACAAGCGTGGATGTGGAACGAAGCACAGTTTGAAGCCTTTCTCAATGAAAACCCTACAACCCAGGAACAACAGCAAACTTTATCGGAAATTTCAGAGAAGATGAATTTGTTGCCTATGGAACAACCGTGGACATATATCAAAAACCTGCAATCTTCCTTTGATTACAGTCAGATTAAATACACAGAAGATTATTACGATAATGATATGACTTCAGAGGCAGAATTGGTTGCCCCTGAATGGAAGGTCTACTTTGATGGAGATTTCTGGGGACATCGAGGTAAAGACCGTGCCGGAAAAGAGATCAAGCTGGATAAACAATTCGATTGGGCTGGATATCATTGGGTAATTCCGGCTGCTTATTCATGTAGCAAAGGACTTGTCGTTGATTTTTGTATGCGAGTTGATTCAGAAAGCATCCGTGACTTCATGAAAAAATGGAATCTGGACTGGGAAAATGACTCATGTGAAAATTTTACCCGTGAGCAACAGATGCAGATGGAATGGGAAAACCCACTTTGTTTTAACTTCAAACCTTGCTTGAAGTTAAACGAGAAAATATTACAGACAACCCATGGCTGCGCTGTGAGCTTTAATCCTTGTCTGCCAGATGGCGTTATCAATGAGTTGGAAGCAAAATGGGCAATCGACCATTATGGGCTGGATAGTACTTATGGCTGGGTCATATGCAGAGACGTATTTCCTTGGGGAACCAAGCATCACCCTGAAATCAATAAACTTTTTCTTACAATGGAGCAGCAACCAGGACAAGTTCCAGGCTCACATTTCAAAGTTCACGCACCCGGAGATTCATTTATGTTTTCCCATCCTGTTAGCGGAATAACCCATACACTGACCGTGCAGGAAATAGAACAGCAGACAGTTCCTCAAAATAGTTTTGGTTCTGATCGCTGGATTTATCCGACACATTATATTGCCATGAGTTATACACTTACCCCTGAACCGATGGAGAACATTTCGGTTTTTGACTGTGATGAAGGCGATAGACCGATAGAAGTTACACCAGACGATCATTCGTTCCGTCCAGTTGGCAGTAGTTCCTGTTTTGTTGTTGGTGTTATTGGTGGTGCAGATGGTCCGACAGCAGTTATATATGGAACAAATTCACAAGAAAAACTTCATGCTGCTTGTTCTGCTCTGCACTTTGAACCGGTTGGTGATGATGTCGAGTGGCGTATCGTGTTCAATGTTACGCAGTTTGACAAAGAAACATTCCCAATTATCTAAAAATACCCTTAGAACTCTAAGGGCGCACTTCTATACTCTCTGTCGAGAGTAGTGCGTCCTGCGGAGCTTCATTCTCTGTCAGCAGAAGAAAACTGCCTGACCTCGAATGTTTCCGTCACTTCGTTTCGACAAGGTGGCTACACCCCCTTGCGCCGCTTATGCGGCTATCCCCTGTGGACTTGCCGTCCGCAAACAGCATGAAATGCTGTTCGCCGCCAGCAAGTTTGATTTTGAAAATCCAACTAAAAGGAGAAGCATAATTATGAAACGGAAATTGGTAATGTTACTAACTATTGTAGCGGTTCTCGCAGTAGGGATTGGTATCTGGTACAATGTTCCTATTAACTTGATGGATTTGGAACATGATGAAGTTATAGAAATTGTCGTATTCAATGGAAATACTGGAAATGCAACTCACATCACAGATGAGACACAAATCGAACATATTATTGAAAATCTAAATGAAATCAAGTTAAAAAGGTCGAAGCCGTCTGTTGGTTATTCTGGATATAGCTTTAAGATGACCATTTATTTATCCGATGGTAATGAAGCCGATGATTGGAATAACTTTATCATCAATTCCGATGATACTATTCGGAAAGACCCTTTCTTTTACAAGGTGGTTTCAGAAAAAATTGATTATGATTATATAGCTGGTATCGTAAACTAAAGTGAGATAATCATTGCAACTGAATACTAAAAAACAGACCGTTGATACACATGACCGTGTGAAAAAATCAGCGGTCTTTTTTTATACCCATTTTCAAAAAAGGAGGTCATGAAACATGGCAAAAACGAAAACCCTCGACCAGCTTAGAGCCGAAAAAGAACAAGCTGAAGCTCAGCTTCTTCAGGAACAGCACAAGCTCCAAAGGCTGGAACAGAGGAAGAAACACTATGAGAAAGGCGAACGCAAGAAACGCACCCACCGCCTTTGCAATCTGGGCGGCATGGTGGAAAGCGTTGCCCCGGAGGTTAAGGACTTGACACGCACCGAAATGACAGAGCTGATGGAACACATCTTTTCTCTGTCCGAAGTCCAGCGAGCCGTCCGTCACATGGC
>NZ_JADMVY010000032.1:0-3731 GCF_015547905.1 Clostridium sp. J1101437_171009_A5
GCCTGATATTCAGCCTTTATTTGTTGTCAGCAGCCCGTTTCACGGTCTGCCTTTTGTGTCCTTGTCCATAATGTTTCCGTGTACTGACCTACCTGAAGGTACTCACGGCCCAGTCGGGACATGTCCTTGACGATCAGTGTTTCCACCTGACCGTTTTCCATCAGCTCCATGACCTGCTGCCAGCCAGGGCGGTTGAAGTTCGTTCCAGAGTAACCGTCGTCATACAGGAAGAGGGTGTTGGTGAATCCTTTCTCGGCTGCATACTTCTCCAGCAGAAGTTTTTGATTCTGAATACTGTTCGAGTCATCCGTCTTATTTGTTTTCTGCGTATCCTCTTGACTCAGTCGGCCATAGAGGACGGTATATTTTTCGTTGCTTGCCATTGCTACTCCTTTCCGGGCAAGCCGATACGGTAACAACAAACATACCGTATCTCCTGCCCAATGTCTATCCTCAAAGCGAACCTTTTTCTAAATCACTGTCGATGATTTGCAGCATCTGCTCCGTAGGCGTTTTTGCTTCCTCTGCGGTAGAGAAGATGGAACGGACGAAGAATGTTCGTCCGCCCACGATCATCTCCCGGCGAAGTTCCATACCATGTTCTGTTTCGTGATAAGATGTATCCCGGTAGATTGGTGTGATCATGTTTTCGTTCCGGAGACCAATTGCTCGCTCCGGAATATAACCACCCAGAATACCTGTCTCCATATACACTTCGAATTCACTTTTCATAGCGTTCCTTTCTCCCAAAACCAATTCGGGCAACAAAAAAGCAGACCGTCACATGGTCTGCTGCCAAGTCTGTTCTTCTTCGTGATCGTCCTCCTTGTGACCGAGGGCGATTTTCTTTTGTCGTTCTTTCCGGAGGGCCTTGCTGTCTGCGTGGTAGTGCGTGGTGGCATCCTTCACGGGAGCAGGCCCCTGGCCGCGCTCCAAAGCGTGTCCAAGCTGGACCACACCACCCACAGCACCAGCCCAGTCAGCGCCAGGGCCGCCAGTCCCAACAGCAGACTGGTCCATGGAATGTCCGGCAGACTCAGTCTGGGCAGCCTGATACTGGGCAGAGAAAAACGCTTCTCGTTCCGCTTCCCAGCCTGTTCGCTCATCTGCTCCAGATGCTTCACCGCTTTCAGCAGTTCGTCCATCTGCGTCCGGTTCGGGAGCTGCACAAGCAGTTCGTTGACCTTCTTCAGATAGCCGGTCTGTCTCTCGGTGTGGTACCCCAGTGTACAGAGGTCGCTCAGCAGATCCTCCCACTCCGCTTTCGTGGGATGCACTTCGGGAGGCGGTGTCGGCTCCTGCGCCGAAGGCTGCGGCGTGGTCTGTACCATCTGCGCAGGTCGATTCTTTTCCAACAGCTCGTCCATGGATAATTTCTGCTCTGATCCTGAATTCATATTCCATCTTCTCCTTCAGATATTTGCCCCCGAACAGCAGGCGGTCACGGCACTGCCAGCCGCTGGGTGTGGTGTAGGTGATGTTCCGCCGGGAGGTTTCCCAGCAGACCTTGCAGCCCTCGCTCTCCATCAGTGCAATGAACTCCTCACGGTTAGAGGCGTGGCGCATACAGTCGTTGATGATATTCATGAGCTGCAGTTTTTTGCTCTGGCCACGGACGGCGGTGTGATACTCACCGATGGACATGGTCTTGGTTTTCTCTTTTCTGTCCGCGGGCCGGAACACAGAAAGAGAAAATTCCATACAGACCTGATCGTTGCGCTGCCGCAGTTCCTGGAGCTGCTCCTTTGCGATGTGCAGTTTCTTTCCAGTATCGAAGTTGACGGAGTTGATGAGAAAGTGGGAATGAATGTGTTCCCGGTCTGTGTGGGTGCAGACCAGAACTTCATAGCCCTCATAGTACTCAGCCAGCTTCAATGCCGCTGCATGGGCGGTGACAGGGTCGACCACTTCGCCTTTGGGGAAGCTCTGCACCATGTGGTAGAACAGCACGCCGTCGGTTTTGTGATGCAGACGCTTGGTGGTCATGAAGTCTGCGTAGACAGATTCCGGCTGGCAGTTGATGCCTGTGACCAACCGCTGCCCATCGAACTCAGTTTTCTTGTTCTGCATGGTGTACCGCATCACGGCCCCCATGCATCCGGTGGTCTGACCTCGCTTGTAATTGGTGAAGCTGATGATCGCCATTCCTCACCACCGCTTTCGTTCCAGGATCAACCGGACAGCAGCGCAGAGTTCAGAGAACGCCTGGCGCACACCGTCCAGATTGATCACCGTGACGCGTCCCATGTGCGCCAGAGTGACAAGCTGATTCAGGTTTCTGCCAATGGACTTCAGTTCCGTGAGCACTTCTTTCAGTCCGTCAACGACCACCACCTGCTTTCCCAAACAGCAGGCCGTCACATAATCGCTCATGGACATCCCGGAGCGTTTCGCCAATTCCTTGATGGCCTCCCGGTCTGCGGACGCCATCCGGGTGCTGAATTTGATGTCTTTTTTCATGTCGTTTCCTCCAGTCTTTCGTAAAAATGGGGTGTGGGGCAGCGCCCCGCAAACAAGCGGAAGGCGGGCGGCGGCTTTGCCGACGACCAGACAAACGCGATGCTGGCCCTCGTCGGAAGCGACTGCGCATCAGTCGCTTCCGACCGAGGTCAAAAGCTCCCTCGCTCCGTGCTTCCTCCTCTCCCCAGAGAAACCGCTTCGCTGGGTTTCTCCGGGGGCCCCTTTTGAGGTGATTCTCCCGCGCCGAACACCCGCATTCCTCCTTCGGCCACAAGCGGCCCAACACGGCGTTTCTTTTGCCTTGCGGGAGTTTACTCGCCGCACCTGGAAACCGCCCGCAAATCGCCGCACAGCGCCCCGACAGGGTCGATAGGGACGATTTCTCCGGCACCCTCCAAATCGGCACTATCGGCACGGTGTAGCTCAATCACTCGTTTTCCGTTGCTGCGGCGCACCATTGCCTGAATTCCGTTTTTTCTTAGGGCCTCAACGCTTTGCAGGATCAGCCTTGAAATCTTTTTAGGCGTTACCCCTTCAGACTTATCAGGGTCGATCTTTTCGGAGAGTTCCGTAGGAGTGCCGATAAATATTGTTCTGGTGCTCATAAATGCAGAGAGGAGAACGACGATCCGATCCTCACGCAGCACGGGTTCTGCTCTGCTGTCCGAAACCAACTCCCACACATTTTCACAGCCGCGTTCCAACTCCAGCTCCCGGTATTCAATGTCCCGGCCCACGCAGGTCAGTCTGGCTCTGCCGCTGCCCCGCTTTTCTTCTACCAGGGTGAAGCTGGAATCCACCGCGCCGCTGATGGCGGTGGTGCCGGAGATCCGGTGGAACACATCCTCTGCCTTTTCTTTCCGCAGATGGTGGATGAGCAGGATGGCGATGCCGTGCTTGTCCGCCAGCCGCTTGAGCACAGACAGGTCCCGGTAGTCATTGGCGTAGGTGGCGTCGTGGATCGGACGAACCATCTGCAGGGTGTCGATGATGATCAGCACGGTATCGGGGTGGGCGGCGAGAAATGTTTCCACCTGTTCCTCCAACCCTTGGCCGATGAGAGCACACTCGGTGCAGAAGTGGACGCTGTCCGGTGCGTCCTCTGTGATCTCAAAGAGCCGGTTCTGGATGCGGAGGACGGAATCTTCCAGACAGAGATAGAGTGTGGTGCCCTGCCTGGTGGTCATGTTCCACACCGGTTCTCCCTTGGCAACTGTCACCGCCAGCCATAGAGCAAGCCAGGACTTGCCCACCTTTGGTGAGCCAGCCAG
>NZ_JADMVY010000033.1:0-3283 GCF_015547905.1 Clostridium sp. J1101437_171009_A5
CTGAAACGGCTGGAAGAACAGGAACAGAAATATTCTGCTGAACTGGACGCTGCCTTGAACGAGTATGCCGGGCTTCGGGAACAGGCACAGGGCGTCGATCCGGTGCAGCTGTATGAAGCAAGACAGGCCATCCGTCCCAGCAAGGAGCAGGAGACGGAGAACCGGGCACAGCAGGTTTACGGCGAGAAGTACAGCCCGCTTTTGATGTTTGACAGCAAAAAGGTGGTTTCCCGTGTGCTGCATGAGGATATGGAGCGACAGGCGGTACGGAGAATGATGCGACAGGCGCAGAAGGAGCAGCAGACTCTTCAAAAGAAAAAGAGTGAGCAGGAACGGTAACCCACCGTTCCTGCTCACCCAAGATGACCTTACAAAAGATCATTTAACAAATTCATACACTTTACCTTTTGCTGCAAGTTGGCACTGCCATATACATTGAGAGTAAAAGACACATTTTTATGTCCGAGAATTTCAGAGAGAGACTTCACATCAAACTCTGGTATTTCAATGGCTCTTACGGCAAATGTATGCCGTATCTCGTGGAACTTTACCTTTTGCAGCCCATTTCGTTTCAAAAAACGGGAAAAGAACTGCCTGTAAGTTCGAGGCTCTGTCGGCTTTGTTTTGCCAGTCAAGAAGTAATGGTTGGGATTTTCCGTATAAAACTTCTTGATAATGTTCATGAGCAAAGACGGTACGGGAATTGTTCGAGCTGATGTCTTGGTCTTCGGCGGCCCTATGTGCAGATAGGACTCTCCCTTTTTCTTGTCATAGATGCGCTGAACGGTTTTGTTGATGCTGATGGTTTTATCTGTCAACGAAATGTCCTTCATCTGTAAGCCGCAGAGTTCACCAATCCGCACACCGGTAAACAGTGCAATGAGTATGCCGGCGGTCTTCCGGTTCAGGTTCATGTATATACACTGAATTAGAGCTTGCTCTTGATCCTTGGACAGAGAAACCACCTTTTTTATTCCCAACTCTTTGGGGTATTCTATCAGGTCCCAGTTGAGCAGTGGTATCGCTCTTTCCTTGTAGGCATATTCCATAGCAAGCCGCAGCACGAGAATCACATCTCGTATGGTCTTCACAGTGAGACCGCCGGACTTATCCAGCCGCCCGGACTCGTAAAGATACGATATGTAGCTCTGAATGTCCGGCTCGGTAATGCTGCCGATCTTCCGCTTACCGAAGTGAGGTATTAAGTGATTTTCGGCTATCAGCGTAAAACTGGCATGGGTTGACGGTGTGATCATCGGCTTCTTTTGATTTAGCCAAGTGTTCAATAGCGTCTTGAATTGTGTATTGTTAGTCATGTTGACCACCTCCACGATTATTATCACGTGGAGGACGAAGATGTGCATTTCCATCCTCAAGTAACGGTCTCGAAAAGCGTCCGAAACTCCGCTTCCCTGGCTTTGATGAGCCGTGGTGTAGCCACAAATTCAGCGCTGTATTTTCCTTCTTGCAAAACAACACTCTTTCACGAGCTGAGCTTGATGCAACCGGAGATGTGCTGGATATTCATTATGGTGATGTATTGATCAAATACGGAAGTATTCTCGATGCCACAGACAACACCATTCCCCACATTATTTCTGGGCATGAAAGCACAAATTACGACTATCTTCAAGACGGGGATATAATTGTTGCAGATACCGCCGAAGATAAAACGGTTGGAAAAACAATTGAACTATTGAATATTTCCGGCAGAAAGATCGAGGCTGGACTGCATACAGTTCCGTGTAGACCTCTTTTCCCGTTTGCATCCATGTATTTGGGGTATTACATGAACACCCCCCACTATCACAAGCAGCTCATTCCTTTAATGCAAGGTATTAAAGTTCTGTCTATCAGCAAGGGGAATATTTCTAAAACTGAAATCTCATCTCCACAAACGATTGCTGAACAGGAAAAGATAAGCCGTTTTCTATATCTGCTGGATCAAAGGGCAGCGGCTCAGAGTAAAATCATTGATGCCCTCAAGAAGTATAAAAGAGGTGCGTTAAAAGCAGTATTCACTCAACAAGTTTCTTTTTCGGCTAAGCCGCAAAAATGGGATAAATACAAAATGGGAGACCTCATCTCGCTACAATCAGGACAAGACTTTGCGCCTGCTGAATACAATGATCAAGAAATAGGTGTTCCTTATATGACAGGAGCCAGTTGTATTGTGAAAGGAGAAACAGTGGTCAGTAGATGGACGCAGACACCCCGGTGTTATGCGTATAAGGGTGACACCCTACTTGTCTGTAAAGGCTCTGGTTCAGGAGCAGTTGTGAGATTAACACAGGAAAAGGCACACATAGCGAGACAGTTTATGTCTTTGCGTGCAAATGAAAAAATGACAAGCGACTTCTGCTACTACCTGACGGGTTTCTTGTCGGATAGGATCAAGCGGAACGCCACAGGACTAATTGAAGGCATAGATCGTGGAACGGTTTTGAATCAAACTGTTTTTCTGCCGCCTTTACATGAACAAAAGAAAATCGCCCGTTTTTTCTCAAAACTTGACTTCACAATAACCGCTCACGAAAATATGCTGGACACGCTTATAAACGAAAGAACGGGGCTTATGCAGCGGCTCTTTATATAAAAAGCCGCTGCAATAAAGCTATTTTTACTTGTTCGATTTGTGATAGAAGATTTTCCTCTTTGCAGATTAGATTGTCGAGATTAGTAGCCAAGGTGGAGATTTTATTTTGTAGCTCTAAGGGCGGAAGCAGAAAGCGATATTGTTTATATTGCTCAGCGTTAATTCCCGGCTGGCCAGATCGAGCAGATTCAAGGAGAACCCAACGCCTATATGCCTCAGTTAATGTATTCTGAAAAACATAACCGCAATTCACATCTGAATTTACATGAATGCGAATAAGAAAGCCAGCATAATAAAGATCACCGTCACTACGCTGGTAGCGATAGCTTTTACCCACAGATGCCCCTGTACGAGCAAATAAGATGTCGTTTTCTCGAACTCGATACTTTTCATCTACTTGCCCTTCTGGTGAGACCGGTACATCTTGGCTATAAAGATGAGAATTATCATCAATATCTGTAATCCTAATGTACTTATGAGAACCATCGTAGACTGTGGCAGCGGCATTCATGCCATACTCAAAGCCGCTTGCTACATCACATAAAGCTACTTCTTTCCATGTTTCGGATGAATAATAAGGATTAGTCTTTGAACTTAGAAGTGCAGATATGACACCTCTTTTATACTTCTTGAGGGTCTCAACCAAAGTACGTTGCGTCTCAATTCTTCGCTCTATGGCATCGAGAA
>NZ_JADMVY010000034.1:0-3132 GCF_015547905.1 Clostridium sp. J1101437_171009_A5
CTTGCCTATTCCAAGACCCGCCCTGTCCGGGACGGGCTGAAACAGCAGAAAAACGCCAAAGCAAAAGCAGCCTACCGTCAGAAGCATGAAAGTGACTTTATCATAGCAGACGCAGCCGCCCGCTATTTCAGGGAGAACGGCATTTCCAAGCTGCCGAGCTATAAATCCCTGCAAGCAGAGATTGAAAGCCTTATCAAAGAGAAAAACAGCGGCTACAACGATTACCGGGCAAAACGGGAGGAGTACCGCCGCTTGCAGACTGTCAAGGGCAATATCGACCAGATTTTACGCCGGAGCGAGCCGCAGCGCAGAAAGGAGCAGAGCCATGAACGGTAATATCCCCCGCATGGACTACCGCCAGTACCGGGCAGCCCGCCGCCTTGTGCATGAGTGCTGCAACTATGACAGCGGGAACTGCCTGCTGTTGGAGGACGGCGAGCCTTGCGTGTGTGTACAGAGTATCAGCTATTCGCTGCTCTGCCGCTGGTTTACCGCCGCTGTCCTGCCCCTTGATGAAGCACTGGAAGCCGCCCTCTTGCGCCGGGGAAGCCGGAAACGCTGCGCTGTCTGCGGGGCGTTCTTCTTCCCAAAATCCAACCGGGGGAAATACTGCCCGGACTGCGCCGGACGCATGAAGCGGATAAACGCCGCCAAACGGAAGCGGAAACAAAGGGAGAAATGTCACGCTTTAGGGCATTTCAAACCCGCATAAATCAAGGCTTTTTTGGAGGGTGTCAAAGGGTGCGTGATACATTTATCCTTTTCCCTTAAAAACGCCCCCTAAAAGCGTAACAGAACCCACAGACAGACACCACAAGGAGGTGAACCCTATCGCTGATTATATGACCGCAGGAACGGAGCTGCCCGCTTACCTGCCTTACCCCCGTTTCCTGCTGGAAACAGACCTATCCCACACCGCAAGAGAGTTATATGCGCTGCTGTTAGACCGTTCCACCCTTTCGCAGAAGAACGGCTGGCAGGACAGCGAGGGACGGACATACATTGTCTACCCCATAGCAGAGATAGCGGAAATGCTGGATAAAGGCTGCACCACCATAAAGGGCGCACTGAACGAACTGGACGCTGCCGGGCTGCTGGAACGCAGACGGACGGGCTTTTCTGCCGCCAACCGTCTGTATGTGAAAGTGCCGCCTATCCCAGTGGTACAGTTTTCCGACCAACTGACGGACGGAAAACCGCCCCTCATAAGGGCGGGAAACCGACCAACTGACAGCCGGAAAACTGACCTTATGACGGTCGGAAAACCGTCCCCTAACCAAACTAATATAAACAACCTAATAGAGAGCCAAACAAAAGGAGCGAGTGAGGGGCAGCCCCCCGCCGCTTATGGCAGATATAAAAATGTATTTCTTTCTGACACAGAACTTTTGGAGCTGGAACAGGACTTCCCCGGCAAGTGGGAGTATTACCTTGACCGCCTTTCCTGCCACATCGCTTCCACCGGGAAGCAGTACCAGAGCCATGCAGCCACCATTTACAAGTGGGCGCAGGAGGACGCTGCCAAAGAGAAGCCAAAGAAAGGCATACCGGACTATTCATTCAAGGAGGGAGAAAGCCTATGACCGATACAATCCACAACACCATACTGCCTATGACCGACACCACAGCCGAGCCGGAGGATTACACCGGGGAGGACGGGCTTTTATACTGCGGCAAATGCCGGAAACCCAAAGAAGCCTATTTCCCGGAGGGCAAGACCTTTTTCGGGCGTGACCGCCACCCGTCAGAGTGCGACTGCCAGCGGGCAGCCCGTAAGGAACGGGAAGCCGCCGAGAAGCGGCGCAGCCACCTTGAAACGGTGGAACGGCTGAAACGGCAGGGCTTTACAGACAAGACCATGCAGGACTGGACATTTGCCAACGATAACGGCAGCTGCCCGCAGATGAAGAACGCCGCCGGATATGTGGCACGCTGGGAACAGATAAAGGACGGGAACTACGGGCTGCTCTTGTGGGGCAGGGTAGGCACTGGGAAAAGCTATTTTGCCGGGTGTATTGCAAACGCCCTCATGGAGCAGGAAGTCCCGGTGTGCATGACAAACTTTGCAGCAATATTAAACGACCTTGCCGCCAGCTTTGCGGGCAGGAACGAATATATTTCCCGCCTTTGCAGCTTCCCCCTGCTCATCATTGACGATTTTGGAATGGAGCGTGGCACAGAATACGGTCTGGAACAGGTCTACAATGTGATTGACAGCCGCTACCGGAGCAGGAAGCCGCTGATTGTGACGACCAACCTCACGCTGGAGGAATTGCAGCACCCGGAGGACACCGCCCACGCCCGGATTTATGACCGCCTGCTTGAAATGTGTTCCCCTCTCTGCTTTACCGGGGAGAATTTGAGGAAAGCCGCCGCACAGGGAAAAATGGAACAGCTGAAACGGCTGCTTGCCGGAAAGGAGATTTGCCTATGACCGACACCCAGAGAAACAAACGCCCTGCCCGCCGCCCGGACTGCGTGACCGAAACGAGGATAGGCAACACAATCCTTGTGGTGTCTGGCTTTTTCAAGGAGGGGGCGACCGACACCGCCGCTGACAAGATGATGAAAGTGCTGGAAGCAGAAGCCGCCGCCGGATATTTGACCTGTGATAAGCCTGATTGAAAAACCGTCATTTTTACCGACCGTAAAGAAGCAGATTTGACGCTTTTGCCGCTATACAGACAGCCGCCCCATGTGGTACAATCAAGGTACGGAATAGTGGGGCTGGCTGTCGGAAACGGAGGAATTTATGTTAAGACAGACCACCCAGCAACTCATTACCGCCCTTTACCCAAGACTGTCCCATGAGGACGAGCTGCAAGGCGAGAGCAATTCCATTTCCAACCAAAAGAGGATTTTGGAAACCTATGCCAAACAGAATGGATTTTCTAATCTGCGCTGGTACACCGACGACGGTTATTCCGGTGCGAACTTTCAAAGACCCGGATTTCAAGCCATGCTTGCAGACATTGAAGCAGGGAAAGTCGGGACAGTTATCGTCAAGGATATGTCGAGGTTAGGGCGAAACTACTTACAGGTGGGAATGTACACAGAAACATTATGGACAAGGACACAAAAGGCAGACCGTGAAACGGGCTGCTGACAACAAATAAAGGCTGAATATCAGGC
>NZ_JADMVY010000035.1:0-2637 GCF_015547905.1 Clostridium sp. J1101437_171009_A5
TGTGTTTGTCAAACGAAAATGTGAGCAAAAGGGCCCCAAAAAAGTGAGCACCTTCAGCACCAGATTTCATGTCGTGAGCAATGTTTTTCCCAAGTACCAAATGCTCACCTTTTGAGTACCCGGAAAGATGAGGGCCTTTTGCAAGAGTGAGTGCCCTGGGGGCCTAATGCTCACATCGGTCCCCCGGAGGCCAAACGCTCGCATCGGTGCCAATAGGGGCCAAGTGCTCACATCGGTGCCCAAAGCCCTTTTGCACTAATTTTGAGTACCCTAAGTGTATGCCCTCTGGCGGTTCAGGGACTGGGTAAGCCGGTAGCTATCCCCAGAGAAAATCACAATATGGCTGTGGTGGATAAGCCGGTCAACGAGCGCCGCAGTCAGGCGGTTGTCCCCAAAGACAGTGTTCCACTGAGAGAACTCCAGGTTTGAAGTAATAATCAGGCTCTTGCGCTCGTAGCAATCGGAAATCACTTGGAACAGCAGTTCAGCGGCGTCCTTGTGCAGAGGGACGAAACCAATCTCGTCAATCACAACAAGCTCTACCTTTTTCAGCGTACCCAGGTAATTGTTCAAGGTTCCCTTGGTGTTCTTTTCCAGCAGTATGTTTGCCAACTCAGCCGCAGTAAAGAAACGGACACGCCGCCCCTCCTGGCAGGCTTTCAAAGCAATAGCCGTAGCCAGATGGGTCTTTCCCGTCCCAACGCTCCCCATAAAAATCAGGTTCTCTTTTGGGGCAAGGAACTGGAGGTCGGTCATGTATTCCTGTGGCAAGCCGCCAGGAAGTTCAATGGCGGAGTTCCACACAAAATCATCCAGTGTCTTCATCACCCGGAAACCAGCCGTCTTTACCATGCGGTTAATCCGGTTGGTTTCTCGTTCCTGCAATTCCAGTGTCAAGAGATCGGTCACATACTGCTCGGTATTTTCGTAGGGGACGCTCCGCCAGCCTTTCGCCATGCCGCCCAGCTTCACTTGCCGCATGAGCTGTTCAATCTGTTCAGCCATGAGCCTCACCTCCCATCAGGCCATCATAGGCTGAGAGGTTTGGATTGTAGTTCAGCAATGGGGCTCCGGAGAGTTTAAGCGGATCTGGGCGGTACTCCTTCTTGGCAATCATGTAATAACACTGCCGCAGGCTGTCCACATCGGCCCGGCCATTGGCGGCTGCCATTTCCAGAGCATCATCACAGAACTCAGAGTTTCCGTCAGCAACGATTTCGCTGAGAAGTTGCAGGGCGCTCTTCTGCTCTTTTCCCTTGGTGGAAGCAAGATAATCCTGCCACCGTTGCGGCATTTGGTGGAAGAAACGGGTATGCTCAATCGCTCCTGGCTTTTTGCAGAGGGTGGACACATACTGCGTCCAGTCGTAGACCTCATCATTGGTCTTGTAGCTTCTGGGAAAGCGTCCAACCGGTCTGTGGTCGTGGTAAAACTCTACATGGTCATAGAAGATTTTGGCCTGTACTTTTTCGCCGGCCAGCATGGGAGATAGCCCGTATTTATTCGTCTCAATCGTTGCAAAGCCTGTTTTACTCACGGTAAGCGTCGTGTAGCGGAACACAGAGAAGGGATACTGCGGCAGCTCTAAAAGTGCCGCCTTGTCCTCTTACCAAAGTTCCCGGATGGGAACCTTGTGCTTGTAGTGGAGCCGGTCAGCGTCCTTTTCGCACCACTCCAAGAGCTGTTCATTAAATTCCTCAAACGAGGTAATGACTGGGACCGGGACAAACGCATTGCGGCGGCTGTAACCAACCTTGTTCTCTACATTGCCTTTTTCGTTGCCGGAAGCCGGATTGCAAAAATCAGCTTGGAAACGGTAGTGGAGCATAAAGCGGGTAAAGCCGTCCGTAAGGACACGCTCACCATCTTTTAGTACCTGAGCAACCGCCGTGGTCATGTTGTCAAACCGCAGCCTGGGAGGGACGCCGCCAATGTGCTCAAAAATCCGCTTCATGCCTTCCAGCAGGCACTCTTGGTTTTGAGACGGGAACGCTTGCGTTACTCCGTTGTTAGAGCCGGGGAATGAGATCGTCAGCGCATAGAACGGAAAGCGTTCTCCGGTAGCGGCCCATTCGCCTTCCGCAAGGCCAAAGTCCACCTGTCCCCAGCCTTTGGGGTGCTCCAGAGGGAGATAACCGGCACTCAGAGTTTTCATGACATATTTTTTCTTGCGGACATACTTCTTCACGGTGGAATAGCAGCCAGTAAACCCATGCTCATCACACAGGCGGTGGTAAATCCGCATTACTGTATGGCGCTGTTTCCTGGGGGCCTTTCGGTCCTCCTCCAGCCATTTATCAATGATGGGGATGAAGTCTTGCAGCACCGGATAGCTCTGTGGCTCAATATCCGGCAGATTGTCCTCGCTCCAGTTTTCCTGGTAGGCGTACTTGCGGACAGTCTCAAAGCTGTGGCCGGTTATGCGGCATATTTCCCGCAAACTTGCCTCTTCATTTTCGTAGAGGTCTTTGATATACTTGATTTGAGCCATTCGTAACACCTTTCTGCTACCCCCTTATGGTTATCCCACCTAAAGGGTAGCGTTTATTTCAGGTGCTGACAATGGCTCTTTTTATTTGCCATTGGGGTGCTCACTTTTTGAGTACCATTTGCTACATTTTCATTTTACCGAAAACA
>NZ_JADMVY010000036.1:0-1922 GCF_015547905.1 Clostridium sp. J1101437_171009_A5
ATGAAAGCAATCGTATGTGTGAAGCAGGTGCCGGATACCTCCGGTAAGGTTGCGGTGAAGGCGGACGGCACCATGGACCGCGCGTCCATGGCGACCATCACCAACCCCGATGATATGAACGCCATTGAGGCGGCCCTGAAGCTGAAGGATGAGACCGGCTGCGAAGTGACCGTGGTTTCCATGGGTCCCCCGCCCGCGGAGGGCATGCTGCGGGAGCTGCTGGCCATGGGCGCGGACAAGGCTGTGCTGGTGTCCGGCCGTGAGTTCGGCGGCAGCGATACTTACGCCACCTCTCAGATCCTGGCCGCTGCGCTGAAGAAGATCGGCGTGGACGACGAGACCATCGTGTTCTGCGGCCGTCAGGCCATCGACGGCGACACCGCCCAGGTGGGTCCCCAGATCGCCGAGAAGCTGAACCTGCCCCAGGTGACCTACGTCTCCGAGATCAAGGCGGAGGGGAAGAAGATCACCGTGCAGCGGATGCTGGAGGACGGCTACATGACCATCGAGGTGGCGCTGCCCTGCCTGCTGACCTGCATCAAGGAGCTCAACGAGCCCCGTTACATGAGCGTGGGCGGCATCGTGGAGGCCTACAGCAAGCCCTACGAGGTGTATGACTTCAACACCCTGAAGGACGATCCCCTGATCGATCTGGACACCATCGGCCTGAAGGGCTCTCCCACCAACGTGTACAAGTCCTTCTCTCCCCCGGTGAAGGGCGCCGGCATGATGCTGGAGGGGGCCGACAAGGCCACCTGCGACAAGCTGGTGTCGCTTCTGGATGAGAAGCACCTGATCTGATCGAAAGGAGAGCAGAAAAATGGCTTTTGATAGTAGAGACACCGGCGCCTTCAAGGGCGTATGGGTATTTTGTGAGCAGCGCGAGGGCAAGCTGATGAGCACGGACTTCGAGCTGATCAGCGAGGGCCGGAAGCTGGCGGACGACCTGGGCGTGGAGCTGTGCGGCGTTCTTCTGGGCCACAACGTGGAGGGTCTGGCGAAGGAGCTGGGCGGCTACGGCGCGGACAAGGTGTACGTGTGCGACCACGAGCTTCTGGAGACCTACACCACCGACGGCTATGCCAAGGTGATCTGCGACCTGGTGGAGGAGAAGAAGCCCGAGATCTTCCTGATCGGGGCCACCAACATCGGCCGTGACCTGGGCCCCCGCTGTGCGGCCCGTCTGCACACCGGTCTGACCGCCGACTGCACCCACCTGGACGTGGATGTGACCAAGTACAAGGAGTTCCTGAAGACCACCTCCACCATCGACGTGGACAACACGGTCTTTGAGGAGAACACCAACCTGAAGATGACCCGTCCCGCCTTCGGCGGCCACCTGATGGCCACCATCATCTGCCCCCGGTTCCGTCCCCAGATGTCGACGGTTCGTCCCGGCGTGATGAAGAAGGCTCCCTTTGACCAGGCCAAGGCCGACGCCGTTGTGGTGGAGAAGCCCGCGGTGGCCCTGACCAAGGAGGACATCCATGTGGAGGTCCTGGAGGTGAAGAAGGCTGCCAAGAAGCTGGTGGACCTGATCGGCGCCGACGTGGTGGTGTCCGTGGGCCGCGGCATCAGCAAGGACGTGGAGAAGGGCATTGCCCTGGCCGAGGAGCTGGCAGAGGTTCTGGGCGGCGTGGTTGGCGCCTCCCGTGCCGTGGTGGACGCGGGCTGGATCTCTGCCGACCACCAGGTGGGCCAGACCGGCAAGACCGTGCATCCCAAGATCTATGTGGCTCTGGGCATCTCCGGTGCCATCCAGCACAAGGCCGGCATGCAGGACTCCGAGTGCATCATCGCGGTGAACAAGAACGAGACCGCCCCCATCTTCGAGGTGGCCTCCTACGGCATCACCGGCGACCTCTTCAAGGTCACCCCCATGCTCATCGAGTCCATCAAGGCCCTGAAGGCCTCCAAGTAAT
>NZ_JADMVY010000037.1:0-1844 GCF_015547905.1 Clostridium sp. J1101437_171009_A5
CATTTTAGGAAAGCTGTCCGACAGCAGATACGCCACTCTGGACGCTCAATACGAAAAGGAACAGTCCGAGCTTACCGCTGAAGTCTCTGTTCTGGAAAAGGCTGTCAAGAGCTATGAGAAGCACGAAAAGGACGCTGATCGTTTTATCGCTCTGATTGACAAGTACGAGAACTTCGACAAGCTGACCATTGCCATGCTCAACGAGTTTATCGAGAAAATCCTTGTGCATGAGCGTGACCGCAAAGGCAGTATACAGACCACACAGGAGGTCGAGATTTACTTCAATTTTGTCGGTCGATTTGTTCCCCCGGCGTTTGGTGAAGTGGAGCTTACCCCGGAGGAATTAGAGGAAATCCGCAAGCGTGAGGAACGCAAGGACAGGCTTCATCAGAACTACTTGAAGCGGAAAGCCAGCGGAGCGCAGAAGCGATACGAGGACAAAATCAAGGGGAGAAAAAAAGCAGAAATCGAAGCCAAGAAAGCCGCCATTCGTGCGGAGGACATTGCAAAGGGCGTGTTCGTCCCTGTCAGCAGTTTACCGCAAAGAGAGCCGATGAAAGGAGTACAAACAGCATGAATATCACTTACACACAGAACGGCGATTATCTTATCCCAAACATCGTTATCCGCAAGACAAAGCCCCTCGGACACTACGGCAGACTTCGCAAAGCATATTTGGAAATGCGCCGCCCGATACTGTTCAATGAGCTGGTGCTATCCGACAAGCTCTTTGAGCATTGCGCCGAGATTGACGAAGCGGCACGAAACCGCATGGAGCTGATCGTGCGGTCACTGGCAAAGCAGTACGGCGTGACCGAACAGCTGAAAGCCGAAAACCAAATGGAATGGGTGCGGCAGATGAACGCTTGCAAGGCACAGGCAGATGAGATTGTGAAAGCGGAATTGATTTATGATTGAGTGAGAAAGTCCGGGCAGAAAACCGTCCGGACTTTTCTCATACAGTCCAAAGTTGCGGTAGAATTGTTCACAGTTTTATGGTATAATTTGAATACGAAATTGAGAAACAAATCGGAATTTGTAAAGGAGGATTTACAATGAAGAAAATTGGATTAGGTATTGCAATACTACTCTTTGCCATTATAATTTCTCTTTGCTCATCAGGAATGGGGCTGCTCGTTATCGGAATTGGGATTGTAGGATTGATTTTTTCAATCATAGGATTTATGGAACGCAAGTAAAATAACTTCAAGTTTGTCGAGAAGTTAAGCCGGAGCAAATCCCTTTAGGAACTAAAGGGCGCACTTCTATACTCTCTTGTCGAGAGTATTGTGCGTCCTGCGGAGCTTCATTCTCTGTCAGCAGAAAGAAACTGCATGACCGAGGATGTTTCGTCACTTCGTTCCGTCAAGGGAGCTACACTCCCTTGCGACGCTTGTGCGTCTATCCCTTGTGGACTTGCCGTCCGCAAACAGCATGAAATGCTGTTCGCCGCCAGCAAGTTTGAAAAAACTGAATACCGAAAAACTGACCGTTGACTGGTCGCAATGTGCGAAAAGTTGACGGTCTTTTTTTATCCCCAAAATCAAAAAAAGGAGGTCAATCACAATGACAAAACCGAAAACTCTTGAACAGCTCCGAGCCGAAAAGGAACGAGCCGAGACGCAGCTTGCACAGGAGAAGCACAAGCTCAACCGTCTTGAGAACAGAAAGAAGTATCTGGAGAAAGGCGAGCGCACCAAGCGCACCCATCGTCTTTGCAATCTGGGCGGCACGGTTGAGAGCCTTGCCCCGGAGGTCAAAGATCTCACACGCACCGAAATGACAGAGCTGATGGAACACATCTTTTCTCTGTCCGAAGTCCAGCGAGCCGTCCGTCACATGGC
>NZ_JADMVY010000038.1:0-1632 GCF_015547905.1 Clostridium sp. J1101437_171009_A5
TAGGGCTTACTGAACAGTGGGAAAAAGCTCGGAAACCATTGAAAATACTAGGAAAAACAGGGGTAATGCGGTAAAATATCTGCAAAGGGATTCAGAAGTTTGAAAGAAAAAGTTTGCAGGTGATGAAGATGTATCGGCACGAAGATTATGACCAGCTTAAGATGGAGATGCCCTTTGGGGTCACATTGCGTGAGGATAACCGGTGGGTAATCCTCAGCAAGAAGTTCCCTTGGAAAGAGATTGACCGGGAGTATCAGGAACATTTCAAGAGCAGTGAGGGCCAAGTGGCCATTCCATCTCGTCTGGCCTTCGGGGCACTGTATATCCAGGCCGAGGAAGGCTACACAGATGAACAGACCAGACGAAATATCCAGGAGAACCCGTATCTGCAGTACTTCTGCGGATTTGAGTGCTATACCATGGACTCGCCCTTCGACGCATCCATGATGACACATTTCAGGAAGCGTATTTCTCCTGAGATGATTCAACGGATCAACGATCTGGTTTTTGCGCCAGAAGCAGTTGCCAGCATGGATAACCCCGAAGAAGATGATTCCGTAAATCAGGAAGACAGTGAGGACACTCTCTCGGCACAGCCGACAGAAGAAACTGAGAACCGTGGAACGCTGATTCTTGACGCGACCTGCTGTCCGGCAGATATTCATTATCCGACGGATGTCGGGCTGCTGAACCACGCCCGGGAGCTGGTAGAAAAGATGATCGATTTGCTGTATCCTTCCGCCCGTGATCTGTACCCCGAGAAGCCACGGACCTATCGCCAGCAGGCTCGGGAAAGATATTTGGCATACACCAAGAAGCGCACCCATACTGTACGAGAAACGCGGATGGTTCTCCGCGGGAATTTGCAATATATCCAGAGGGATATCGGCTACATCGAGAAGATGGTGGCCCACGGCGTGTCCTTATCGCTGTTGGGGGATGACCTTTACAGGAAGCTGTTGGTGATCCAGGAACTCTGCCGCCAACAGTGGGACATGTATGTGCGGAAGAGTCATCAGATAGAAGACCGCATCGTCAGCATCGATCAGCCGCACGTTCGCCCTATTGTGCGCGGTAAAGCGGGATGTCCTACTGAGTTTGGTGCCAAAGTCATAGTAGGTCTTGTGGGTGGTTACGCTTTCCTGATGAAGGCTGACTGGAAAAACTACTCTGAGAGCAGAAGTCTGCAGCAGGTCGTTGAGGAATATAAGGAGACCTTTGGCTTCTATCCAAAGACGATTCTGGCAGACCGGGCTTATCCCGGCAGAGAAAATCGGCTTTGGTGCACCTCGCTGGGGATCCGTCTTTCAGGTCCCAGGCTGGGACGGAAGTCGGCAGAGGAGAAGCAGGCAGAAAGCAAACAGATCTACCAGGATGGCTGCGACCGCGTCGTGATTGAGGGAACATTTGGTGTCGTCAAGCGCCGATATAGCTTGGACCGGGTCATGACTCGTTTGCCCGACACTTCCATGACCTCAATTGCGATGGGCTTCTTTGCCGCAAATATGGAGCGCAAACTACGTCTCCTTTTTGCGCCTGACTGCGGTTGGGCTCTGGACTACGATTTTGACCTCGGCGAGCTGGTCATTTTTCCGAGATTTCCAAATGTTCCAGCCATTCAGTAGACCCTAA
>NZ_JADMVY010000039.1:0-1319 GCF_015547905.1 Clostridium sp. J1101437_171009_A5
GCCCGGCAGGACATCACCATCTATCACAAGCTGGCTGTCTGCGACATTTCCAAGGGTTCCCCCATCTGCAAGTACGGCGAGCACATCGGCATTGCCTCCTGCGACATCAAGGCCGGCGAGCATGTCCACGTCCACAATGTGGAGAGCCACCGCGAGGACCTGGAAGCCGAGGCATAAGGGAAAAGGAGGAAGTAAGGCATGAATTTCTATGGTTATAAGCGTCCCGACGGCCGCGTGGGTATCCGGAACAAGGTTCTGATCCTGCCCGCCAGCGTCTGCGCATCGGACACCACCCGCATCATCTCCCAGCAGGTGGTGGGTTCCGTCACCTTCAACAACCAGAACGGCTGCTCTCAGGTCGCCTCTGACCAGCAGCTGACCATGGACGTGATGGCCGGCTTTGCCGCCAACCCCAACGTCTACGGCACCGTGGTGGTCTCCCTGGGCTGTGAGAACTGCCAGATGGACCTGGTGGTCAAGGCCATCCAGGAGCGGACCAACAAGCCCCTCAAGCAGGTCATCATCCAGGAGGCCGGCGGCACCCTGAAGGCCATTGACCAGGCGGTGCGCTATGCCAAGGAGATGGTGGCCGAGGCCTCCATGCTCCAGAAGGAGGAGTTCCCCATCTCCGAGCTCATCGTGGCCACCGAGTGCGGCGGCTCCGATCCCACCAGCGGCCTGGCTGCCAACGTGCTCATCGGCCAGCTCTCCGACCTGATGGTCCGGGAGGGCGGCACCTCCATCCTCAGCGAGACCACCGAGTTCATCGGCGCCGAGCACATCCTGGCCCGCCGCGCCGCCACTCCCGAGGTCCGGGACCGCATCTTTGAGATCGTCCACCGCTACGAGGAGGCCCTGCGCCTGGTGGGCGAGGAGGTCCGTGAGGGCAACCCCTCCCCCGGCAACAAGACCGGCGGTATCACCACCCTGGAGGAGAAGTCCCTGGGCTGCATCCACAAGGGCGGCCACTCCCCCGTCAACGCCGTGTACGACTACGCCAAGCAGGTTGCCCCCAAGAGCGGCCTCGTGATCATGGACACCCCGGGCAACGACCCCTCCTCCGTGGCTGCCATGGTGGCCGGCGGCGCCCAGGTGGTGGTCTTCTCCACCGGCCGCGGCACCCCCACCGGCAACCCCATCGCCCCCGTCATCAAGATCACCGGCAACCGCATCACCTTCGCCAACATGGAGGATAACATCGATGTGGATGCCTCCCCCATCATCTACGGCGGAGATCTCACTCAGATGGGCGACGAGCTCCTGCAGCTGGTGGCCGACGTGGCCAGCGGCAAGCAGACCAAGGCCGAGTCTCTCGGCTA